>JAMIFN010000025.1:0-8014 GCA_035906235.1 Allobrachymonas sp. | reverse complement strand
TGGTGGAGCTGGGCGGAGTTGAACCGCCGTCCGCAAGCCTTATTCAGGCAGATCTACATGCTTAGGGTTTTGATTTAGATCTCGCTACAGCACCCGCGCAAGCCCACGCTGATACTGCCGCCAGCTACCTTAAATTTAGCGCCCGCTTAAGTAGCCCAAGCAGACGCGATCCTATGAGAATGACCTTGCAGTGAGGACTTTCACCCCCACCCAGCCCATAGGCCGACTGTTGCAAGGCTCGCGGGGCTTAAGCCGCGAGTGCGAAACGTTCGTCGTTTGCAGTTAGTTTTTTTCAAGCTGTTTTACGAGGAACCTGACCTCGGCATGCACCGCTCTGCGTCCGAACCCGCGTCGAAACCATTGCAGCCCCTTCAAGCGCAAGATTGTAGCCGTTTGCGGCAAATCAAGGGGAATCCATGCAATTTGGTCGAAAACAGGGCAATAACCAAGCAGTCATTAGTGCGGTCAGTAATATTTATCCGAACTTCTAGCGTCTTTCCCGAGTTGTTTTTTTGGGCTTGCTGTAGGAGGATGGGACTGGCTACGGGCTTGCCGCTGTCATATCGACAGCACTATATGTGCAGCCATTTTCGCAAAACCAACTGTCCGCAATGGGCGCAAAATGTCCTGAAAAAGGCATGCAAGAGGAGTGCAAACATGGATCAGGCCAGACGCGAGGCGGTGGAGGCATTCCGCGCAGCCAGTCGGCGCGTGCTGCGCAGCCCCGAAATGCAGGCCGCGCATGGCGCACGGACGGCAGCGGCGGTGGCGCTGGGCTGCGCCGAGCCTTTGCAGGGCGCTTTGGCCGATTGGCTTTATGCCTGCCCACAGCAGGGCGGGGCGCAGGCCGAGGTGTTGCGCCAGCGCCAGGTGCAGCAGTGCTTAGGCGCGGTGCTGTGGCATAAATTGCAGCAGCAGGTGCGTGCGCCGCAGGCGCTACCGCAAGTCAATCGTTTGGCAACGCGTTGGTCGGTGCTGACGCAGCCTTCGTCTGATGTGCCGCAGCGGGCGCTGTTATGCGGTGTCGATGATTCGCACGACAGGGCTGCCGCAGCAGCGGGGGCGATCTTGGCAGCGCTTGCCCAGTCTGAGGTGGCTGATTCTCGGCAGTTGGAGGCGGCATTTTTAGCGCATTGTGTGGGCGCACAAGACACTTTGGCTTTTATGTTGGCGCGTCGCACTTTGCAACGCGCTGGTTTTGTATGCGGCCCTGCATGGCAAGACGCTATGGGGCTTTTAGAGCAAGGGGGGCGGCTATGAGGACCGTCTTATTAGCAGGTTTAAGCGACCACGATGCGGCCGCTATCGAGATTTTAATCAGCATGAATTGGCGCGATAAGCGCTGTGTTTTGCTCAAGCGCACGGCCGATTTCAGCTTGCCTGTGCAAAGTGCGGCGGCTGCGGCTTGCGCCAAAGTGGTGTTGGATTTGGGCGGTGTGGGCTTGCCTCAGTATGGCAGCGAGCAGGCGCAAGCGCTGTTGGCGTTTTTGGCGGGGCGGCCAGCGCTGTTGCTCTCGCGCACAGGGGGCGAGGCTTGGCCGCAGGCGGCTTTGCCCGTGCAAGCGGGGCAGCGCCTGGAATTTTTGGCGGCGCCTTACAACAGTGCGGCGGTGAAGGCCGCCTTGACCGCCTTAGATGTGGCTCCCGCATTGGCGGCAGCGCTTGCGCCCAGGCCGACACTAGAGCCAAGGCCTGCAGCGGCATTGCCCGCGTCAAGTGCAGTCAAGTCGAAGTTGCTTGCACATGGAGTAAGCAAATCGAGCAAAGGTGCACAAACCAGCCCTGTGTTGGCTTTGCGCGAATACTTGCCCGCCTTGCATCGCAAGCGTTTTTTGCGTTTGGTGGAAAAAATGGCGGGCAGCGAGGCGCAGCTGCTGCACATTGGCGCGACGCAACTGCTGCTGCAGCCGCAAGAGGGCTGGGTCGCCGCCCATATGCCAGTTTCTGCTTTGCTCAAAGTTTTGGCTAACGCTGCGCAATTAGACGCAGCCAGCTTGGAGCCGCTGGCCGCTGCAGCAGCGGCTCAGGCGCAGCAGGCTTTAACCGCAGGGCGTGGACAACGGTATATGTTGGCGCTGGATGTGGTGCTGTGGGAACTGTGCCGTCACGCGCTGGATGGAGTGGTCTTGCAGGCGCAGGGCGACGCAGTTTTGAAGCTCTCGCGCTTTCCCAATTTCACGCAGCTGGGGCAGGTGGGTGCGGTCGATGTGCAGTTGGCGGCTTTGTGCGTGCGCGGCGAGCAAAGCGTGCGCAAATTGTGCGAGATTTTTGAGGGGCAAGAAGAGGAGGTGCTGCACTTCGTGGCCTTGTCGGTGCTGTCTGGGCTGGGGCAGTTGCAAGCGCCAGCGCCTAGCAAGAGCGGGAGCAATAGTCGCTTTGGTGCCTTGGGGCCGAGCGCACCCGAGCGCCCTCCCACGCGGGGGCATAAAGAGCGACGCAGCTTTTTGCGCTCCTTGCTCGATAAATTGTTTTAAGCCTTAAGGAAAAAAACGCCCATGGCACAAGTGTATAAATTGGTTTTTGCTGGCCCTGTGGGGGCGGGCAAAACGACGGCGATTCAAACCCTGTCCGATATTGAAGTGGTCAGCACCGACGCGCAGGCCAGCGACGAAGTTCGGCTGCTAAAAAAAACCACCACGGTGGCTATGGACTACGGCCTGATGAAGCTGGCGAACGGCGACCAAGTGCGCCTTTATGGCACGCCAGGGCAGCAGCGCTTTGACTTCATGTGGGAAATTTTGACCGAAAACGCCCTCGGGCTGGTACTGATGATCAAAGCCAGCGCCCCCGACCCCGTGGCCGATTTGCGCAGTTATGTGCAGGCTTTCCGCGCTTTTATTGACGAGACCGCGCTGGTGGTGGGGCTAACGCACGGCGATGTGGCGGGTTGCAACACCCGAGCCGACATCATGCAGGCGTTAGAAAGCCTAGGCCTGCCGCCCGTGGTTTTAGACGCCGATGCGCGCAACCGTCCACATATGGCAGCGTTGGTGAAAAGCCTGATTTACAGCATAGACCCCTACACAGGTACGCAAGAGTCATGATGCCAGCCACTGCAGCCACAGTCCCCCACGGCGGCGACCCTTACCTCATGCTCAGCCCAGCTGGGGCGCTGCACGCTTTTGCCCAGCAACAGCCCGAGCCCCAAGCGGCCATGCTACAAAGCCTGATGCCGCCCGCCGCCGCTTGGCGGCGCAGCGCTTGGCTGGCGCAAAACCCGCAGCACCACAGCCTGCTCACCCAAGCCTTGCACGCGGGCTGGGTGCAAGAGCTGACGCGCGAGCTACACGCGCCCGACACCAAGCTCGACAACTACCTGCCGCACGCCATTGCTGGCCTATCGGGTAATCGCACTGCGGCGCTAGCCTCAGACGATGGTTTTTGCCTGGCACGGGTGGGTTATAGCCAAGACGAGGCCGATACCCTGTGCGTGGCCGCCGCCGATTTTTTTAGCTTTGTGGCGCGGCAAAAAGCCCGGGGCTGGGCGGGTTCGGGGCGGGCGGTGTCATTTTTTGAGAGCATAGATATGCTGCTGCCCAGCACCAGTTTTGCGCTGTTTTGGGTGGATGGCACGGGCTATTGGCTCATCCTTGGCGGCGAGCCTTTGCTCAACAACACCGCCCTGGTCGAGCTGATCTGGGGCATACGCCATGCCAGCTCTAAGTTTATTGTGCGCTAGGAAGCTCTGCGAAGCCCCTTTTGGGTGTTGGCGCTCTGTCGTCAGGATGGGTCATAGGAGACTAAAAAAGCGAGCCTTATCGGATGTTCCGGTTGCTGATGGAGAGGTATCAGCGTCGTAAGGGGTCAGCGCTTCCCTCATGGACCTCTGCAAAACCTCGTCTCATGCAAGGAACGAAGCGACGCAACAATCCATAGGCTGTGGATTTTATTGGCAGTGTGGATGACTTCGCTACGCTCGCATGAGACGAATTTGGGGTTTTGCAGCGCTTCCCTGACTACACCAGAGGAGCACTAAGCACCAGCCATAGGCTCGATGCCATAAATCAGTGCCCGCACCAAAGTGGCCATGTGTGCGCGGCTGCGGGCATCGGCATCCATAACCACGGGCGGCAAGCCCATTTTGTCGAGCTCGCGCGCCAGCGCTTGGCGCACCTGCCAGCCGCCTGCTTCATCGGTGTGGGTGACGCCGACCACCAAAGTGCTTTGGTCGATAAAGTCGCGAAACTCTTCAACATAGGTGCGCAAATCTGCCACCGGATCGGGCGCATTGCCTTTGATCATCAGCACCAAGCCCAGCGCGTTCTCGGTCAAGATGTCCCACATAAAGTCAAAGCGTTTTTGCCCAGGTGCGCCATACAGACGCACTTGATCGCCGTTGGCGAGCTTCATCAGACCGTAATCCATGGCTACGGTGGTGTTGTCTTTCAGGGACTTGACCTCGTCCGAGGCGCGCGCCTCGGTGCGCACGACTTCAATGTCTGAAAGGCTCTGGATCGCCGTGGTTTTGCCAGCGCCCACCGGTCCAGCAAAGACCAATTTATAGCTTTTGGCTGTCAATTTATTCGTGCTCATCACGGCCCCCTTTGCGCCCATGCATTAGAAAAGTTTGCCCAATAGGGCTTTGAAAAAACTGCGTTTGGCCAGGCTGGCCTCGCTCGTGCTACGGACTTCGGCGCGCGCCCTGCCATCGCTTACGCCTACAGGCGCTAATGCCAGGGGCGCAGCAGGTGCAAGCACCGCCAAGCCTGAGAGCACGCTCAGCACCACAAAACGCAGCACCTCTTGCTCGCCCTGCGCAAATAAGCGCTGCAACTCGCGCACCGAGCGCGGCGCCAAGGCGCACAGGGTCGCCAGCTGCATATCCAGTGGGCTGATGCGCTCAATCTGGGTGAAATTGGGGTAGCGGCGCAAGCGCAATGACAGGTCTTGCTCGAGCTGCAAAGGCAAGCTCTTAATGCCCTCGCTGCTCAAATCCCAAGCCAGCATATCTAAGGCTTTTTGCGCCCTGGGCAGGCGGCCGCCAAAATCTTCGACTGCGGCCGGCGCCAAGCGCGCCGTCTTGCGACAGGCGCTGTATCTGCACACTGGCCAAAAGCTGCGGGGTTTGCAGCATTTTTTGCAAGGCGGAACTGGGCAAGGTGCTGGCCAGCCAGCCGGCCTGCATATCCATCACAAAAGCCGTAGGCCCGATTTGGAAGCGATTGCGCCCGCCCGCATCTAGGGCTTTTTTGATCAGGCGCAGCCAGTCAGAATGTTGCAAAGCGGGCAAAGCGCGTTCCAACTGTTCGAGGGCGCCGTTACCCATATGCTGGTAGTGGCCGTGTTGGGTAGTGGCCGCTTGCGTCGGCTCGGGTTGGGATGCGGCAGGCGGCCTTGCCCCCGGGTATGTGGCCTTTGCTGTAGCTTGCGGTGTGGCCTGTGATGGCGGCACTGCTGGCGCTGGCGCGAGCAGCTGGCGCGTATTCAACATGCCCGATTGCCGTATGGCCGTGCGCAGCGCCTCGCTAGAGCAAGGCGGCATCAGCCAAATCAAAGTTTGCCCAGGAGCTTGCTGCCACTGCGCCGCCGCCCAAGTGTTGTCGCCACTATGCAGCAATAAAACCGCCGACCGCCCCGCCAACAAAGCGCATAGCTGCGATTGCGCTAGCGCGTTATGGCGCAGCAAACCCACGCCGAGCAAATTCACAATCAGGCCGGCGCAGGCCTGCGCTGCCGCGTCTTGCTGCGGCATTTGAAAATTAGCCTGGCGCAGCTGCACCACGCAGCCCCAATCGCGCCAAGTGCTCTCGACCATCATTTGCACGGCTGCGGCCTCGCGCTCGGTCAAGCCGCTGAGTAATAGTTTGTTTGTTGCTGGCATAGCGCTTAACCTCCACTTTTCTTGTAACTAATAGCTGGCGCTGTTATTCAAAAGCTCCTAAAAGTAGCCAAAATAACCCACAAAGACTAGGGTAATTAGCCTTTGGGCGAATAAAAACCCGCAGTCCGAGAGTCATCGGTGTCTGCGGGTTTAAGGCCGCTTGCTGCGCATGGCCTAGGGCTGTGGCCGCTGCGCAAGGGTTGCGCCTCAACTCAGCAGGGTGTCCATCAAATCAATCATGAACTCGGCGTCTTCAGCGCTCATGGCCTCAAAACCCGCCCCCATGCCCAGCTCATCGAGCACGGCCTGGCCATCGGCAGTGCCGGCCAAACCCTGCAGGGCGGCTTGCAAAACGGGCGCTTGCGCGGCCACGCGTGGGTGCAGCAGCAGCACATGGGTGATGTCGGCCAAATGGCTTTCGATCAAAGGCTTGAGCTGGGTTTTCGACAGGCGCGAGAGCGAGTGGTAGGCATCGGCCAAGAAAAAGCTGGCATCCACCTCGCCCTTAATCGCCATGCGCGCCGCAGCTTGGTAGGTCTCGACCATTTGCCATTGCACATCGCCCTCGGTCAAATCAGCGGGCTCCAGCAGGCGCAGGCCGATGAGCTTGACATCTTTGTTGTCAGTCAGGGCAATTTTGCTGCCAGGCTTTAAGTCTTCTACCGTGTTGGCGGCAGAATCGGCGGCGGTGGCAATCACCATTTCGTCGGGCTTGCCTATGGGGCGGGCAATGGCCACAAAGCCAGCGCTGCGCACCATCTCAGCCGCGTCAAAAGGGTTGGCATAAACCAGATCGACAAGACCTTCTGCAATCAGCTTGGCTTGCTCGGCTGCAGTGGCGGGCGTGAGCAAATGCAGATGCATATCCGTCTTTTTTTGCAAAGCGGTGTTGAGCATATGCCAGCCTGCAAAACGCTCGGGCGCAAAGTCAGGGGCTATCAAAAAATTCAAAGTCATCACGCGCCTCCTTCAGCAGCTAGCAATTGTCGGTATTGCGCCTGCGCCTCTTCAATCGCCTTGCGCGAAGGTTTGCGCCGCACCGAGGTGTAACCCACCACTTGGCCGCCGCGCACATTGGGCACAGCCGTGGCGTAAACCCAATAGTGCGAGCCGTCTTTGCACAGGTTTTTGACATAGCCATGCCATTTTTTGCCCGCTTGCAGGGTGGCCCATAAATCGGCATAGGCCGCTTTGGGCATATCGGGATGGCGCAAGATGTGGTGGGGCTGGCCGATCAGCTCGGCCTCGGTGTAACCCGAAATCTCGACGAAGGCCTCGTTCACATGGGTCAGCATGCCGCGCAAATCGGTGCGCGAGATGATTAAACGCCCTTCGGGAAAAGGGTTTTCGCGTTCGCTCACGCTGGCGGCGCGAGCGCTGCCATCATGGAAGCTTTGCTGCGCTTGGCGCGTGGCGTCGGCGGCAGCTTGCATAGCTGGTAGGGCCATAAGGTGACTCCTTTCTAGACGATCCGTCTCTGGGCTTAAATCAATTTAGACAAAGACTCAGAGGCGCGTTTGATGTCCAAAAACAGCAGGCCGAGTTTGGCGTTTTGTTTGGCCAATACGGTCAAAACCGCTTCACTGCCTGATGAGCTCATGATCACATAGCCGCGCTCGCCCTGCAGCAACACGCGCTCTAAGGTGCCACGCGCCAACTCGCGCGCAGCGCGGTCGCCCAAAGACAGCAGCGCCGCAGACATGGCGCCCACGCGGTCTTCATCCATGCCCTGGGGCAGAGCTGAGGCAATCATCAAACCATCGGTAGAAATCAAAGCCGAGGCCTCGACATCGGCTGAGGAACTTTTGAGCTCTTCTAATACTTGTTGAAACATATCGGTACGCATGGTGTATATCGCCTTTGGAATGGTTTAGAAAAGGAGACTAAAAAGCCCCTGATGCCATGTTGCGCAGTGGAGGGGTGCGCTTCTGGGAGGATGTGAAAAAATGGGGACAGCGAAAAATTAAAAAATTTTCAGCCACAAACCAGAGCCAGGGGGTGTACGAACTTTTGTGTAAACGGCCAATTGGCAGGAAACTGCTGCACTTCAAAGGAATTGCTTAAAAATGACCGTTACGAACGAACTAATCGACAGCCTGCTGGCTGACTACAAGAAACCCGAAGACCTCATCGGTGAGAACGGCCTGCTCAAGCTGCTGACCAAGAAACTGGTAGAGCGTGCCCTGCAAGCCG
>JAMIFN010000024.1:0-2591 GCA_035906235.1 Allobrachymonas sp. | reverse complement strand
CGATTTTTCAATGATGGCGCGGCGCGGCATAGTGGGCAGCAGGCGGACAATCGCCGCTTGCACGGCCTGCAAATAGGCCGCGTCGGGGCTGAGCAAAATGCTTTGCGCCAGCTCGTCGTGCTCGGCCTGGCTGAACAAATCCATGGCCACCCAGTCGGCGGGCGTGCTGCCGTCAGCGATGACAAGAATTTCGCTGGGGCCAGCAATCATGTCTATGCCCACCGTGCCAAACACGCGGCGCTTAGCGGCGGCCACATAGGCATTGCCTGGCCCTGTGATTTTGTCCACCTTAGGAATCGTCGCCGTGCCGTAAGCCAAGGCTGCAACCGCCTGCGCCCCACCCAGGGTAAAGGCGCGGCTGACACCCGCAATATGCGCGGCGGCCAAAACCATTTGGTTTTTAACCCCTTGCGGCGTGGGCACCACCATGATGATCTCGGCCACGCCCGCCACATGGGCAGGAATGGCGTTCATCAACACGCTGGACGGATAGGCCGCCTTGCCGCCAGGTACATAAATGCCCACGCGATCCAGCGGCGTGACCTTTTGCCCCAGCAGGGTGCCATCTTCGTCCGTATAGCTCCAGCTCTCGCCACTGGCCTTTTTCTGCGCCTCGTGATAGCGGCGCACACGGGCTGCGGCTTGTGTCAAAGCCTCGCGCTGCACGGCGCTCAGGCCGTCGTAGGCGGCTTTTAATTCGGCAGCGGATAGTTCTAAATCTGCCACGCTGCCCGCTTGCAGGCTGTCAAAACGGGCGGAATAGTCCAGCACCGCCGCATCGCCCCGTGCTTGCACATCGGCCAAGATGGCGGCCACGCGCGCTTCAATCGCGCTGTCTTGCGCGGCCGACCAATGCAGGCGTTGCTGCAACTGCGCGGCAAAGTCGGGGGCGGTGGTGCTTAGGGTCAGCACTGGGGCAAGATTGGGGGCGGGCGCGGCTGTCGTAGTCATGTGGGCAATTATCGCAGCGGGGCTAAGCCCAGGTTCTAAGGCGGTTTTAGGACTCCCATTTATTGGTGGAGGCGAGGATTAATCCCAAGGAACCCAGAAGTACCAAATAAGCACCGTATTGCAAATTCGTAGTTGCAACTTGAATGGTGCGGTCTAGACCTATGACCTCTGCTAGCTGCAGCAAGGCGTAGAGCGCACTACCCCAGATCGTGAGCGCAGTTACTGCGGCCATTACTCTGGCTTCTGTTGTGAGCAGAGCTGCAGCCATAGTTATGAGAGATAACAGAAGGGGGAGCGTGATCGTCAGAAGAAAAAACAGCTGTTTTTTCAGAACAGGGTTGCCATTAAACAGGGATCGCAGAGCATCCTCTTGGCTGACTTCCACAAATCGGAGCAAATAGGAAAACCCTTCGAACCAAAAACGGATTAACTCGATCCCTGTCTTGCCACCGATCCATGGCAAGGCATAGCCGGCAAAGGTTAATATTGCGCAAGCAAAGATATGCCATTGGATCTGTTTGTTTTTCATGATATGTCAGGCGGGCTACCAGAAGAAGGCTTCACCCACGATGAATAATGGCTTGGTTCAGCGCTTCGATGATTTGATGAATGTGCGCTTCGTTCGTACTCGTGAGCGCTTTGGACTCCCCTGAGGCGCTGCTGAGCATGACGGTGTGTTCAACACTTTGTGCAAAGAGCCAAAGCATCGCAACAGCCACAACCACCACGCCAAACATCGGTTTGGCGAAGAACAACGCGCCCCCAAGCAGCAACAAAAAAATAGGAAAGCCCCTAGAGGGATCTTTTTTCCCCTGCTTGACGGAAGTCACGCCATTCATAGCATAGGTCTGGCCATTCACTAGAAAGCGGGCATTGGTGACGCGTACGCCACCTTGGTTAAAAAATTCCTGTTCTTGCATGGTTTTTCCTCTTGTTAATTTGGATTGGTGAATGGGGCTAGGGTTGAACTTGAACGATTTTGTTGCGATTGATCCAGCCCTTGATCGGAGCGGGCGGGGGGCTATTGGGTGCTGCGAGTTGCCAATTGAGGCAGGCCGCTTGTTTGCTTAAATTAGGTGGCAGGCAAAAATCGCCTTCATATAGCTCAACGGTTAGCCAATGGGTTTCGCGGCCTTCGTCCTCATTGCGTACCGCGCTATCGCCCAAAATTCTGAGCTGAGCACTGCGTCGCAGTTGTGCGATCAATGGTGAGCTGACATTGGGTGCAGCACGCAAGTTGACTTCACTGATGGGTAGCACCCAAGCCGTGCCTCCGGGTTTGAGGACGGGGGGTGGTGAAGATGTAAGTATTGCAGGCGTATCGAGGGGAATGTCATCCGCATCCCCATAGTCTGTACCTGTATAAATTTCTTCTTTGGGTTCAGCTGTTGCTGTGCTGTCTGGTGTTGGGGTGCTGTTGTCGGGCGCGGGGGGGTGCGTCAGATGGGAACTGGTATTGCGTATCTAGCACGCAATCGCGCCCTCTGGCGGCGCCAGTTTCCGTCTCGCAAATGGCGGCAATTTTTTTGCCTTTGGAGAGTGCAGCAAGCCCACTTTTTTGGGAACTTCGGAATTCCAGCCACATGTGGTAGTCAGGATTTCTGTGCATGCTGTCGGCCAATCCCATGCCAAGCAAAGAG
>JAMIFN010000023.1:0-2988 GCA_035906235.1 Allobrachymonas sp. | reverse complement strand
TTCAGACGTGTGCTCTTCCTATATAATTTGATGCTGGAAGAACCTGCGTTAATGGCCAGAATGTGCATAAATATCCGTCGTTGATCAGTATAAAAAAGTGAGCTTCTCAGGCAGGTTTAGTGGGCTAAAAGTCTAATTTAAAGCTTAAAAATACCTAGATTCCCGCCTGCGCGGGAATGACGAATACAGGGAGTTCGTCATTGCGGGCTTGACCCGCAATCTCCCACAAGGGAATAACAAAACGCCGCCTAGCAAGATTCCCGCGTGCGCGGGAATGACAAAACCAAAAGACCCAACCCTCACCCTGCCCTCTCCCTCGGGGAGAGGGTAGAAAATCCAGGCCACGACCTAAACCACATCCTGCGTATGCAGGCCAAAGCTACCCGTTTTAAAGTCGGCAAAAAAAGCCTGCAGGCTCAGGCGCACGGTGGTAAAAGCAATGCTGTGCCAGTCGATATCAGCTTCGGCCAGCAGGCGCACCGCTAGCGTTTCGTTGGGGTCGGGGGCGAAGTTTTCGTTTTGTAGGGGCGCTAAATAAAACAGATGCACTTGCCCCACGCGCGGCACGCTCAGCAGGCTAAAAAGCTGCCCCATGCGCACGCTGGCGCCAGATTCCTCCTCGGTCTCGCGCTGCGCCCCAGCGCTGGCGCTTTCCCCCAACTCCATAAAACCGGCGGGCAGGGTCCAATAGCCTTTGCGCGGCTCGATGGCGCGTTGGCATAGCAGCACGCGGCCATCTGCCGTGTAGGGCAGAGTGCCCACCACCAGCAGCGGATTTTCGTAATGCACCGTGCCACAGGCGGGGCAGATGGCGCGGGGGCGTTTGTCGCCGTCATCAGGCAGACGGTGCTCGACCGCGTGGCCGCATTGGCGGCAATAACGAATTTGGCTGACGGGGGTACTGAGCGACATGGCGGGCTGTGGCGCTTATTGCTGCGCAGCCGCCGCGTCTGGCGTGGCAAAGGCGGTGCTGAGCATATCCAGCAGCACCCGCACGGCGGACAGTTGCCCCCGGCGGCTGGCAAAGACGGCGTGGATGTTTTTGCTCGGAATCTTCCATTCGGGCAAGACCTGCTGCAAAGCCCCCGCGTCCAGCGCGGCTTGCACCATGCCCAGCGGCAGCTGCGCCACGCCCAGGCCAGCCAAGGCGGCTTGCAAGAGGGTAGGAAAATCGCTGCATTGCAGGCGCGGCTGGTGGTTGATGCTGCGTTTTTTGCCCTCGGCGTCTTGCAGCTGCCAGCGCTGTTGTTCAGCCATTTGCGCCAGACTGGGCAGGCTGGGCAAATCGGCGGGGCTGGCGGGCTGGCCATACTCGCTCAGCAGCGCGGGGCTGGCGACCAAAAACTCTTGCGCCAAGCCTAGAGGGCGCAACGCCAGTTCGCTGTCTTCCAGCGGCTCTTCGCGCACGCGCAGGGCAATGTCCACGCCTTCGGCAATGACATCCACAGCACGATTGACGGCCAAGACCTTGAGCTGCACCTGCGGATAGCGCTGCAGATAATCGGCCAGCACCGCGGCTACGCGCATTTGCAGCAAGGCGTTGGGGCAAGCAATTTGCACCGTGCCGCAGGGCTGGGCATGGGCGTTGATGGCGACTTCTTGTGCGGCCTGCGCCTCGATCAGCATGGCGCGGCAATGCTGGTAGAACTGCTGGCCCAAATCGGTAATCGCCAAACTGCGGGTGGAGCGCTGCAGCAGGCGTGCGCCCAGCTCGTCTTCGAGCGCCAACACGCGCCGGCTGAGGCTAGATTTGGGCACATTCAGCACCTTGGCGGCGGCGGTAAAGCTGCCTTGCTCGGCCACGGCCGCAAAAAAACGCATATCGTTCAGGTCCAGCATGCTGTCTCCTTAGTTGAGGCTGGCAGGGGCAATGCTGCAGCCATTTAATTTCATAAAAATCATGCAATTTTTGATAGCTGCTCAGGCAGGTTTTTAGCCATTATTTGCCAAAACCATGGCTGAAAATAAGTATCAAAAACATAGCGCCCCTCTATTATTCCACAGTTGGAACAATCTTTGCAAATTATGCCTTATTGTATTTTTTTGTCCCACCCATAGAATAGTTGCATCACGCATTAAGCAGGACAAATCGCATGAAAACTGTACTCAGCGTACAAGCCGCCCCAGCACGCCATTGGGTCGGCGATGGCTTTCCCGTACACGGTATGTTTGGCTATAACGGCGCAGGCGTGGCCGAGCGCAGCCCGTTTTTGCTGCTGGATTACGCCCCGCCCTATCCCTTCACCCCCAATAGCGGCACACGCCGTGGCGTGGGGCAACACCCGCATCGTGGTTTTGAAACTGTGACCATCGTCTATAGCGGCGAGCTAGAGCACCGCGACTCCACCGGCGCGGGCGGCATCATAGGCGCAGGCGATGTGCAGTGGATGACGGCGGGCGGCGGCATCATCCATGAAGAATTTCACGCGCCCGCTTTTAGCCAAAGTGGCGGCGTGTTTGAAGTGGCGCAGCTATGGGTCAATCTGCCCGTTAAAGACAAAATGACGCCCGCGCACTACCAAGGCATCACGGCCACGCAAATCCCCACGGTGGCACTGCCCCATAAAGCGGGGCATATGCGTTTGATTGCCGGCGACTGGGGCGAAGACCACGCCCCTGCGCAAACCTACACCCCCATGCGCGTGTGGGATGTGCGCTTGGCCGCTGGCGCACAAGTCGATTTGCCCCAACCCGAGGGCTGGCACACCTTGGTGCTGGTATTGCAAGGCGAAGTAGGCATCAACGGCGCAGCCAGCTTGGGCGCGGCGCAAGTGGCCACGCTCTCGGCCGCAGGCACAGGTTTGCACTTGCACAATAGCGGTAGCCAAGAGGCCAAAATTTTGCTGCTAGCGGGCGAGCCGATAGACGAACCCGTGGTCGGCTACGGCCCCTTTGTGATGAATAGCCGCGAAGAAATCGTGCAGGCTGTTGAAGATTTCAACAGCGGGCGCATGGGGCGGCATGAAGACACATCAACACTGCATAAGG
>JAMIFN010000022.1:0-10219 GCA_035906235.1 Allobrachymonas sp. | reverse complement strand
TTTCTGTCCATAATTTTTGGGTCTTAATTTTTTTACGTCATGGATTCCTAAATCTTTGTTCACCTCAGTGTAAGGGCTTCGATTACGCACAGGTTTTTATGATGATTTGTTTAAATGGCTAGGGTTGAGATAGGGATTTGGAAGATTACGATTGAAATTTCGGTTATTATCTGTTGGTTTTGTATTAAGAAATGCTGAACTATACACCAGTGCCAACGGCAACTGATACTGCTACGCCTGTACCAACGGCAACTGATACGGCTACACCAGTTCCAACGGCAACTGATACGGCTACGCCTGTACCAACAGCTACTGATACGGCTACACCAGTGCCAACGGCAACTGATACGGCTACACCAGTGCCAACGGCAACTGATACTGCTACACCAGTTCCAACGGCAACTGATACCGCTACACAAGTTCCAACGGCAACTGATACCGCTACGCCAGTTCCAACGGCAACTGATACCGCTACGCCTGTACCAACAGCTACAGATACCGCAACGCCAGTTCCGACAGCTACGGATACCGCTACGCCTGTACCAACGGCTACGGATACGGCTACACCAGTTCCGGGCGCAACTGCCACGAACACCCCAGTGCCAACGGCAACTGATACGGCTACACCAGTTCCAACGGCAACTGATACGGCTACACCAGTGCCAACGGCTACGGATACAGCTACACCTGTACCAACAGCTACAGATACGGCTACACCAGTGCCAACGGCTACGGATACGGCTACACCAGTTCCAACAGCCACGGATACCGCTACGCCTGTACCAACAGCTACAGATACAGCTACACCAGTTCCAACGGCAACTGATACCGCTACGCCTGTACCAACAGCAACTGATACGGCCACACCAGTGCCAACGGCTACGAACACGAACACGCCAGTTCCAACCGCTACCAACACCAATACACCGGTGCCAACGGCTACGAACACGAATACGCCAGTTCCAACGGCCACCAATACCAATACTCCGGTGCCAACGGCTACGAATACGAACACGCCAGTTCCAACAGCGACTAACACCAATACACCGGTGCCAACAGCTACGAATACGAACACACCAGTTCCAACAGCTACCAACACCAATACCCCGGTGCCAACGGCTACGAATACCAATACGCCTAGCCCAACGCCCACCAATACCAACACGCCGGCACCAGCGGCTTTGACCCTGACCCTGCCTGCCTTGGCTTTGAGTCAAAATGGCACGATGTCGGTAGTGGGTTCGCCCAGCGGCTACACCTACACCAGCGACACGCCAGCCGTGTGTACGGTGGACAACGCCACGGGCAAAGTTGCGGCCTATGATGTGGGTACTTGTACCGTCACGGTAGCCCAATCAGGCTTTACTTCTGATACCAAATCCATCACTATCGGCAACCGCACTTGGGCATCTACTAGCTGCGCTGTTCCTGCCCCAATTGCGGGGGATGTGATCACTGAATCTGCTGACGCCAACAATAATAACTGGGGTATGCCGCGCGACATCAGTGGTACGACGGCGCCCAATAACCCACTTATCCGTCAGCGTGTGCCTGTTACCTACACTTATAACTATGCGGCACAAGGCGCGGGTACGCGTTTGACCACGGCTCTGACCAATAGCGGTATTGGTAATATCATCATGCCGTCGAACAATACCAACGGCAACAACACCACTACGGTGACGGGTCAGTACAACGCGTATGTGCCACTGCCCGTGCCTTCGGCAGGCATTCCTAGCTTGCATACTGGTGTCAAAACCTTCTACGATTTGGATGCATCAGGCAACATCACCACGCCCAATTACTGGCAACCAGCCATGCCAGCGAAGGCTGCGCATAATGACCAGACTGCAGGGATTACCGAAATCTATCCTGCAAATTGGGCTGCCACTATTGCAACACAATTGAGCGGTCAACCAATTGGCACTACAACAGCCGCGTTTGAAGTGACTAAACGCGACACAGGTGGCGGGGTACTGGGGCAGTACCGGTTCACCAAATCGGGCGGTACCTTGAACGGTGCTAGCTATATAATGAACTATTACAGGGTCACAGGGAAATTGGTCTCCACCACAGCCAGTAAAACGCTGAAAGCGGGTACTTCAACTGGCACGGTTACTTATAACAATATGTGCCAGATTGAATACACATTCACACGCCTGAATGCGAATGCTGCTGGTGATATGGGTGAAATGGCCGATCCTGGTGCTAACCCAGCTAGCCGCGGTGGCAAAGGTGTGATTTCTAATACCGCCGCAGCTTGTACAGGTTTGTGTGCCCTTGCTTCTAATGCGAATAACATCAAGCTAGGTGCAGTATTGGGTACTGGTGACTTCAAAGGTACTTTCTTCACACACAGTGGTGTTCCTCGTATCATGCGCACGGCTTTTGCTGCGGATGGTATGAATGACTTGAATGAGCACTCCATCAGCCTGATAGGTGGTGTGCAAAACAATTCCGGTGGCGGCACCACAGCGCAACCAAATGCACCCTACTACGAGAACAAGGATAGGTCTGGCACCAACCATTCTTACACCAAGTTCGACACCGTCGATGTGGTGCGCGATTGGATTAAGTTGCCTTAATCATCCCGGTCGGTCTGAACAAAAAACCCAGCCTAGGCTGGGTTTTTTGTTGGAGGGGTGAGGGTGAGGGGTGACCCTCAAAAGAGGGAGCCGATGATCCCTGCTTTGCGCGAAAATAGCACGAGGAGGTTTTTCCCATGCCTGAGCAAACCCGCGCTGCCAGCCCCGCCGTTATTGACCCCGTCGCTGCCCTTGGTCACCGCCCTTATAGCCCCGTCGCTATCTCTATAGGCGATGTGTGCGGCATAGGGCCAGAGATTATTGCCCTCGCCCATGCGCAAAACCCCGAGCTGCTGCGTGGCTGCTGCGTGCTGGGTGATGCCGGCATCATGCGCCGTGCTGTGGGTATAGCAGGCGTGCAGGCGCAGGTGGTGGAATGCCCAGAGCCGCAAGCGGCTTTGGCAGGGCACGACGGCCAGATTTTTGTGCTCGATTCGGTATTTCAGGCCGAAAAACCTGCCTGGGCAGCTATCAAAAATGACATGACAAGTAAAGCCTTGCTGGCATTGCCCATAGGCCAAGTATCCGCCACGGCGGGGGCTTTTGCCGCAGCCTGCGTGCGCGCCGGGGCGCAATTGGCGCTGCGCGGCAAGGTGGCGGCGTTGGTGACGGCGCCCCTGCATAAAGAAGCCTTAGCCGCTGCGGGCGAGCCTTACCCCGGCCACACCGAGCTGCTGCAGGCCGAGGCCGCAGCTTTTGCAGGCCGCAGCGTGAGCCAAACCCCTGTGCGCATGATGCTGGCCAACCCCGATTTGCGCGTGGTGCTGCACACGGTGCATATGCCGCTGCGACAGGCCATAGAGCGCATCAACGCCGAGAGTTTGCTGGCCACCATCCACATTGCCGATCGCGCCTTAACGCGCATCGTTGGCCGCCGCGCTAGGCTGGCGGTGGCTGGGCTAAACCCCCATGCGGGCGAGGGCGGCCTGTTTGGGCGTGAAGAAATCGAGCACATCGCCCCTGCGGTGCAGGCGGCGCAAAAGCTGGGCGTACAAATCAGCGGCCCCTATGCGCCCGATACGGTTTTTATGCGTGCTAGGCGGCAGGCTGACGGCAACCGCGCTTTTGATGCGGTGATTTGCATGTACCACGATCAGGGGCTGATACCCGTGAAGTATTTGGGCGTGGAAGACGGCGTAAACACCACCCTGGGTCTGCCCTTTATTCGCACCAGCCCCGACCACGGCACGGCTTTTGATATTGCGGGTAGGGGCAAAGCCAGCGCTGCCAGTTTGCTAGAAGCGGTGCGCCAAGCCAAAGCCAGCGCGGGGCTTTTGGCGTAAAGGGCGGGCGTGGTTTAAGGCCGATGGGCTAGCGCCAGTTGCGCCGCCACTTTGTCCGCCAGCGCCATGCTGGTCGTCCATTTACCACCCACCACGGTGAGGATGCGGCCTTGGCGCTCTAGCGCATATTCGCGCGTGGCGCGGCTAGGGTCGGCGGCGCTGTAAATCAAAGGGCGCAGGCCAGCAAAGCGGCTGCTGATGGCGGGCTGCGGCGCTTGCTGGGTGCGGTAGTGTTGGTAGGCGGCCAGCAAATACGCTTCTTCGGCTTGGCTGCAGGCGATGGTTTCATCCAGCCCTTGCCGCACTTCGGTTGTGCCCAGCAAAGTCTGCCCCTGCCAGGGCAGCACAAAAAAGATGCGGCGCTCGCCCGGTACTTCACACAAATAGGCCTGCGGGCAGGGCGCAGCCAGCACAAGGTGGCTGCCGCGCACCAAATCCAGGCGATGTTCGGCCTGCAGGCCGCTTTGCGCCAGCAGCTCCAGCGCCCAGGGGCCAGCAATATTGGCGATGCGCTCAAAGGGCAGCTCGCGGCCATCTTGCAAAGTCAATACGCCTGTGGGCGCGATGCGCTGCACGGCGCTGTGCTGGTGGATGCGTGCGCCCGCTTGCCGCGCTTGCTCGGCCACCCACAGCCCTAGGCCGTGGTCGTCCATCTGCCCGTCAAAAAAGGCGTAGCCGCCCTGCAAACCTTTGGGGTTTAGATGCGGATCGCGCTCTAGCAATTGCGCCGCGCTTAGCCACTGCGCACGGGGCAAGATGCTGCGCCCGGCGATATGGTCGTAAAGGAATAAACCCAGCGCCACCAGCGCACGGCTGCGGCGGCTGTCACGGTAAATGGGCAAGACCAAACGCAGCGGCTGCGCCAGTTGCGGCGCGCGTTGCAGCCAAGCATCGCGCTCGCGCAGGGCTTCGCGCACCAGGCGAAATTCGTAGTTTTCTAAATAACGCAGGCCGCCGTGCAGCAGTTTGGAAGAGCTGCGGCTGGTGGCCTGCATCAAGCTGCCTTGCTCAAATACCTCTACCGCATGCCCTTGTTGCGCCAGTACCCAGGCGCTGCACAGCCCGTTGATGCCGCCGCCGATGATGCCGATATGCATGGTTGTAAAGGGTTTGCTGAGGGGTTTATTTTTGAGGGTGTTTTTGGCAGTTTAGGCCGTAAAACCTGCCTGAGCAGCTATCAAAAAAAGAGGTTTTAACAATGCGTTTAAGCGCTGCGAATCGCCGTGCCGCAGTCTTCTTGCGTAAACAGCAATTGCAGCATGGCGTGGGCTTCGCGCCCATCCAAAATATGCACCACTTTGACGCCGCAGCTGGCGGCATCTAATGCGCCTTGCAGCTTGGGCAGCATGCCGCCCGAGATGGTGCCGTCTGCTGCCAGTGCGTCGATTTTGGCTGGGGTCAGCTCGGTAATCAGGTTTTTGTTTTTGTCCAGCACGCCGGCGATATTGGTCAGCAGCAGCAGTTTTTCGGCTTCCAGCGCGGCGGCCAATTTGCCTGCCACCATATCGGCGTTGACATTGTGTGCCACGCCTTGCGCATCGGGGCAAACGGGGCTGATGACGGGGATGCAGCCGGCATCGAGCAAATCCCAAATCAGGCCAGGGGCGATGGTTTCCACCTCGCCTACCAAGCCAATGTCGTGCGTTTTGCTGGCATCGTGCTCGTCTTGCAGCAGGTGTTGTTTGCAGGTGATAAGGCCGCCATCGCGCCCCGCTATGCCCACAGCCTTGCCGCCGGCGGCGTTGATGTGGCCAACCAATTCAGGCTGCACCTGGCCCAGCAGCACCCATTGCACCACTTGCATGGTGGCCGCATCGGTGACGCGCATACCTTGTATAAATTGCCCTTCCTTGCCCACCAGTTTCAGCGCGGCGTCAATTTGCGGCCCGCCGCCATGCACCACCACGGGGTAGATGCCCAGGCTTTGCAGCAGCACGATGTCTTGCGCAAAGGCGGCTTGCAAATCGGGGTCGGTCATGGCGTTGCCGCCGTATTTGATGACCAAAATTTTGCCTTGCAGGGCTTTGAGGTGGGGCAGGCTGGCGGCCAGGGTTTGGGCAGTAAGGCTCATGATGAACAGCGCGGGTGCAGTGCGCTTAAAAAGCTGAGCCTGTTGGCGGCGCTAGCAGCGTAGCGGCCCAGAGGGATGAGGGGAGCGAAAGCATTGCAGCGGAGAAATTGGAGCGGGTGAAGGGAATCGAACCCTCGTATGAAGCTTGGGAAGCTGCCGTTCTACCATTGAACTACACCCGCACAGACGCTGTGTGCAGCCGCGCATTGTAGCGAATTTGCGCCAAGCCCCAAGCCCATGTCTGCCACCCCGTACAATGTTCGGCTATGGCTACACAAAACCTCGACCTCGAAGCGCAAGAACAACTCGACCAGCTCAAGTTTTTCTGGAAACGCTATGGCAATCTCATCACAGGCACCGTGATTGCGGCATCGCTGGCCTTTTTGGGCTGGCAGTATTACCAAAAAACCCAACGCGACGCGGCTGCGCAAGCCGCTGGCGTGTACCAAAGCCTGATGCAGGCGGCCAAGGCTGGCGATCATGCCCGCATTGCCAGTATCTGGGTGGATTTGAAGGGCAAGTATGGCGGCACAGCCTCTGCCGAACAGGGGGCGCTGCTGACTGGTGCCGCATTGGGCGGCGACAAACCGCAAGAAGCCATCGCCGCCCTGAAGTGGGAGGTGGAAAACGGCAAGCAAGAGGGCTACAAAGCCTTGGCGCGTTTGCGCTTAGCCTCGGTATTGGCGCAAGCGCGGCAATGGGATGAGGCTGTGAAGACCTTGTCCACAGGTATCCCCGCCGAATTTGCAGGGTTGGCGGCCGACCGTTTGGGCGATATTTATGCAGCCCAAGGCAAAAAGGCCGAGGCACAGGCAGCCTATGACAAAGCCCTAAAAGCCATGCCCGAAGAACAAAACTACCGCCGCCTGGTGCAGATCAAACGCGACAGCGTTAGCAGCATGGTGGCATTGCCTGCGCAAGCTGTGGCTTCTGCCGTAGCAGGTGTTTCCAGCGCCCCTGCAGCTGCCGCTGCCGCGCCTGCACCCGCATTGGCCATCCCCGTGCCTGCTACCAAGCTCAAGCCCTAGGGGAGCTTGGGCGCTCACGGACAATTCGGACAATTCGGTTCTGCGTGACCGCATTCTGATTCTCATCATGCGCCGTAGCTCAAACGCTTTCGAGCACTTTTCACCCCTTTCATTCACTCGATTCACGAGACTTTGTATGACTGCTTCGTCACTTCGTTTTTCTCCAACGCCTCTGCGCCGCAGCGTGGTACTGGCCACGGCGGCTTTGTTGCTGGCGGGTTTGCCCGCTTGCTCGATGCTGGGTCTGGGTGGTAGCAATGCCCCCGAACCTCAAGCTCTGCCGGCCAACCCTGCGCAAGTAGGGGCGATATCGGCTTGGCGCACCAATGTGGGGGCTTTGGGCGAGACCACGGGCGCGCAGGTTCAGCAGGGGCAGTTGCTCATCAGCAATGCTGCAGGTGAGGTATTGGCCTTGAATGCCAAGGGCGAAATCCTTAGCCGCAACGCCTTTAATCAGCCCCTGCTGACAGCCCCGGGCTTTGATGGTACGCGGGTGGCCGCAGTTACGCAAAACAGCGAACTGATGGTGTTAGCCGCCGGCAAAGTGCTGTGGCGCCAGCGCCTGCCGGCACAAAGCTATACGGCGCCTGTGGTGGCTGGGGGGCGGGTTTTTGTCTTGCTGGCAGACCGATCCATCATGGCTTTTGATGGCGACACCGGCGGCAAACTGTGGCAAGTACTGCGCAGCACCAGTGGCCAAGCGCAAGAGGCCTTGAGCCTGCGTCAAGCGGGGGTCTTGCTGCCCGTGGGCGACACCTTGGTCGCGGGCGTGGGACATTTCTTGCAGGGCTTAAATCCTGACAATGGCCGCCCTGTGTGGAGCAAGGCTGTGGCCAATCCGCGCAGCACCAACGATGTCGAGCGCCTGTCGGATTTGGTCGCTCCGGCCTACCGCGATGGCAGTACGGTCTGCGCACGCAGCTACCAAGTGGGTTTGGCCTGCGTCAATACCCAAAACACCGAATTGCTGTGGGGCAAACCCAATCAAGGCCAGACGGGGCTGGGCGGCAATGCGCAAGCGGTGTTTAGCAGCGACAGCGATGGCCGTGTGCGCGCCTGGAGCCGCGAGCGCGGCCTGCCGCTATGGGTCAACGAGCAATTTCTTTTGCGCCATTTGAGCAACCCCACCGCCATAGGCAGCCATGTTGCGCTGGGCGATGCGCAGGGGCGCATGTACTTCTTGCAAGCCGCCGATGGCAGTTTGCAGGAATACCAAAACACCGATGGCTCGGCCGTGCAAAGCACCCTGGTATTCGGTGGGCAACTGATTAGCCTGAACCACTCGGGTAGCGTACAGGCTTGGCGCTTGCCCTAAGCTGGCGCTGATCTGGCCATTCGCCTGCTATTTAAAAGTGAGCTACTCAGGCAGGTTTTTCGGCCTAAAATGCCAAAAAGACACATAAAAATGGAGCAAGAGGGGGTGGTGAATATGGCAGCTGATGGTGGGTTGCTGGCGCGGCGCCAGCTTTTGCGCAGCGCCATGGCTCTGCCCCTGGCGGTTGGCTTGGGTGTGGGTTTTTTGCCCATGCCTGCCCGCGCTGGCGGGCAGCTGGAAGAGCCACTGTCCGATTCGGTGCGCACGGCCTTGTCACTCGCGGTAACGGCTAGCTCTACCCCGCCCATGCCCATTTTTTTTGACGAAAAAAGCCAGCAGTACTACCAGCGTTGGCTGGCAGAGATGAGCGCCCGCTTGGGCAAACGCCGCTCGGTGCTGGATGAACAAGAGCGCCAAGAGCTGCTGCAAACCGTGTGGTACGAGGCCAAACGCGCGGGGCTAGAAGTCTCGCTGGTGCTGGGGCTGATTACGGTGGAAAGCAATTTTCGCAAATACGCCATCTCGCCCGTGGGCGCCCGTGGCTTTATGCAAATCATGCCCTTTTGGTCGCGCGTCATTGGTGATGGCGAAGCCAGCCACCTCTTCCATATGCAAACCAATCTGCGCTTTGGCTGCGTCATCTTGCGCCATTACCTTGACCGCGAAAAAGGCGACGAATACCTGGCACTAGGCCGCTACAACGGCAGCCGTGGCAAACCGCAATACCCCAATGCCGTGTTTGGCGCGCAGCGCAATTGGTTGTTTAGCTAAATACAGAACCTTTCCCACGCTCTACCATGCACGCCATCAAATACCGCCCCGATATCGACGGCCTGCGCGCCATTGCCGTGCTGTCTGTGGTCTTCTTTCACGCCTTTCCTGCCTATTTAACGGGCGGCTTTGTGGGTGTGGATATTTTCTTTGTCATCTCTGGCTATCTGATTTATTCCATCATTCACCAAAACTTGCGTGATGACGAGTTCAGCATTGCGGTGTTTTACCAGCGCCGTATCCGCCGCATCTTTCCCGCCTTGCTGACGGTGGTGGGCTTATCGTTGGCTGCGGGCTATTACCTTTTGCTGCCCGATGAAATGCAGGCGCTGGGCAAGCACAGCTTGGGCGCGGCCACTTTTTTGTCGAATTTTGTGCTGTGGAATGAGTCGGGCTATTTTGATACCGACAACTATTTGAAACCGCTGATGCATTTATGGTCGCTGGCGGTGGAGGAGCAGTTTTACCTCGTCGTGCCCCTGCTTTTGGGGCTGACCTGGAAGCGCATGCCCCCTTGGGCGCTGCTGGGCGTGCTGGTGCTGGCCTCTTTTGCCTACAGCGTGTACGCCACGGGCATGAACGCCAGCGCCGCATTCTTCTCGCCGCTCTCGCGGTTTTGGGAAATCGGCGCGGGTTGTTTGGCGGGTTTTGTCATGAGCCACGCGCCTGCGCGGGCGGCGTGGTCGGCTTTTGTGCAGCAGCAGCCCCAGCTTATCGCCCTGGGCAATGCCCTGGCCGCTGCAGGCTTGGTGTGGAGTTGCGTTTTTGTCACCGACAAAATGCCTTTCCCGGGCTGGGTGGCGCTGCCCGCCATCGCATCAACCGTGTTTTTGATACTGTCGTTTGAATCGCAAAGCTGGGTGCATAAACTGCTGTCGCTCAAGCCCATGGTGGCCGTGGGATTGATCAGCTACCCGCTGTATCTGTGGCATTGGCCGATCTTGTCTTTTCTGCACATCCTTTATGGCGGTATGCCGCCTGTGGATGTGTTGGCTTATGCCGTAGCGGGCGCTTTTGTGGGCGCGACGCTGACCTATTTTGCGATTGAAAAACCCATCCGTTTTGCCAAGCCCGGCAGTTGGCTCGTGCCGGGGGTTTTGTTGGTGCTGATGCTGGGCGTGGCGGCTGTGGGTTATCACTACTTTGCGCCTGAGAAAGTCTCGCAG
>JAMIFN010000021.1:0-27909 GCA_035906235.1 Allobrachymonas sp. | reverse complement strand
TTGACTCTTACTGTCAATCAAAGCAGCAATCGCATCGGGCGTGGCAAGTGCACTCTGGGCTAAGAGCATGAGTGCGCAGCAGAGTGCGCTGGTGAGAATTCTTTGCATAGGGCGGCAGTCTAGGAAGCTTTCTCTCAGAAGTCAAGCGAGGAATATCGGCTAAGCTCATGATTTATTTATAATTAGCGCAAACCCTAATGCAAAAGTATGGGGAGAAACTCAACGAACAATGCCGCGTTGTACAGGGCTGCGTTGTAAAAAATCCAGCATCAGGGCCACTTCTGGGGCATCAGGCGTTGCGCTGTTTGCTAAGGTTTGAATCTGTTCGATGGCAGTTTGCAAGGGCAGGTCGCTGCGGTAGAGCAATTTATGCATCTGCTTAACGCGGGCTATGGCTTCGGTGCTAAAGCCGCGCCGGCGCAGACCTTCAAAATTCATGCTGCGCGCGCCTGCAGGTTGGCCCTGGGCCATCACAAAGGGCGGCACATCGGCAAAGAGCAGGCTGCACATGGCCGTCATGGCGTGCGCGCCTATGCGGACAAATTGGTGCGCCACGGTAAAGCCGCCCAAAATCACCCAGTCGCCCACCTCCACATGGCCGGCGAGTTGGCTATTGTTGGCAAAAATGCAGTGATCGCCAACCACGCAGTCGTGCGCGAGGTGGACATAGGCCATGATCCAGTTGTCGTTGCCGATGCGGGTGACGGCACCGCCACCGGGCGAGCCGATATTGAGGGTGCAAAACTCGCGGATGGTGTTGTTGTCGCCCACGATGAGCTCGCAGGGTTCCCCCGCGTACTTTTTATCTTGAGGAATCGCGCCGATCGAGTTGAATTGAAAAATGCGGTTGTTTTGGCCTATGCTGGTGTGGCCCTCAATCACGCAATGCGCGCCCACGCTGCTGCCTGCGCCTATGCGCACATGCGGGCCGATGACGCTATAGGGGCCGACGCTGACACTGCTGTCGAGCTCAGCCTTGGGGTCGATGAGGGCGGTGGCGTGAATCAGGCTCATGGCGGAACTCTCAAAAAGATAGCTTTTCAGGCAGGTTTTTCGGGCTAAAAGGCCAAAAAGATACTTGAAAATCGGAGCGAGTGATTAGGCCGCGATTTTCTTCATCGTACACATCAGCTCGGCCTCGACAGCCAATTCAGTGCCGACCAGAGCTTGGGCTTTGAATTTAAAGATGCCCGCTTTCATGCGATCGAGTTGTGCTTGCAAAATCAATTGATCGCCAGGCTCGACGGGGCGTTTGAAGCGTGCGCCATCAATGCCAGCAAAGTAGTACACGGTTTGGTCATCAGGCGTGACATCCAGCGTGGCGAAGGACAGCAGCGCAGCGGCTTGCGCCAAGGCTTCTAGCATAAGCACGCCCGGCATGACGGGGCGGTGCGGGAAGTGGCCTAAGAAAAAGGGCTCGTTGATCGAGACATTCTTGATGGCTTTGATGCTTTTGCCTTTTTCCAATTCGAGCACACGATCGACCAGCAAAATGGGGTAGCGGTGCGGCAGTTGCTTCAAAATTTGGTGGATGTCCATGGTGGTGGCTTGGCTCATGTATTACCCCTTTGGGTGGTGTTTTTGAAAGAAGTGCGATGAATATTTTGATAGCTGCTCAGGCAGGTTTTACGGCCTAAACTGGCAAAAACATCATGATTTTAATTGCTTTTCCAGGCCGCGCACGCGCTCGCGCAGTTGATGCAGCTGCTTCAAGGTGACGGCATTTTTTTCCCAGTTCGCGTTGGCATCGAGTGGGAAAACCCCGCTGTACAGCCCAGGCTGGCGGATGCTGCGGGTAACGGTGGAGCTGGCTGAGATGTGCACACCATCGGCAAGTTCCAGGTGGCCCAATACCACCGCGCCGCCGCCCACGGTGCAGTGTGCGCCAATACGCGCCGAGCCGGCCACGCCGACGCAGCCAGCCATGGCGCTGTGCGCGCCGATGTGAACATTGTGGCCAATCTGGACGAGGTTATCGAGCTTCACGCCATCGGCGATGAGGGTGTCGCCCAATGCGCCGCGATCGATGCAGGTGTTGGCGCCAATCTCCACGCCGTCGCCGATCAGCACCCGCCCTAGCTGTTCGATTTTTTCCCAAACGCCTTGGTGCTGGGCAAAGCCAAAGCCGTCAGCGCCGATGACCACGCCGCTATGCAGCAGGCACTGGTTGCCTACCGCGCAATCTGCGCCCACGGTAACGCGGCTGACCAAGCGCGTGCCCGCGCCGATGGTGGCACCTGCTTCAACCACGCATAAGGGGCCAATATGGGCATTGGGGTGGATGTTGGCCGAAGGATGCACCACGCTGCTGGGGTGGATGCCTGCGGCGGGGCTAGGGCTGTGCTTGGCTTTCCACCACTGGCTCAGGCGGGCGTAGTAGTAATAGGCGTCGGGCGTGATGATGCGCGCCCGCGTTTGCAGCTCGGGTAAATCGGCCAAATGGGCACTGACGATGATGCAGGCGGCCTGGCTAGCCGAGAGATGCTGGGCAAACTGCGCGCGCGTGATAAAGCTGATGCTGCCAGCAGGTGCGTGCTCTAGCCCTGCAATATCGGCAAGCGTAATCTGTTCTGGGCTTTGCGGTTTGCAGCCTGCGACAAAATCACCGCCCAAGGCAGCCAGAATGTCAGCGACGGTGCAAGGTTGGTGATGGGGTAAAGTTGGCATAAAGGCCAAGCTCCTGCAATGGAAAAAGCCAGCTGGTGACGCTGGCTTTTGCGGCTCAAAAGAGTTGGAGGAAACTGGCTGCTTACTTGCCAGAATCTAGGTTTTTGATGACCTGATCGGTAATGTCCAATTTAGGTTGGGCGTAAACGAGGGAGTCGGCCCCCAAAATAACCGTATATTTTTCACTCTCAGCGATTTGTTTGATGATACGCTTAGAGTTTTCTTGAATTTTTTCTAGCTCGGTAGTCCGGCGGTTGGCCAAATCTTCTTGGAATTTTTGGCGTTTGGCTTGAAAGTCGTCTTCTTGCGCTGCCAATTGTTTTTCACGCGTGGAACGCGTGGTTTCGGCCATGGTGGGAGCGTCTTTTTGGAATTTTTCGATGGCGGCTTTCAGCGAGCTACCATCTTTTAAAATTTGGGTTTCTCGGCTAGAGAATTCCGTTTTTAAACGCGCCGTTGCAGCTTTAGCAACGACAGATTCGCTCAAAATACGCTCGGGATTGACCATGCCGATTTTCAACTCATCGGCGTGGGCAGAGAGGGTTACGGCGGCAAGTACGGTAGCTGCAGTACAGAGGCGGAACATGGTTTTCATAGAGTTGTCCGATGGTAAATAAAAGAAAAATCCCTAGTTTTTAGAATGCAGTGCCGATTTGGAACTGAATGCGTTGAATTCTATCGCCTGTTTGGGGATTGATAGGTTTTGCAAAAGAAATCCGCAAGGGGCCTACTGGTGAAATCCAGCTCAAGCCAAGGCCAACAGATTGGCGCAATTTCAACTTGTCGCCAGAGTTAAACACATTGCCCATGTCGTAGAAGCCGTAAAGTCGCAAAGTGCGGTCATTGCCAGCGCCTGGGAATGGGGTTTGTATTTCGACATTGCCCAATACCTCGCGCGAGCCACCGACATAAGAGCCGGAGGCATCGACGGGGCCGAGCGAGCCTTGCTCAAAACCGCGAACCGAACCTAAACCACCTGCGCTGAAGTTTTTAAAGACGGGGTAGAGGCGCGTACCAATTTCTTTGCCGATGCCAACTTGGCCGTTAAACGCCAAGGTGAATTGCTTGTTTAAGGGAATGAATTGCTGGTATTGGTATTCAACGCGGGCATAGCGCGCATCGCCCCAGAGGGAAGCATCAGCGCTGATGCGTTGCATCGTGCCCGAGGTGGGCGCAATGGCGCTGTCGCGGCTATCGCGTGACCAGCCGATGGTCAGGGGGAAGCTCGTGCTCTTGGCGCCAAAAGTATCGCGGTAAACTTGGTAAGAGCTAGGCAGGCTGCTATTGGGGCCCGCCTCAATCTTGATTTCCTCCACGCCCGCACCAAAAAACACGGTGTCATCTTCGGTAAATGGGACACCAAAGCGGATCGACGCACCTAGCGTATTGAGGCGGTAATCCGTCGAAACATAGGTGTCGTAGGGGCGGTTATTGCGGTAGTACACATCCAGTGTGCGAGAAACGCCATTTTCAGTGAAGTAGGGATTGGTGGTGCTGAAAGACAATTGGCGGTTGTATTTGCTGGTATTGACATCAATGCCAACATAGTTGCCTGAGCCGAAGGCGTTTTCTTGGCGGATACCCAGCATGAGTGACAATTTTTCGCTACTGGAGAAACCTGCGCCTAGGTTGAAGTTACCAGTGGGTTTTTCTTCCACCGCTACATTGACATCGACTTGGTCGGGCGAGCCTGGCACCTCATCGGTATCAACGCTGACGGTTTTAAAAAAGCCCAAGCGATCGACTCGGTCGCGTGAGAGATTGATTTTGTCGCCGTTATACCAGCTCGATTCATATTGACGGAACTCGCGGCGTACGACTTCATCGCGGGTTTTAGTGTTGCCCGCGACATGGATATTGCGGACATAGACACGCTGTCCTGGGTTGGCAACGAGGGTAAAGGCTACCAAGCCTTTTTCACGGTCGATTTCAGGGCGAGCCTGCACTTGGGACAAGGCATAGCCAAAAGTACCAAAGTAATCACGAAAGGCCTTTTCGGTGGCGGCCACATCCTCAGCTTTGTAAGCTTGCCCAGGCTTAATGCTGACGAAAGTTTTGAATTCTTCGTCTTTGCCCAGGTAATTTCCATCCAAGGCAATGTTAGAGACGAGAAATCGCTGGCCTTCGGACAAGTTGACGGTGATATCGATGCCTTGCTTGTCTGGTGTCATCGCCACTTGGGTCGAGAGGATTTTGAAATCCAAATAGCCTTGATTGAGGTAATAGGAGCGCAGCGTTTCTAAATCTGCATTGAGTTTGCTTTGCGAGTAGCGGTCGCTTTTGGTGTACCACGACAACCAGCCGCCAGCGTCACTTTCGAACAAATCGCGCAGCGTGCCTTCAGAGAAAACTTGATTGCCGACGATATGAATGGAGCGGATTTTGGCCGTCTGGCCTTCGCTGACCGTAAAGGTCAGCTTAACCCTATTGCGGTCTGCAGGGGTAACGGTAGTGACCACGCTGGCGCCGTAGAGGCTGCGACCGATGTATTGGCGCTTGAGCTCTTGTTCGGCTTTATCGGTTAAGGCCTGATCATAGGGGCGTCCATCGGCCAAGCCGACTTCGCGTAGCGCTTTACGCAAGTTGTCTTTGTCAAATTCTTTGACTCCGGCAAAGTCTACGCCTGCAATCGTGGGGCGCTCTTGCACGATGATGACCAGCGTATCGCCCTTGACATCTAGGCGCACATCTTTGAATAGACCCAGACCAAAAACGCCGCGGATGGCGGCTGCGCCCTTGTCATCGTTAAAAGTATCACCAACGCGGAAAGGCAGGGAGGCGAAGATCGTTCCCGGTTCGGTGCGTTGCAAGCCTTCAATGCGAATGTCTTTGAGTTCAAACGGTTCGGAGGCCCAGCTCAAGCCACTGGCTAAACTGAAAACAGCAGCGGCGCAAACGGTACGCGCAAAGCGCAGGGAATGAGGATGTGTCATGAGAACGGTTTCTAAGAGTGCAGCGGCCTATTCTATTGCTTTTATGCGGTTTTTTTAACGCATGAAATACGCAGATAGCTGTGGAAAATAGCGTTGCACATCGTTGTAATGAGCGACGAGCATTAAGAGAACGATCATGGCGATGCCTAGGCGCTGCAATTGCTCAAAAGTGGCATCGCTGACGGTTTTTCCCGTCAGCATCTCCACGGCGTAATGCACCAAATAACCGCCATCGAGGGCAGGCAAGGGGATGGGCAGCAGATTCATCACGCCCAAGCTGACGCTGATGATGGCCAAAAAGCTGATAAAGGGCAGCAGCCCCATGCTGGCCGAACGCCCGGCCATATCGGCTATGGTGAAGCTGCCGCTGAGGTTTTTGCTCGAGGCTTGCCCCGTAGCCATGCGGCCGAGCATTTTGAGCGAGAGCCAGGCGTATTCAGCGCTGCGCTGCACGCCATAGTGCAGGCTATCCATGGGACCCAAGCGCACAGTGACCCATTCTGGCGGCGGCAGCGCCACGCCAACTTTGCCCACCCATACGCCCTTTTCCTGCTCGGCACGGGGTTGCACTTGCAGCTGCAGGGGCTGCCCGCTGCGCAGCACTTGCCAGTTTTGCGCGGGCGCGCCTTGGGCGCTGGCGCCGCTGCGTATGGCTTGCAACAGCGCCATGCCATCGGTGGTGCGCTGCCCGTTGATGCTCACGACGGTATCTCCCCCTTGCAAGCCTGCGGCTGCGGCGGGGCTGGCGGGCAAAACTTCAGCAATGCGTGGCGCCAGCCAAGGGCGGCCTATACCTATGCTGTCCATAAAGGCTGCGCCCAGCTCGCCATCGCTGCGGATGTGCTGCAGCCCTAGGGTGATGGTCCGCCCATTTGCCAGTTGCAGCAGCAGGTCGCGCTGATTGAGTGCCGCTTGCATGGCCTGCCAACGGATGTCTTCGAGTGAGCGCACGGGCGTGAGCGTTTCGCCCGCATAGGCCATTTGTGCCACGCGTTCGCCGCCTTGAATGCCCGCTAGGGCTGCCGCTGATTGCGCCGGTGGGCTGCCCAAAATTGGCGCGGGCTGGGGCATGCCCCAAAGCGCTAAGCCGGCGTACAAAAGCACGGCCAAGAGCAAATTGGCCACAGGGCCGGCAGCGACAATGAGCAAGCGTTTGCCCGGGCTTTTGCTGGTGAATTCATGCGCCCAGTCTTGCTCGGTAAGCGTCAGGCTGGGGTCGCGTTTGTCCAGCATCTTGACATAGCCCCCCAAGGGCAGAGCCGAGATGACAAACTCGGTATCTTGCCCGGGGCGCTGGCGTTTGGGCTTGTAGCGCAGCAACTGTGGGCCAAAGCCGATGGAGAACTTCAGCACGCGAACACCACAAGCCACCGCCATGCGGTAATGCCCCCATTCGTGCACGGCGACCAAGATGCCCAGCGCCACAACAAAGGCAGCCAGGGTAAACAGCAGGCTCATGGTGCAGGTGCGGGCTTAAAAGGTTGAGCTTGCAGACAAGCAGGCCAGCTCGACTTTGATACAGCGGTTAGCCACGACTTGCAGCCCCGCTTCAGCCGCGCGTTTTTCACTCTCGGCATGGCTGATGCCCAGCTGCAGCCAAAAGCCCTGCACTTTGGCTGGGGCTTGAATTGCCAGGGTTTCAGCCAACACAGGGGGCACATCCTCGCTTTTGCGAAAGACATTGACGATGTCTATGTTTTGCCCCTGTACGCCCAGCGCCGCCGCCGCCTCTTGCAAATTGGCGTAACAGAGCTCGCCCAAAATGCTTTGCCCCGCCGCCTGCGGATTGATGGGGATGATGCGCCAGCCGTGCTGCTGCATATAGGCGGCAACGGCGTGGCTGCTGCGGTCGGCTTTGGGTGAGAGCCCCACCACAGCCAAGCTGCGGCAGGTAGTCAGCAATTTAGGGATGGTACGCATGGGAGTACTTCAAACATACACTGCTTACAAACAGCCTTTGGTCGAGGGGATTTGGTCTATGGCGCGCGGATCCAACTCCAGCGCCATGCGCAGGGCGCGGCCAAAGGCTTTAAAAATGGTCTCGGCTTGGTGGTGGGCGTTGTGACCGCGCAGATTGTCGATATGCAGACTCACGAAAGCGTGGTTCACAAAGCCTTGAAAGAATTCAAAAATCAGCTGCGTGTCGAGTGCGCCTATCATGCCCGAGCTAAATTGAACGGGCATAACCAAGCCAGGGCGGCCCGAGAAATCCACCACCACGCGCGAGAGCGCTTCATCCAGCGGCACATAGGCGTGGCCGTAGCGGCGCAAGCCTTTTTTATCGCCCACGGCTTGGCGGAAGGCCTGGCCCAGGGCGATGCCCACATCTTCAACGCTGTGGTGGCCGTCGATATGCAAATCGCCTTTGCAGACGATGTCCAAATCGATCAGACCGTGGCGGGCAATTTGGTCGAGCATGTGGTCAAAAAAGCCAATGCCCGTGTCGAGTTGGGCTAGCCCCGTGCCATCAAGGTTGATGGCGAGTTGAATCTGGGTTTCAGCCGTATTGCGGCTGACGCTGGCCGTGCGCGGGGTCGTCGTCATAGTGCTGGTGAGGGTAAATGGCCTAAAGTAACTATAAAAATAATAGCTACTCAGGCAGGTTTTTCAAGTAAAACAGCTTAAAAAGCTGAGTTTCTCGTGCTAGAAGAGCCTATGGCTAAGTCGTAAGCCGTCATTTCGAAGTTTTTGAGTTTTTTTGAGCAAGGTGGTTCACCTCATGGTGAGATGCCTCTGTCAAAGGTTGTTTTTGCAGCGCATCCTTATCCGACATCCAGTACGATTTCGGTAAATTGTGCGGCCTCACCCATTTCGGCTTCATAGGCGGCATCTTTGATGGGGTCGACGGTTTGGATGCTGCTTTGCGCTTGATTGCCCAGTTTCCACATCAGATTGGTTGGAGAATCTGAGTGCACAAGACCTTCGCGTTGATCCACCATGTCCAAGCGAATCATGCGGGCGATGTCGTCTTCAAAGGTCTGCGAGCCTTCGGCCATGGATTTTTCCATCGCTTCTTTGATGGCGGAAAAATCTCCATGCTCAATCATGTCGGAGATCAGTTTGGTGTTGAGCATGACCTCGCAGGCGGGTGCGCGGGTACCGTCTTTGGTGCGCAAAAGGCGTTGGCTGATGATGGACCTGAGTGCTGCAGCCAAGTCGCCCAGCATGGTCGGCCGCACTTCGACAGGGTAGAAGCTGAGAATGCGGTTGAGCGCCTGGTAGCTGTTGTTGGCGTGCATGGTTGCCAAACACAAATGCCCCGATTGGGCGTAGGCGATGGCGGCGCTCATGGTGGCGCGATCGCGAATCTCCCCAATCAAAATGACATCCGGTGCCTGACGCAAAGCGTTTTTCAGCCCCAGTTCTAGGGATGCGGTGTCTGAGCCGACTTCGCGCTGGTTGACGATGGATTTTTTGTTGGTAAACAAAAACTCGATCGGATCCTCAATTGTCAGGATATGCCCAGTTTGGCGCGCATTGCGGTAGTCCATCATGGCGGCCAAAGTGGTGGATTTGCCCGCGCCTGTGGAGCCGACCATCAGAATCAGTCCGCGTTTTTCCATAATCAGCTCGGTGAGCTTTTGCGGCACATTCAAGCCCTCTAGGGGCGGGATGTCGCGCGGGATGTAACGAATGACGGCGGAATAGCGCCCGCGCTGGCGCATCGCGCTGATACGAAAATTACCGACTTCGGGGATTTCATGCCCCATATTCAATTCGCCACCTTCTTCCAGCTCTTGCACCCGCAGCGGTGGCAGAATCTCTGCCAGCAACATCGGCACGGCATCTATTGGCAAGGCTTGGTTGTTGATAGGCACAGACTGGCCGTTGATGCGCAGCGTGGCCGGAGCAAAGGGCGCCAAGTAAACATCTGAGGCTTTTTTGTCTGCCATGAGGCGTAGCAGCCTCTCCATGGTTCCCATTGCCGTCATGTTTTGCTCCGTGAGTTTTTATCGTGCTGGGTAGGGTGAATTTATAGCATCAAACCGAGGCATTTAGCGCTTAATCGCGCAGCAACTCGTTCAGGCTGGTTTTGGCGCGGGTTTGCGCATCCACTTTTTTCACAATGACGGCGCAGTAGAGGTTGCAAGTGCCGCTCTTGTCGGGCAGGCTGCCCGAGACCACGACCGAGCCAGCGGGCACGCGGCCGTAGTGGATTTCGCCCGTTTCACGGTCAAAGATTTTGGTGCTTTGGCCGATATACACGCCCATGCTGATGACCGAGTTTTCTTCGACGATGACGCCTTCCACAATCTCAGAGCGCGCGCCGATAAAGCAGTTGTCCTCAATGATGGTGGGGTTGGCCTGCAAAGGTTCGAGCACGCCGCCCAAGCCCACACCACCTGATAGGTGAACATTTTTGCCCACTTGCGCGCACGAGCCGACCGTGGCCCATGTATCCACCATAGAGCCTTCATCCACAAAGGCGCCAATATTCACATAGCTGGGCATGAGCACGCAGCCTTTGGCAATATAGCTGCCACGGCGCGCCACGGCGGGCGGCACCACGCGCACGCCAGTGGCTTTGAGTTGCTGCTCGCTCATGCCGGCAAATTTGGTGGGCACTTTGTCGTAAAAAGTCAAATCACCGCCGCCCATGGGGGCGTTATCGCGCAGGCGGAACGACAGCAATACGGCTTTTTTGATCCATTGGTGCACTTCCCACTGGCCCACGGCCTGGCGGGTGGCTACGCGCAGACGACCAGCGTCGAGCTCAGCAATGACATGCTCGACGGCTTGGCTGATTTCTTGAGGCGCACCTGCGGGCGAGAGTTCGGCGCGGTTTTCCCAAGCTTGGTCGATGAGGGTTTGCAATTGGCTGCTCATGATGTGGGTCTTTCTGTCGTCAAAAAAATGCGGAAATCGAATCGGCTGAGTATATCGGGCGGCATGCAGCGCCTCGGGTTGTGCAGCGCCTGCTTTAAGCGAAGAGTTGCAGGACTTGCCACTGGCGCTCGCGGGCGATGCTCAGCAAGCTCTTGTCGGGGTTGGTGGCCACGGGGCTTTGCACCTGCTCGAGCAGAGGCAGGTCATTGATGCTGTCGCTGTAAAAGCAGCTGCGCTCGATGGCGTCGAGGCTGCAGCCGCGTTCAGCCAACCACGCTTGCATGCGCGTGACCTTGCCTTCGCGGAACGATGGCACCCCCTGAATCTGGCCGTTGTACCAGCCGTCGGCGCCTTTTTGCAGTTCAACAGCCAACAGGTGTTCAAAACCCAGTTCTTGCGCAATGGGGCGGGTGACAAATTCATTGGTGGCGGTAATCAGCACCAAGGTGTCGCCCGCGTCGCGGTGTTTTTGCAACAGTGCCAGCGCCTGGGGGCGGATGGCGGGGCGGATGATTTCGTGCATAAAGCGCTGGTGCGCCGCTTGCGCAGCGTCTTGACCCACGCGACGAATGCCCTCGGTGGTAAAGGCAATGTACTCAGCCAAATTCAGCACGCCCATTTTGTACTGGTCGTAAAAGCGGTCGTTGATGGCGCGAAAACTGGCCGCCTCGTGCCAGCCCAATTGGGTGGTGAATTCGCCCCAAGCGTGGTCAGAATCTAAGGGGAGCAGGGTGTGGTCGAGGTCGAAGAGGGCGAGTTTCATAAGGGGGTGTTTTTCATGGTGTTTTTCATGGTGTTTTTGGGGTTTTAGGCCGTAAAACCTGCCTGAGAAGCTATGGATTTTAAAGTATTTTTAGGGGAATTGTAGGCATAAAAAACGGCCATTTCTGGCCGCTTGGTGTGTAGGCATTAACCCGTTTTAGGCGTTTTGCGCAGCTTTCCGCAAAATCTGCTGCAACTCGTCTTTGAGTTTGAGCTTGGCTTTTTTGAGCGTATCGACCTCTCGCTCACCGCCAGGCAATAGTTTGGCTTCTAGGCTTTGAATTTGATGATCGAGCGCATTGTGTTCGTCAAAAATGCGGGTGAAATGGTAGTCCTTGCCTTTGAGCTGGCTGATGAGCTCGCGATACTCTGGAAACATGGATTCTCCTTGGGGCTAAAAGAAAGGGTACTAAAAATGCTGCGGTCATTGTGCGGGAAATTGGCCATGGCAGGTGTAAGGATTGGGGCTTCAGGCGACAGCGCGCGATGCTTTCTTGCTTTGCCTCAAAGCAGGCGCTGGCAGAAAAAGCGCCGATGCGCGCCTTAAAAATGCGCCCTTGCATGGGACAATCGCCACCTATGATTTTGATTTACGAAGACAGCGGCAAGCTGCACGCCGGGCGCGAGTTCAGCCGCGCCGATAACAGCCTCCAAGTAGAAAGCCCCAGCGGCAAGCGCAGCAAGATCAAGCACCAGCAGGTTTTGTTGGAGCTGGGCGAGGGCGCCATCCCCGATATTCACAGCCCCGAGCTGCAATATGCAGCGGCTCAGGTGGATTTGAATTTGGGCTGGGAATTTGCTCCCGAGGATGAATTTAGCGCGGCGCAATTGGCGGCTGATTATTTTGGCGCCAAAGCCAGCAGCACCGAGAAAACAGCGCTTTTGCTGGCGCTGGTGGGCGCACCGCATTATTTTCGGCGTGCGGGTAAAAACCGCTTCAAAAAAGCCAGCGCCGAAGTGCTGCAACTGGCTTTGGCAGGCATAGAAAAACGCAAGCGTCTAGAAGCGCAGATTGGCGACTGGGCCGATGCCCTGCAAGCAGGCAGTTGCCCCGAGCCAATTGCCGCCAAGCTCTACCAAATTTTGTTCAAACCCGATAAAAACGGTGCCGAATACAAAGCCGTGGCGCAAGCGGCCAAAGCCGCCAATTTGCCCGTGTTAGAGCTGCTGCAACAAGCAGGGGCGCTGCAAGGCGATGCTGTGGGGGCTTATCACTTCCACTGGCACCGCTTTTTGTTCGAACATTTCCCCAAGGGCACGGGCTTTGCCGATTTGCCCATCCCAGCCCTGGACGATGCGGCGCTGCCTTTGGCCGAGGGCGTGCAGGCCTACTCCATCGACGACAGCAGCACCACCGAGATTGACGACGCGCTGAGTGTGCAAAACCTCGACCGCGCCTTGGTCACAGTCGGCATCCACATTGCCGCGCCGGCGCTGGCGCTGCAGCCTGGCGATGCCTGGGACGGCGTCGCGCGCGATCGCATGTCCACCGTCTACATGCCAGGCAACAAAATCACCATGCTGCCGCCCGAGTTGGTGCAGCACTACACCTTGGGCGCGGGGCAGGCGCGGGCGGCGGTGTCTTTGTATTTGCAAATCGACAAGGACAGCCTAGAGATTTTGGACACGCAAACCAAAATCGAACGCGTGCCCGTGGTGGCGAACTTGCGCCTAGAAACGCTGGAGCCGATTGCCACACAAGACTGGCTGGAAGATGGCGACCATGTCAAAAAGTCCGAAAATTTGGCAGCTATTGGGCAGTTTGAGCCGAAAAACCTGCCTGAGCAGCTATCATTTTTATACCGATTGGCACGACACTGGAAAGCCCAGCGCGAGGCCGTGCGTGGCAAGCCCGAGAATTTCTCGCGCCCCGATTTCAACTTCAAACTGCGCAAAAATGGCGCAACGGTCCAAGGCGGCGTGCAGGGCGATGAAGAAGCCGTCATCAGCATCCGCAAACGCGGCGAGCCGATAGATCTCATCGTGGCCGAATGCGCCATTGTGGCCAATAGCACCTGGGGGCAATGGCTGGGCAGCATAGGCGTGCCCATGATTTACCGCAGCCAGGCAGCGCTTTTGCCTGGGGTCAAGGTGCGCATGGGGGCGAAACCTCTGCCGCACGCGGGCATGGGGGTCAAAGCCTATGCTTGGGCCAGCTCGCCCCTGCGCCGTTATGTCGATTTGCTCAACCAGTGGCAGTTGATTGCGGCTGTGCGCCAGGGGGCGACGGCCGCATTGAGCGCACCTTTTAAGCCTAAAGACGCGCAGCTCTTTGCCGTCATCAGCAGTTTTGATGCGGCTTACAGCGCCTATAACGCCTACCAAGGGCAGATGGAGCGCTTTTGGACCCTGCGCCATATCCAGCAAGCGGGCATCACCGAGCTAGAGGCCACGGTGTTCAAAGACGAAGGCTGGGTGCGTGCCGATAGCCTGCCCTTGGCCTGCCAAGCCTTTGGCGCCGAGAAACTGCCGCGCGGCAGCCGTGTGCGCATCAAGCTGGGCGAGATCGATTTGCTCAGCCTGCACATCAGCGCCGTGGTACAGGCGCAGCTGGCGGACACGGGGGCGGACACTGATGCCGAGGTTTTTGATAGCGATGACGAGCCGGACGAGAGCGCCAACTTGAGGCTGGAGGTGGACCAAGACGAGGCGGCGCCCAGCGTTGCCGCCACCCCGCCAGATGCGGCCTAATTTCACGCAATAATGCTAGCCGTGAACCGCATCTTCGACTCCTTCAAAAACATGGGTATTTTGGGCATAGCTTTGACTGTGTCCATTGCCCTGCACGCCGCGCTTTTGTTGGTGCGCATTGCCAATTCTGAGGGCTTGCAGCGCTTGCTTGAAGACACGCCGCTTGAGGTGATTTTGGTCAATGCGCAATCGAAAGAAGCGCCCGAAAAAGCCCAGGCCATTGCCCAGTACAACTTGCAAGGCGGCGGCGATGACGAACGCAAAAATGTCTTTGCCAGCTCACCCGCTCCCAATAGCGCGCTGACTGAGTGGGGGCAAGATGCCGAGAACCAAGAACGCCAAACCCAAGAGCTGTTAGAAAATCAGGTGCAAATTTTAGCGGCTGCGCGACGCGAGTTGGCGCAAATGCGCCGTTATACCCAGCAAGAGGTGGCTAAAAACCCTGAGGCGGCTGCAGCTGAAGAAAAACGCCGCGCCTTGCTCAACCAATTGGGGGCAATCGAGCGGCGCATCAATGACGAAAACTCGCGCCCCAAAAAGCGTTTTATTTCGCCTGCGACTAAAGCGGGCAGCCATGCACATTACTACGCGGCGTTCAAAGACCGGGTGGAAGAGCTGGGGACCACCAATTTCCCTATTTACAACGGCCAGCGTCTGTATGGCGAGCTGTCTATGATCGTGACCTTGGATGCTAATGGGCAGGTGCTGCAGACCGAGATTTTGCAAAGCTCTGGGCAAAAAGCCTTAGACCGCATCGCCCAGGCCATTGTGCGGGCTGGTGCACCCTATGGCAAATTCAGCCCAGAGATGCTGAAAGAATTTGGCGTGCTCATCATCGCCTCGCGTTTTCGCTTTACTCGGGATGCTGGCATGAGCACCACGGTGCAAGAAGCCGCATCTGGGGCAGGGCAATAATCCTTGATAGAGTTTCCCGGCTGAGGACAAATCGCTATGGATAAATATTTTGTACTGGGCAACCCCATCTCGCACAGCCAGTCGCCGCGCATCCACGGCCTGTTTGCTGAACAAACGGGTGAAGCACTGCGCTATGAACGCCTGTTGGTGCGCCCAGACGGTTTGGATATCGTGCTGCGCGATTTGAAAAGCAAAGGGGTGCAGGGCTGCAACATCACCGTCCCGTTTAAAGAGCAAGCCTACCAGCTCTGCCAGCAACGCACCCCGCGTGCCAAATGGGCGCAGGCGGGCAATACCATCAGCTTTTCAGGGCAGCAGATGATCATCGACAACACCGATGGCGTCGGTCTGGTGCGCGACATTGTGCAAAATGCGGGCTTTGCCTTGGCGGATAAACGGATTTTGCTTTTGGGTGCAGGCGGCGCGGCAGCGGGGGCTTTGGGGGCTTTGTTGGATGCCTGCCCTGCAGCATTGGTCTTGGCCAACCGCACCAGTGAACGCGCGGTGCGTTTGGTCGCCAGCCACCGCGCCTATGCCCAGCAGATTGCGCCGCATACGCGCCTAGAGGCAGCCACCCTGCACGATTTTCCGCATCTGGGTAGCTTTGATGTCATCATCAACGCGACAGCCAGCAGTTTAGAGGGCGAACCCTTGCATCTCGTCCCCAGTCTGTTAGCGCCTGGCGCTTTGGTCTACGACATGATGTATGGCAAAGCCGCCGAAGCCTTCTTGCAAGCTGCCGCAGCCATGGGCGCGCGCACGCGTGATGGCTTAGGCATGCTGGTCGAGCAAGCTGCAGAGGCCTTTTATTTCTGGCGTGGGCAACACCCGCAAACCGGGCCTGTACTGAACACGCTACGCGCTGAACTGCAAAAATAAATCGCTATGCCTGCTTTCTTTTCTGCCTTAGGGCGTGTGCTGGGTTTGGTGCTGTTGGCCTTGTGCTGCTTGCAGCTGTATTTTGTGGTGCGTATTGCGGCTATGCATGTGCTGACGCCTAGCTCCACGGCGTTTCAGCGTGCGCAGCTCATCAGTTTGGCCGAGCAGGGGCAGTGGACTTGGAACCAAAGCCCGGTAGCTGGCAGCGCCATCAGTGACAGCCTGCGCCGCGCCGTGATTGCCAGTGAGGATGCCAACTTTGCCACGCATGGCGGCGTGGAGTGGGATGCGATCAAACAGGCGCAGCGTCGCAATGAAAAAGCCCAAGCGCGAGCCGAGGCCAAGCTCAAACGCAACCCCGATGCAGTCATCAAGCCCGCAAAAATTGTGGGCGGCTCCACCATCAGCCAGCAATTGGCGAAAAATCTCTTTCTCTCGGGCGAGCGCAGTTTTTTGCGCAAAGGGCAAGAGCTGGTGCTGACCTATATGCTCGAGTGGATTTTGGGCAAAGACCGCATTTTGGACATCTACCTCAACAATGTGGAGTGGGGTAGCGGTATCTTTGGCGCACAAGCAGCGGCGCAGTTTTACTTTCACACCGATGCCGCCAAGCTGAGCGCAGCGCAAGCCGCGCGTTTGGCGGTGATGCTGCCAGCGCCCCGACGCTTTGAAGATAAGCCTGGCTCGCGCTATATCCAACGCCGTAGCCGCGCGATTCAGGGGCGCATGCGCGGCGCGGATTTGCCTGAGTAAATTAACGCAATTGCGACATATACGCACGCGCAAAGAAACGGCTTCTGGCGTCCAATTCCAAGAGGTCTTCGACGCTGTTGATAGCACCGGGTTGCAGGCCTTCTAAAGTGGCGCAGTTGAGCTGCGCAATCTGATCGAAACGCAGTTGGCGGTTTAAAAAAGCCTCAACGGCCACTTCATTGGCAGCATTGAGCACGCAGGTGCTGCCTGGTGCCGCACGCAGCGCTTGCCAAGCCAATTGCAGGCCAGGAAAACGCTGGGCATCGGCCTCTTCAAACGACATGGCTTGTAGGGTTTTAAAGTCCAGCGGGCTAGCGCCACTGGCCGTGCGCCCAGGCCAAGAAAAGCCTAGCGCGATGGGTACGCGCATATCGGGTGTGCCCAGCTGTGCCACGATGGAGCTGTCACGGTACTGCACCATGCTGTGGATGATGGATTGCGGGTGGATGATGACCTCGATCTGCTCGGGCGAAAAGCCAAACAAATAATGCGCCTCAATCACCTCCAACGCCTTATTCATCATGGTGGCGCTATCGACCGAAATTTTGCGCCCCATGACCCAGTTGGGATGCGCCACGGCTTGCTCGGGCGTGACTTGGGCTAGGGTGGCTGGGTCGCGCTGGCGGAAAGGCCCACCCGAGGCGGTGAGGATGATTTTCTCCACATCAGTCTGCCAGCGGGTGGGGTCATCGGGCAGGCTTTGAAAAATGGCCGAATGCTCGCTATCAATCGGCAGCAATTGCGCACCGTTGTCGCGCACGGCTTGCATAAATATATCGCCGCCCACCACCAAGGCTTCTTTATTTGCCAGCAACAAGCGTTTGCCTGCTTTGGCGGCGGCCAAGCTGGGCGGCAGTCCAGCCGCGCCCACAATGGCAGCCATCACGGCATCCACTTCGGCTGCGTCGCACAGGCGGCACAAATCTTCGGCACTGTGCAACACCTCGGTTTTGCAGCCCTGGCCGCGCAGAATGTTCGTGAGTTCTTGGGCTTTGTCGGCGCTGCCGACCCAGGCATAGGCGGGGCGGTGTAGCACGCATTGCGCGGCCAATTTTTCGACTTGGCTAAACGCCGTGAGGGCGTAAACCTGCCAATCGCTTTGGCGGCTGAGCACATCTAAGGTGTTGACGCCAATGGAGCCCGTGGCGCCCAAAATGGTGATTCGCTTCATTTTTAAGGGTGTTTTTGTTGTTTTAAGCCGGAAAAGCTGCCTGAGCAGCTATCAAATCAGGAGTCTTTTCTAGGGCTTTTTCGTCGCGCGTGTCGCTCTGCATTACATCGCCAACAGTGCCATAGCCAAGACAAAAGTGGGCAAGAGGGCGTCTATGCGGTCGAGCACGCCGCCATGCCCAGGCAGCAATTGGCTCGAGTCTTTGACGCCGCAGGCGCGTTTCATCAGGGATTCGACCAAATCACCGACCACGCTCATGGCCGTGAGCAAGAAGAGCGCCGCGCCCAAGCCCAGCGGCCCCCATTGACGCTGCAATAGGCTATAGAGGCTGGGGGCATCAATCTGCGCGGCGTAAGCACTGTCGAGCCAAAGCCAAAACACGGCCAGCAGCAATACCGCCAGTAGGCCGCCCGCTGCCCCTTCCCAGCTTTTACCTGGGCTGATGCTGGCGGCGAGTTTGCGCTTGCCGAAAGTGCGCCCGGCCGCGTAAGCGCCGGTATCGGCCAGCCAGACCAAACACATGGCCGAGAGCAGGGTGTTGATGCCGATGAGGCGCAGCTGCATCATGCCCAGCCAGGCGGTGCTCAGCAGCACCGCGCCCAGTAGCAAGCGCAAGCCCGATGGGAGGCGCAGCCAGCCTGCAGCGCCACGCTTTAAAAGCCAAGGTGCGCCCAAAAGCCAGAGTGCAGCGGCGGCCAGCCAGAAGGGAGCCTGCCCAGCCAAACCCGAGGCGCTAACGCTGCTCGCTTGTGGCGTGCTGCTATTGATGAAGGTGTAAGTGCCAGGACTGGCGTTGAGGTGCTGCGCCCCCAGTACGCACAGTGCCAGGGTGACAGCCACCAGCACCCAGCGGCTGGTTTGAAATTGGCTGTTCATGCGCCCCCATTCCCAGGCGGCCGCGCCCATCATGGCTAGACCGAGGGCGGCAAAAGGCAGGGGGTTGGGGTAGAGCAGGGCGGGGATAAGCACTGCCAGCAAAGCAATGGCGGTGAGGATGCGGGGCAGCAGCATAGGGGGCAAAATAAAAATGGGCAAATGCGCATTTTAGGCGTGCTGAAGGCGCCGCTTAGCCTCGCGCTTAAGGACGGACTTGCTCGGAGGTTAGACCAAAGCGGCGTTCGCGTTGATTGAAATCCGTGATGGCGCTCATCAGCGCGGTGTGGTCGAATTCGGGCCAGAGTTTGTCTGAAAAATACAGTTCAGAATAGGCCGCCTGCCACAGCAGGAAATTGCTGATGCGGGTTTCGCCCCCTGTGCGAATCAGTAAATCGGGGTCGGGCACATGGGCCAGGGCCATGTGGCGGTCGATGTTTTCGGGGTTCAGCTCCAGGCCTTGGGCGGCAACTTGCGCCGCCGCTTGCGCCATATCCCAGCGCCCGCCGTAGTTAAAGCAGATATTGAAATCCATAGCGCTGCCGCTTGCTGTTTCGGCGCTGGCAGCGGCAAAGCTGGCTTTGAGGCGATCGGACAGGCCTTGTTTTTCGCCGATGAAATGCATGCGCACGCCCTTGGCCTTGAGGCGTGGGACTTCGCGGCTGAGCGCCAAACCCATCAATTCGATGATACCGGTGACCTCTTCTTGCGGGCGCTTCCAGTTTTCAGAAGAAAAGGCAAACACGGTGAGGGCTTTAACGCCCAAATCATGGCAGTTGGTGATGGTGTTGCGCAGGGCTTCAACGCCTTGTTTGTGCCCAGCCAAGCGCGGCAGGTGGCGTTTTTTCGCCCAGCGGCCATTGCCATCCATAACGATGGCAATGTGCTGGGGGATGTGCAAAGAGTCTTGCATGCCAGAAATGCGCCGTGCGAAAAAGAGGAAGGTTTGCGATCTGCGCAGAGCGGCTTAAACCGTCATCATTTCTTGTTCTTTATCGGCCACGACTTTGTCCACATCGGTGATGAATTTGTCGGTGGTTTTTTGCACATCGGCCTCGGCGCGCTTTTGCTCGTCTTCGGTGGCGGTTTTGTCTTTCACCATTTTTTTGACGCTTTCGTTGGCGTCGCGGCGCAGATTGCGGATGGCGATTTTGGCGGCTTCGCCTTCTTGGCGCACGACTTTGGTCAGGTCTTTGCGGCGCTCTTCCGTCATCATGGGTAGGGGCACGCGCAGCAAATCGCCCATGGATGCGGGGTTGAGCCCCAAATCGCTTTCGCGGATGGCTTTTTCAACCTTAGGCCCCATGCCTTTTTCCCAGGGTTGCACGCTCAGGGTGCGGGCATCGAGCACCGAGACATTGGCCACTTGCGAGAGCGGCACCATAGAGCCGTAGTAATCAACCTGCACGCTGTCGAGCAGGCCAGGGTTGGCGCGACCGGTGCGGATTTTTTGCAAATTGTTACGCAGCGCTTCTAGCGATTGCGTCATTTTGCTGTCGGTGGTTTTTTTGATGTCGGCTATGGTGCTCATGGTCAAACTCTGGAAAATGAAGACGCTGACTTGCTATTTTAATGATAGCTACTCAGGCAGTTTTTACGGCTCAAAAGCCCAAAATGCTTATGAAAATATAAGCGCCTATTTTATACATGCACCAAAGTGCCCTCGTCTTCGCCGCGTACCACGCGTTTGAGTGCGCCTGCTTTGAAGATGGAGAAAACTTTGATCGGCAATTTTTGGTCGCGGCATAAGGCAAAGGCCGCCGCGTCCATCACGCCCAGATTTTGTTGCATGGCCTGATCAAAACTCAGGCTGGCGTAGCGCGTGGCGCTGGGGTCTTTTTTGGGATCGGCGGTGTAAACGCCATCGACTTTGGTGGCTTTGAGTACCATGGCCGCGCCAATTTCGGCACCGCGCAGGGCAGCTGCCGTGTCGGTGGTGAAAAAGGGGTTGCCCGTGCCCGCGGCAAAGATAACGACTTTGCCTTCTTCCAAATACTGCAAGGCTTTGGGGCGGACATAGGGCTCGACCACTTGGTCGATATTGATGGCAGACATGACCCGTGCGGTCATGCCCGCGTTGTTCATGGTGTCAGCCAAAGCCAAGGCATTCATCACTGTGGCGAGCATGCCCATATAGTCGGCAGTGGCGCGGTCCATGCCGGCAGCGCCGCTTGAGACGCCACGGAAAATATTGCCGCCACCGATGACGACAGCCACCTGCACGCCCATATCGACGACTTCTTTGATTTCTTGCGCCATGCGCGCAATGGTTTCGCGGTTGATGCCAAAAGCATCGTCACCCATCAAGGCTTCGCCTGAGAGTTTGAGCAAAATGCGTTGGGCTTTTGCAGGAGTATTTTGGGCGTTTAGGGTATTTTGGGTGGTCATAGGGACAAGCTCCGGTAGTGTATTTTTAAGGGGTTTGCTTGAGGCGCTATTCTAAGTCTCAGCGTGTGCCTTCTTGGGGAAAGGTCATATGCTTTCATGAGAAAAATTCCCAGGCCAGAGAAACTCACCATAGCGTCCATCATGGCTCGTTTGATGGGAAAGCCATAGCGGGCGTTTTGGTGAGTTTTTTGAACAAAGCAGCCCGCCTGATAGAGAGATGCCATAGCCGAAAGGGGCTTGTGCGGCACCTCCTAAGGCGCCAGCATCGTCAAAGGCTCTAGAGGCGCGCGAGTTGTTTTGTCTGCTAGCTGGCGGCTACTGATAGAGAAAGCATGCGATAATCGCGCGTTTTATAAATTTCTGGAAAGTACAGTGCGTGCATAGGGCATCGCCTGCGGCTACCAAAACGCTAGGAGTTTCGCTATGAAAGCAGGCATTCACCCCAATTACCGCGACGTATGTTTTATGGACATGAGCAACGAGTCCAAAATCATCACGCGCTCTTGCGCCAACACCAAAGAGACCATCACTGTTGACGGCCGCGAGCTGCCTTTGTTCAAACTAGACACATCTAGCGAAACCCACCCTTTCTACACAGGTACGCAGAAATCTGTGGATACGATGGGTGGTCGCGTGGAGAAATTCCGCAACAAGTTTGCCAATATGCCCAGCATTAAGAAGTAAACATCTTGGCGTTTTACGCACAGCAAAAAGTCCAGCAGCGCTGGGCTTTTTTGTTTGTGCGGAGCCTGGGGGTTATGCCACTAGCAACTGACGAATGGTATGCAGCTCGCGACGAAGTATTTGAAGGTTACTCCATGCCCCCGCATCTTGTTGGATAAGCTCTGGGGTGTCGGGCTGTCTGAGAGCGGGCGGCATGGCCGTCTGTATATTGCCTATTGCGGCCAGTTGTCCACTTTCTGGGCCTACGGTCCAAGCAGAGGCATTTTCTGCCGCGTCCAACTGATTGCGGGCACCGCTGATGGTGTAGCCGTGTTCATAGAGTAGCTCGCGAATACGGCGCACCATCGATACCTCATGGTATTGGTAATAGCGGCGATTGCCGCGCCGCTTGATGGGTTTGAGTTGCGCAAACTCTTGCTCCCAGTAGCGCAATACATGAGGCTTGACACGGCACAATTCTCCCACTTCACCGATAGTGAAATAGCGCTTTGCAGGGATTTCAGGAAAATCGCTCACGGCATGACGGTAAAACAGTGGGAAAGCGGTTGAAAAGAGGTGTGCACTTTAGCGCAAAGTAGAGGGGCGCGGCAAGTAGTCTTCATCATCGAGCGCTGTTGGCTTGCGAGCTTTTAGGGTTTGCGCTAGTCCACATAAGGGCAGAGTGAGGCTGCTAGCCTGATTACAATCAGGCGCTTTAGTTTTTTACCTACCAAAACAAAGGGATAGCCCATGACCCAAGACGAAATCCTTGCCCAGTTCGGCCCACGCGAATCCATGGAATACGATGTGGTCATCGTCGGTGGTGGCCCAGGCGGCCTGTCTGCAGCGATACGCATCAAACAATTGGCAGCCGAAAAAGGCCAAGATGTGTCGGTCGTCGTGCTAGAAAAAGGCTCAGAGCCAGGCGCGCACATCCTCTCTGGCGCGGTGATTGACCCCAAAGCGATAAGCGAGCTTTTTCCTGACTGGAAAGAAAAAGGCGCGCCTTTGAATCAGCCCGTCACCGATGACGCCATGCTGTTTTTGAGCGAAAAAGGCGCGATTCGCACGCCCAATTTTCTGTTGCCCAAATCGCTGCACAACCACGGCAATTACATTGCCAGCTTGGGGGAAGTCACGCGCTGGTTGGCTGGCCAAGCTGAAGAGCTGGGCGTAGAAATTTTCCCCGGCTTTGCTGCTGCTGAAGTCTTGTATGACGAACAAGGCCGCGTCAAAGGTGTGGCCACGGGCAATATGGGGGTTAGCAAAGAGGGCGAACCTACTGGCGACTTCCAGCTGGGCATGGAGCTGCTGGGCAAATACACGATTTTTGCCGAAGGCGCACGCGGCCAATTGGGGCGCCAGCTGATTGCCAAATTTAATTTGGATGCCAATAGCGACCCACAAACCTACGGTATCGGCATCAAAGAAGTGTGGGAAATCGACCCCGCACGCCACGAGCCAGGTCTGGTGGTACACACCGCAGGCTGGCCTATGGAGAACGACACTTACGGCGGCGCTTTCCTCTACCACGCACCTGAAAACAAAGTCTATCTGGGCTTTATCACGGGCTTGAACTACAGCAACCCCTATCTCAGCCCCTTTGAAGAATTCCAACGCTGGAAGACTCACCCCAATATCCGCTGGTATTTAGAGGGCGACGAAGCCCACGGCATTGCCCATGGCAAACGCCTGTCTTACGGCGCGCGCGCTATTGCGGCAGGCGGCATCAATAGCCTGCCCAAAACCGTATTCCCAGGCGGCGCGCTCATCGGTTGCGATGCGGGTTATCTGAATGTCAGCCGCATCAAAGGCAGCCACGCCGCCATGAAGTCAGGCATGCTTTGCGCCGAGGCCGCATTCGAGGCCTTGGCAGCAGGCCGCAGCCAAGATGAATTAACAGCCTACCCCGAAGCCTTTGAAGAAAGCTGGCTCTACAAAGAGCTCAACAGCTCGCGCAACTTCAAAAACTGGTTCAAAAAAGGCCTGATTACCGCCACCATCATGAACGGTTTTGAACAAGTGCTGCTGCGCGGCCATGTGCCCTACACCTTGCACAATGACAAGCCCGATCACGCCTGCCTCAAACCGGCCTCAGAATGCACGCCCATCGCCTACCCCAAACCCGATGGCAAGCTGACTTTTGACAAACTCTCTAGCGTTTTTGTCAGCAACACCAACCACTCTGAAAACCAGCCTAGTCACCTCACACTCAAAGACGCCAGCGTGCCGGTGCGGGTGAACCTTTCTACCTACGCCGGCCCCGAGCAACGCTTTTGCCCGGCTGGGGTGTACGAGTTTGTGGCTGATGAGGAAAAAGGCGGCGGCGCGCAGCGCTTGCAGATCAACGCGCAAAACTGCGTACACTGCAAAACCTGCGACATCAAAGACCCCACGCAAAACATCGTTTGGGTTGCGCCTGAGGGCGGCGGTGGCCCCAACTACGGTTCGATGTAAAAACCTCACGCCGTAAGCCCGCTAGAGCGGGCTTTTTCGTTCTACAATTTGGCAGGTATTTTTAGGCATACTTTTGGTGTTTTAGGCCGAAAAACCTGCCTGAGCAGCTATGCTTTTAATAGCAAAAATCCTTAAAGGAGACGGTCTTGAGTTTGTTTGAAGTCATCAGTGCTGCGGGTTGGCCGATTTATCCGCTGATTTTGTGTTCCATTTTGGCCTTGGCTTTCATCATTGAGCGCGCGGTGAATTTGCGTACCGAGAAAATCGTGCCCGCCAATTTGGTGGACGAAGCCATTGCAGTTTCGCGCAATGCCGTGCCCTCGGGCGAGATTTTGAAACAGCTGGAACAGAACTCGCTTTTGGGCGAAGTGCTGGCTAATGGCATGCGCCAAATCGCCACCAACCCGCGCATAGGCGAAGACGAGTTGCGTGCCGCCATGGAGGTGACGGGGCGCAGCGTTTCGCACCGCATGGAGAAGTTTTTGACCGCATTGGGCACGATTTCAGCGCTGGGGCCTTTGTTTGGGCTGCTCGGCACGGTCATCGGCATGATTGAGATTTTTGCGGCTCAAGGCGCAACCGGCATGGGCAGCAACCCGGTGCAGCTGGCGCACGGTATTTCGATTGCGCTCTACAACACCGCCTTTGGTTTGATTGTGGCCATTCCTGCGCTGATCGCCTGGAAGTTTTTCCGCGCTCGCGTGGATGACTTCTTGATTCAGATGGAACTGGCCAGCGAGCAGTTCTACCGCCACCTCAACACCCTGCGCAAATAAGCGCGGCGCCCTAAGCACCGCAGAGGACGCGAGCCATGAATTTTCGCAAACGCCAGCACCACGAGCCTGAGATCAATCTCATCCCTTTTATTGATGTGCTCTTGGTGGTGCTGATCTTTTTGATGCTGACCACCAGCTTCACCAAATTCACCGAGGTGGAGCTCAAACTGCCCGTGGCTGACACGGAGGCGCAGAAAAATTATCCCAACGAAATCATCGTCAAAATCTCTAGCGAAGGCAGCTACTGGATCAACGACGAGGCGCAAACCGGGCGCAGCGTTGAGTTTTTGGCGACGGCTTTGCAAGGCGTCGCGCAAGGCAATAAAGAGGCCGTCATCATCATCAGCGCCGATGCCATGGCGCCACACCAATCGGTGATCAGCGTGATGGAGGCCGCGCAAAGCGTGGGCTTAGGGCGCATCACTTTTGCCGCCAAACCCAGCGGCAAAAAATAAATCTGTCGTCACACGCATGGGGCGGCTGAACGCTTTTTTTCTGCGCACCTGGCAGCGGCGCGGTTTGGCCGCGCAATGGTTGCGCCCAGCCGCAGCGCTCTACGGTTTTTTGCTCAGGCGCAAGGCGCAGCGCTTTGTACCTTCTGCCATCGCCGCAACCCCAGCTTTTCAGCGCCCCCCCATCATCGTGGTGGGCAATATGGTGGTTGGGGGCGTGGGTAAAACCCCCGTGCTGATGGCGCTGGTGCAGCATCTGCAAAGTTTGGGCTATCAGCCAGGGGTGGTTTCGCGCGGCTATGGCCGGCAGGTGCAGCATGCGCTGCCCGTGGCGGTGCTGCCCAGTACGCCTGCGGCTTTGGCCGGCGATGAAGCCCTTTTGATTGCACAAAACACCGGCGTCCCGGTGTTTGTAGCGGCCGATCGCGTGGCGGCGCTGCAGGCATTGTGCGCGGCGCACCCGGGCGTCGACATCGTCCTCAGCGACGATGGTCTGCAGCATTGGGCGCTAGCACGGGATGTGGAAATTTTGGTTTGGGATGCCCGCGGGCAGGGCAATGGCTGGCTGCTGCCAGCAGGCATGTTGCGCGAGCCCTGGCCGCGCCCAGCCTGGCACCCTTATGCGCGGCGCAACGCCCAGGCCTTGCACCTGTACGCGGGCCAGGATTTACCTGCTGGCTTGGTCAAACAGATGGCTTGGCCTGTGACGCGAGCATTGGCCAGTTATGCCCTGGACGCAGCGGGGCAGCGCTACGGGTTGCCAGCCTTGGCGGCGCGAACCGAGGCCCCCTTGGCGGCAGTGGCGGGCATAGCCCAGCCCGCCGTGTTTTTTGCTGGCTTACGGACGCAGGCTTTGGCGTTACAGCAAACGGTGGCGCTGCCTGACCATGCCGATGTAGCGGGCTGGTGGCGGGCTTTGCCAGCGGCGCAGCAGCAATGGACCTGGCTGTGCACGCAAAAAGACGCGGTGAAATTGTGGGCAGTAGCGCCGCAGGCCTTGGCTGTACCGCTAGAGATTAGCCTGCCCGCCGAGTTTTATGCAGCTCTTGCTTCGGCCCTGGACGCAAGTGCGACCCTTCTTAGCGAGCAGCCCACCACAGCTTGAGCCGTAGCGACCACGCGCTGGTATAGCCCACGCTGACGCTGGAGATTTGCCCCTGCGCATCCAGCACGATGGTGGTGGGTACGCCGCGCAAACCGTAGCTGCGCCAGAGCGCGCCCTGCTGATCCACCGCTGTCAGCCAAGGCAGCTGGCGCACAATCAAGACTTTTTGCACCGCAGCCGCATCGCCCGATTGTGTGGCGATGGTCAGCACGGGGAACTCCGGCATCAGGCTATTGAGGCTGCTTTGCTGCACTTTGCAAACGGGGCACCATTCCGCCCAAAAATAGAGCAGCACCGGCCGCCCCGCGTGCTGGGTGCGAAAGGCATCTAGGCTGATGGTGTTTTGCCCCTGCACGGCTAGCGCCAGGGGCAAGGCGAAGGTGGGTGCAGTGCCGCGTACCACGCTGCGCGCCTGCCACCAAGCGGCGCCTTGCACGATCAGCGCCAAAGTGCAGAAAAACCCCAGCTGGCGCAGCCACCATCTGCTTTGTTTGAGGCTAGAGGGCAGTGCCACTGCCAGCCCCGCGCGAGGCTTAATTACAAAACCTGCGCGATAGAGGCGCAGACATAGTCGATATTGCCGCCATTGAGCGCGGCTACGCACATGCGACCGGTGTCGGTGCCGTACACGCCAAATTCATTGCGCAGGCGCACCATTTGGTCTTTAGACAAGCCTGAGTAGCTGAACATGCCCACTTGCGTGGTGATGAAGCCCATGTCTTGCGTGACGCCTGCGGCTTTTAATTTTTCGACAAAAGCTGTGCGCATGGCTTTGATGCGCTCGCGCATTTGCGCCAATTCGCCTTCCCATTGCTGGCGCAGGGCTGGGGTGTTGAGCACCGTTGCCACCACCGTAGCGCCGTGCGTGTGGGGGTTGCTGTAATTGGTGCGGATGCAGATTTTCAATTGCGAAAGCACGCGGGCAGTTTCGTCTTTGTCGGCACACACCACGCTGAGTGCGCCGACGCGCTCGCCGTAGAGGCTAAAGCTCTTGGAAAACGAGGTAGATACCAAGAAGTTGAGCTCTGCGGCTACGAATTTGGCAATGACCGCGCCGTCTTGCTCGATGCCAAAGCCAAAACCTTGGTAGGCCATGTCGAGGAAGGGCGTCAAATTGCCCGCTTTAATGGCGGCAATGATTTGATCCCATTGCGCTGGCGTTAAATCGTAGCCCGTGGGGTTGTGGCAGCAAGCGTGCAGCAGCACGATGGTGCCTGCCGGCGCGGCTTTTAGCGCGGCCAACATGCCGTCAAAGTTGATGCCACGGCTGGCGGCGTCGTAATAGGGGTAGGTATCAACCTCAAACCCCGCGTTATTGAAAATAGCGCGATGGTTCTCCCAGCTCGGGTCAGAAATCAGAACTTTGGCCTGGGGGCTAATTTTTTTCAGCAAATCTGCGCCGACTTTCAGCCCGCCCGTGCCGCCTATGGCTTGCACCGTGGCCACACGGCCGTCTTGCAATATGGGGCTGCCTTCACCGAAGACCAGATTTTGTACGCCCTTGTCATAGGCAGCCAGGCCGTCGATGGGCAAATAGCCACGCGGCTTGGGGTTGGCGGCCAATTGTTGTTCGGCGGCTTGTACGCACTGCAGCAGG
>JAMIFN010000020.1:0-13110 GCA_035906235.1 Allobrachymonas sp. | reverse complement strand
CGAGAAACGTGCAAAACTTTAGCATAACTTGATGTAAACCAAAAGACCATTCCACCGCTGCAATACCAAGCCCCCACCAAGGTTTTATGCCTTTACAGGATAATTTCGCCCCTATGCAAGATGTCTCCCACTTTCCCCGCCTAGCCAAGCCCATCGCCAGCTACAAACCCTTTTGGGCCAAGCGCTTTGGCACGGCGCCTTTTCTGCCCATGAGCCGCGCCGAGATGGAGCAGCTGGGCTGGGACAGCTGCGATGTGGTGCTGGTCACGGGCGATGCCTATGTCGATCACCCCAGCTTTGGCATGGCGGTGGTGGGGCGGGTGCTAGAAGCGCAGGGCTTTCGCGTGGGCATCATCGCCCAGCCCGATTGGCAAAGCGCCGAGGCCTTTAAAACCCTGGGCAAACCCAATTTGTTTTGGGCGGTGACGGCGGGCAATATGGATTCCATGATTAACCGCTACACGGCTGATCGCAAAATCCGCAGCGACGATGCCTACACCCCGGGCGCGGCTGAGGGCAAGCGGCCTGACCGCGCCGCCATTGTGTACAGCCAGCGCTGCCGCGAAGCCTATAAAGAAGTGCCGATTATTTTGGGCGGCATCGAAGGCAGTTTGCGCCGTATCGCGCACTACGATTACTGGAGCGACAAGGTGCGCCGCTCTATGGTGGTCGATAGCAAATGCGATTTGCTGCTTTACGGCAATGCCGAGCGCGCTTTGATTGAAGTCGCGCACCGCTTGGCACGGCGCGAGCCTGTAGCCAGCATCACCGATGTGCGTGGCACGGCTTTTGTCATGCGCAGCAGCGAAAAACCCAGCGCCGAGGGCTGGATGGAAATCGATTCGACCGAGGTCGATAGGCCAGGCGTGGTGGAAGACTTCATCAACCCCTATGCCACCACCGCCGAAGTGGCGGCTGAAAAAGGCGCGAGTTGCAGTGCTGATGATGCTAGAAAAACAGGAGCTACTCAGGAAGGTTTGGCGCTGAAAAGTGACGAAAAGCCTATTAATTTTGTGCGTAAAGCTGCACAAAAAACCTCCCCCGCTGGGGGAGGTCTAGGGTGGGGGCTGGATACTACAGACAACGCAGTTAGCCCCCCTCCCAGCCTCCCCCCAGCGGGGGGAGGAGAAACCAAATTAGAGCGCAGCAAAACCGTCATCCGCCTGCCCAGCTACGAGCAAATCAAAGCCGACCCCGTGCTCTACGCCCACGCCAACCGCGTGCTGCACCTCGAAACCAACCCCGGCAACGCCCGTGCCCTGGTACAAGCCCACGGCGAAGGCAGCGCTGCGCGCGATGTCTGGCTGAACCCGCCGCCCATCCCCCTGGCCACGGCCGAGATGGATTGGGTGTTTGACCTGCCCTACGCCCGCAACCCGCATCCTGCGTATGCCGACGAGCGCGGCCGGCACGATGGCAACACCAAAATCCCCGCCTGGGAGATGATCCGCTTTAGCGTCAACATCATGCGCGGCTGCTTTGGCGGCTGCACTTTTTGCTCGATCACCGAACACGAAGGCCGCATCATCCAAAGCCGCAGCGAAGGCAGCATCGTCAAAGAAGTCGAAGACATGCGCGATAAGGTGCAGGGCTTTACCGGCGTGGTCAGCGATTTGGGCGGCCCCACGGCCAATATGTACCGCTTGGGCTGCAAAACGCCCGAGATTGAAGCATCTTGCCGCAAGCCCAGCTGCGTTTACCCCGGCATTTGCACCAATCTGACGACGAATCACGACCCGCTGATCAAAATCTACCGCCGCACGCGCGAGCTGCGCGGCATTAAAAAGGTGCTGATTGCTTCTGGCCTGCGCTACGATTTAGCCGTGCAGTCGCCCCAATATGTGAAAGAGCTGGTGCAGCACCATGTGGGCGGCTATTTAAAAATCGCGCCCGAGCACACCGAAGAAGGCCCTTTGTCAAAAATGATGAAGCCGCCCATCGGCAATTACGACAAGTTCAAACAGATGTTTGAGCAATACACCGCCGAGGTGGGCAAAAAGCAATTTCTCATCCCCTATTTCATCGCCGCGCATCCTGGCACCAGCGACGAGGACATGATGAATCTGGCGCTCTGGCTCAAACGCAGCGGCTTCCGTGCCGACCAAGTGCAGGCCTTCTACCCCTCACCCATGGCCACGGCCACCACCATGTACCACACGCGCATCAACCCGCTCAAGGGCGTACACCGCGATGGCCGGGGCGAGAGCGTGGAAGTCATCAAAGGCGAAAAACGCCGCCGCCTGCACAAAGCCTTTTTGCGCTACCACGACCCCAATAACTGGCCGCTGCTGCGCGATGCGCTCAAAGCCATGGGGCGTGCCGATTTAATCGGCAATGGCAAACAGCAACTCATTCCCCACCACCAACCCCTGGGCACAGGCGCCAGCTATTGCAGCCCTAAACGCAGCAACTCCACCCCCATAGGCAAGCCCGCTGGCGTGTATAAAAAAGGAGCTGCTCAGGCAGGATTGGTGCGGAAAAACACGGATTTGACAGGTAAAAATGGCAGCAAACAAGGCCAGCCCCAGCGCGGGCAAATCTTGAGCCAGCACACCGGCCTGCCACCACGCAAGCAGGGCTGAGCCTAGCGCGCTGCGCCTGCCCTTTGCCGCTAACTCAAGGCGGGCAGGCCCCAGCGCCATCTATCCCTTTTTTATCCGCCACAATCTCGCCCCATGGCCATACCTGAGAGTTTTATCCAAGAGCTAAACGAGCGCGCCGACATCGTCGAGCTGGTCGGGCGCTTTGTGCCGCTGAAAAAAGCGGGCGCAAATTTTCAGGGGCTTTGCCCTTTTCACGACGAGAAATCGCCCTCTTTCAGCGTCAGCCCTAGTAAACAGTTCTACCACTGCTTTGGTTGTGGTGCGCATGGCGGTGCGCTGCGGTTTTTGATGGAATACCAAGGCCTGGGCTTTATCGATGCCGTCAAAGATTTGGCCGGGCAACTGGGCCTGCAAGTGCCCGAAGACCAACGCAGCCCGCAAGAGCGCGCACGCGACGCGCAGCTGCAAGAGCAGCGCAAAACCTTGGCCGAAGTCTTAGCACAGGCCGCCGATGCCTATGTGCAAGCCTTAAAACGCGACACCGCCGCGCAAGACTATTTAAAAGGCCGTGGCCTGACGGGGCAAATCGCCGCCCGCTTCAAAATCGGCTGGGCAGCTGCGGGCAAGCCCTTGGCCGGCGTTTTTGCTGACTACACCGACCCGCTGCTGGAAGAAAGCGGCATGGTCATTGCCGGCGATGATGGCCGCCGCTACGACCGTTTTCGCGAACGCATCATGTTCCCCATCCGCAACCTCAAGGGCGAAGTCATCGCCTTTGGCGGGCGCATCATGGGCAAGGGCGAGCCCAAATACCTGAACTCGCCCGAAACCCCGCTGTTTCACAAAGGGCGCGAGATTTACGGCCTGTTTGAAGGCCGCAGCAGCATCCAGCAAGCGGGCATGGTGCTGGTGACCGAAGGCTATATGGATGTGGTGGCGCTGGCGCAGCACGGCATAGGCCATGCGGTGGCCACCCTGGGCACAGCCTGCACGCCCGAGCATGTGCAAAAGCTGTTTCGCTTTACCGAACAGATCATTTTCAGTTTTGATGGCGACAAGGCCGGGCAAAAGGCCGCGCGCCGCGCCCTCAATGCCGTGCTGCCCCATGCCAGCGATACGCGGGTGGTGAAGTTTTTGTTTTTACCCGCCGAGCACGACCCCGATAGCTTTGTGCGCCAGCATGGGGCTGATGCCTTTGAGCGCCTGGTGCACAACGCCATGCCGCTGTCGCGCTTTGTCATCGAAGCCGCGCGCGAAGACTGCGATATGGCCAGCACCGAGGGGCGCTCGCGCTTTGTCTCCATCATCAAAGCGCAATGGGCGCTGCTGCCCGATGGCGCGTTTAAACGCCAGCTGCTGGGGCAAATTGCCGAGCTGGCGCATTTGGGCCAGCATGAATTGCTCGAGCTTTGGGGCTTGCTGCCAGCGCCTGAAAATAACTATCAAAAAAAGAGCTACTCAGGCAGGTTTGACGGCGAAAAAGGCCAAAATGACTGGGGAAAAGACTGGAAAAAACCCTGGCAAAAACGCGAGGCCGTGCCCAATCTGGCTAGCCTGGCCGCCAGCCGCCGCAAGCCCCATAGCCGCGACGACCGCGCGGCGCAACTGCTGCTCACCCATATGGCCGCTTGGGATGCGCTCAGCCCCGCACAACACGCCACACTCTGCCAACTGCCCGAGCCGCACGGCAACATGATGCGCTGGCTAGAAGAACAGCTGCAAGAAGAAGGCCCGCAACCCTGGCCCGTGCTCGCCACGCAGCTGCCCAATGATTGGGCCTATGCCGCGCAGCAATTGGTCGAACGCCTGCCCGATGCCGCCCATCGCCAAAAACTGCTAGGCCATCAGACGCAGGCCATGCTAGCGAGCGATTTGCAAGAGCTGAGTTTTATCGTGCTGGATATGGAGCTCGACAGCCAGCAAGCCCTCAGCGCCGATTACGCCACCCAAGCCGGGCAAAACCCCAGCCCCGAAAACATGGCGGCGCTTATGGCCACGCAAAACCGCATCCGCGCCCTGCAAGACGAAAAAACCTTGCTGCTGCAACAGCAGCGCGGCAAACCCTAAGCCAACCTGAAGCACCATCGCGGCATTGTTAGCCGCCCCACCCGCATGAGCCAGACCAGCCCCCCAACACCCAGCTACCCAGTCCGCCACCCCAGCGCAAGCCATAGCAGCAGCGTGCGCGGCTGGCAACTGCATTGGCGCAGCTGGGGCGCTGCCTCGGGGCAAGGCCAAGTGGAACAAGCGCCGCTGTTTTTGCTGCACGGCTGGATGGATGTGGGCGCGTCTTGGCAATTTGTCGTCGATGCCCTGCGCGCGGCGGGTTACCGGGGCCTCATCATCGCCCCCGATTGGCGCGGCTTTGGCCTGAGCATGGCTCGCGCAAGCGGCCAGGCGCAGCAGCAGCCTGACACTTTTTACTTCCCCGATTATTTGGGCGATTTAGACGCCCTCATCCCGCAAGTGCTGCAAGCCTGCGGCCTATCCGCTGATAGCGCCATTACCTTGGCTGGGCACAGCATGGGCGCACACGCCGCCCTGCTGTATGCCGCAGCCCGCCCTGAACGCGTGGCGAAACTGGCCAATTTAGAAGGCTTTGGCGCGCCGCCCACCACCGCAGCAGACGCCCCAGGGCGCTACCGTGAATGGCTCGTGCAGCTGCAAGCCCTGCAAGCGGGCAAGCTGGATTTGGCCGGCTACGAGAGCCAAGCCGCCGTCGCACGGCGCTTGCTGAAAAGCAACCCGCGCATCGCGCCAGAGCGGGCGCACTGGCTGGCCGGACACTGGGCTGCGCCCGATGCGGCTGGGCGCTGGCATATCTTGGGCGCGGCGGCGCATAAGGTGCTCAACCCCGTGCTGTTTCGCGTCGATGAAGTGCAGGCCTGCTACGCCGCCATCAGCTGCCCCGTGCTCACCATCTTGGCCGAAGAAAACCGCCTGCACGAATGGCAGGGCGGCAACTACGCCTTAGCCGATTACCAGCAGCGCCTGAGCCACATCGCCCACAACCGCACGCTGGTGATTGAAAACGCCGGCCATATGCTGCACCACGACCAGCCCCAGGCCGTGGCACAGGCTTTATGCCCCTGGCTACAGGCTTAAAAAAACATCAAAAAAGTGAGCTACTCAGGCAGGTTTTACGGCTTAAAAGCCATAAAACACCCTTAAAAATGTGCTGGAAATGCAAAAAACAGGCACGCGGCCTGTTTTTGTCTCAACAGTGGGACAATATTCGCCTAAATGGCTAAATATCGCCCCATTGTCCCAATTTAATACACAACACAAGCATGATCTGCCCGATTAAAATCAGGGCATTCCCCCCATCTGCCTGACTCTCACCCACTGAATCAGGCTTTTCTTTTGCTTAAATACCATGACCGCAGCCCCCCGCATTCGTACCCGCTTCGCGCCTTCGCCAACAGGGTTTATCCATCTGGGCAATATCCGCTCTGCACTCTACCCATGGGCTTTTGCGCGGGCGCAGCAGGGCGACTTTATTCTGCGCATCGAAGATACCGATTTAGAGCGCTCTAACCAAGCCTCAGTCGAGGTGATTTTGCAAGCCATGCAATGGCTGGGTTTGACACCCGATGAAGGCCCTTTCTACCAAATGCAGCGCATGGATCGCTACCGCGAGGTGCTGGCGCAGCTGCTGGCTGCTGGCCATGTTTACCCCTGCTATATGAGCCGCGAGGAGCTGGATGCGCTGCGTGCCACGCAAGAGGCTGCAAAAATCAAGCCCCGCTACGACGGCACTTGGCGCCCGGAGTCTGGCAAAACCTTGCCCCCCATTCCTGCTGGTGTGCAGCCTGTGCTGCGCTTTAAAACCCCGCTAACAGGCATGGTCAGCTGGGAAGACAAAGTCAAAGGTCGCATTGAAATCAGCAATGCCGAGCTCGATGACTTGGTCATCGCCCGCCCAGACGGCACGCCCACCTACAACTTCTGCGTGGTGGTGGACGATATGGATATGCGCATCAGCCATGTGATTCGGGGCGATGACCACATCAACAACACGCCGCGCCAAATCCACATCTTCAATGCCCTAGGCTACCCCAAGCCTACCTACGCGCATTTGCCCACGGTGCTGAACGCTGAGGGCGAGAAGATGAGCAAGCGCGACCCCAAAACCAAGTCCGTTATGCAATACGCTGCTGAAGGCTTTTTGCCCGAGGCCATGATCAACTACCTGGCGCGTTTGGGCTGGAGCCACGGTGACGACGAGATTTTTAGCAAGGCGCAATTTTTGCAATGGTTTGATCTAGACCATCTGGGCAAAAGTGCCGCGCAATTTGACGAGGCCAAGCTGCGCTGGGTCAATGCCCAACACCTCAAAGCCATGGACGATGCGGCGCTGGCAGCTGCCGTGCGCCCCTTTATGGCTGAACGCGCTTTGTCAGATACGCCCGAGCCGCAGTTGCAAGCGGCCTGCGCCTTGTTCAAGGACCGCTGCGAGACTTTAGTGGCCTTGGCCGATTGGATAGCCGCAGCGCTGCACGCCCCCGTGCTGGGCGACATTCAAAACAGCGCGGACTGGCAGCAGCATTTAGGCGCTGATAAATTGCCGACACTCAGCCCTGCCATTGCCAATCTAGCGGAAAAGCTACAAAGCTGCGAGTGGGAGGCGCTTGCCATCAATGCGGCTTTTAAAGCGGCTTTACAAGAAGCTGGCCTAAAAATGCCGCAACTGGCGATGCCTGTGCGCGTGCTCACCGTCGGGCGGGCACAAACGCCATCTGTCGATGCGCTCTTGCACCTGATTGGGCGCGAGCAGGTATTGCTGCGCTTGCATGCGCTAGCTTGATTGTCCAGCACCCATAGTCATGCGCTAGGTTTTTTGAACCTATTCATCAGCCACCAATCAGCATTTAAAGCCGGAAAACCTGCCTAAGATGCTATGATTTTTACGATGAAAAACCATAAAAAAAGCCACTCAATGAGTGGCTGCTGCAAAGCTGGCCTAAGGCTTTAGACGACACCTTGCGCGTGCATGGCTTGCGCCACTTTGACAAAGCCGGCGATATTGGCGCCGTCGATATAGCTGACTGAGCCATCGGCGCGTTTGCCGTGTTGCAGGCAGGCGGCGTGGATGCCCTGCATGATCATCAGCAGGCGGGCATCGACCTCTTCGCGCGTCCACGATAAGCGCATGGCGTTTTGGCTCATTTCTAGGCCAGAAGTGGCCACGCCACCCGCGTTAGACGCTTTACCCGGGGCGTAGAGCACGCCTGCAGCTTCAAAGGCTTTGGCCGCTTCGATGGTCGATGGCATGTTGGCGCCTTCGGCCACGCAGATGACGCCGTTTTTGATCAGGGTTTGGGCATCGGCCGCGTCCAGCTCGTTTTGCGTCGCGCAAGGCAGAGCCACATCCACGGGCACATGCCAAGGGCGCACGCCAGCTTCAAACTTGGCGCCGGTGCGGGCGGCGTAGTCGCTGACGCGACCGTACTGGTGGTTTTTCACATCCATCAAAATCGCCAGTTTTTCGGGCGTAAAGCCGTCTTCTTCGATCACCGTGCCGCTCGAATCTGACACCGTGATGACTTTGGCACCCAAGGCCATGGCTTTTTCGACCGCGTATTGCGCCACATTGCCCGAGCCTGAAACCGATACGCGCAAGCCTTTGAAGGATTTGCCACGGGTTTTGAGCATTTCGTCGGCAAAGTACACCGTGCCGTAGCCTGTGGCCTCGGGGCGCACCAGCGAGCCGCCGAAAGACAGGCCTTTGCCGGTAAATACGCTGGCGGCGTTATTGGCGAGTTTTTTGTACATGCCGGCCATAAAGCCGACTTCGCGCCCGCCCACGCCAATGTCGCCCGCAGGCACATCGGTATCGGGGCCCACATGGCGGAACAGCTCTTGCACAAAAGCCTGGCAAAAACGCATGACTTCGGCTGGGCTTTTGCCTTTGGGGTCAAAGTCTGAGCCGCCTTTGCCGCCGCCCATGGGCAGGGTAGTTAAGGCGTTTTTGAAGGTCTGTTCAAAAGCCAAAAACTTCAACACCGACAGGGTGACTGAGGGGTGAAAGCGGATGCCGCCTTTGTAGGGGCCGATCGCCATGCTGTGCTGAATACGGTAGCCACGGTTGACCTGCACCTGGCCGTGGTCGTTGACCCAAGAGACGCGGAACATGACCACGCGCTCGGGCTCGACCAGGCGTTCGAGCAGGGCTTGATCGGCGTATTTGGGGTTGGCGGCGATAAAGGGCCAGAGGCTTTCCATCACCTCGGTGACGGCTTGCAAAAACTCAGGCTGGCCGGGGTTGCGCCCTGCTACATAGGCCAAAAAATCGTCGAGTGAGGCGTAGTTCATAGATAAAAACCTAAAAATAAAACTGCGCACACAAAAAAATTGCACACCCATATGGTGTGCAGCTGATGGTAACTAGCGGCTCAACCCGCTTGGCTGCAGCCGCTAAGGCGGGCCAAAAGGCTTGGGCAATGCCGGCGCTTGTGGTGAAGGGCAGGCATCTTGCTATCTACACAGCAGCTGCCGATTGCGCGCACAGCCGAAGAAAAATCCAGCCTTCGATTTTAATATTCATTTCAGTTTCTATTCAGCCTAGATTCAGACTAGGTGCAGCATACCCATGCACTTGCGCTCAGCAGCGATGCGCTAAGCTCTACCCCCTATGCAAAGCTTACGCTCTTTAATCTCAGGCTGGGCGGGCGAATGGCTAGACCTCGCCCTGCCCGCCGCCCACATCGCCCTGATTGCGGTGCTCGCCGTGCTGCTGCACTACACCCTGCGCAAGCTGATCGGCCGCAGCGCGCGCCGCTACGCCTGGCCGCTGGAGATGGAGGTGCCCATCAAAGGCCTGATGCGCTGGCTCATCATCAGCGGCTCTGTCTTGATGATCTTGGAGGTGCTCGGGGTCAGCGCCGCCGTGCTCTGGACGGCCTTTTCGGGCTTTGCCGCCGTCGGCGCGGTGGCTTTTTTTGCCGCCTGGAGCGTGCTGTCTAACTTCTTCTGCGCCCTGCTCATCATGGCTGTGCGCCCCTATCGCCTGGGCGACACCATCGAAGTGCTAGAAGCGCTGGACAAAACGGGGGTGCAGGGGCGTGTCGTCGATATCAATATGCTCTACACCACCCTGGAAGAACAGCGCACAGACGGCGGGCGCAGCGTGGTGCAGTTGCCCAATATCTTTATTTTTCAAAAAGGCCTGCGGCGCTGGACCAGTTTGCCGCAAGAGCCTAGGGCTGCGGCTGAACCCGCGCCTGAACCCATCCCTTCATAAGCAGCTGCAAGCCCTTGATTTTTCAGTCCTTTTCAATGGGTGCTGGGGCATTTTTACGCCCCCGCCCTTGAAATACGGGCAAATGCTCTTATCATTAGCAGTCGTTGGGCGAGAGTGCTAATTGCGCTACGCGTAGCGCGAATCCAAGCGCCCTGCCCCGCCGTTTTTTTCTAACCCTTAGCTCTTAGGAGATGCTTGTGAATCTGCGTCCTTTAGCCGATCGCGTGATCGTCAAACGCCTTGAAAACGAAACCAAAACCGCCTCAGGAATCTATATTCCTGACAATGCGGCCGAAAAGCCCGACCAAGGCGAAGTCTTGGCCGTAGGCCCAGGCAAGAAAAACGAACAAGGCCAATTACAAGCCATGAATGTGCAAGTGGGCGACCGCGTGCTGTTTGGCAAATACTCAGGCCAAACCGTCAAAGTCGCTGGCGACGAGCTGCTGGTGATGAAAGAAGACGACCTGTTTGCTGTCGTCGAAAAGTAATCGCTCTTTCAGAGCTATCACTTTCGTCATAGGCTAACTTGGCGCAGCCCAGTTAAGAGCCGCCGGCTCGGCCAAAGACAACACATCATATTTGATAGCTGCTCAGGCAGGTTTTACGGCCTAGGGCAGCAAAAACACTCTTAAATTTAATTTTCTCAGGAGCCATTCATGGCAGCTAAAGAAGTGGTATTTGGCGCGGACGCACGCGCTCGTATGGTTGAAGGCGTGAATGTTTTGGCCAACGCCGTTAAAACAACTCTGGGCCCTAAAGGCCGCAATGTGGTGCTCGAGCGCTCTTTCGGCGCGCCTTTGGTCACCAAAGACGGCGTATCCGTTGCCAAAGAAATCGAACTCAAAGACAAGCTGCAAAACATGGGCGCGCAGATGGTCAAAGAAGTGGCCTCTAAAACCGCCGACAACGCGGGTGACGGCACCACCACCGCCACCGTATTGGCACAAGCCATCGTGCACGAAGGCATGAAATATGTCGCCGCCGGCATGAACCCCATGGACTTGAAGCGCGGTATCGACAAAGCCGTAGCGGCCCTGATCGTTCAGCTCAAAACGGCATCTAAAGCGACTTCTTCCAACAAAGAAATTGCCCAAGTCGGCACCATTTCTGCCAACTCTGACGCCCATGTCGGCGAAATCATCGCCCAAGCCATGGACAAGGTCGGCAAAGAAGGCGTGATCACCGTCGAAGACGGCAAGAGCCTGGAAAACGAACTCGATGTGGTTGAAGGCATGCAGTTTGACCGTGGCTACCTCTCGCCCTATTTCATCAACAACCCCGAAAAACAAGCCGCCATTTTGGACAACCCATTCGTGCTGCTGTGTGACAAAAAGATCAGCAATATCCGCGAACTGCTGCCGACGCTAGAGCAAGTGGCTAAATCTGGCCGCCCCCTGCTGATCGTGGCTGAAGATGTCGATGGCGAAGCCCTGGCTACGCTGGTGGTCAATACCATCCGTGGCATTTTGAAAGTGGTTGCCGTTAAAGCCCCAGGCTTTGGCGACCGCCGCAAAGCCATGCTCGAAGACATCGCCATCTTGACAGGCGGCAAAGTGATTGCCGAAGAAGTGGGCCTGACTTTGGAAAAAGTCACCCTGGAAGACTTGGGCACGGCTGCGCGTGTCGAAATCGGCAAAGAAAACACCATCATCATCGACGGCGCTGGCGCTGCTGCTGATATCGAAGCGCGTGTAAAACAAATTCGCCAACAAATCGAAGAAGCCACCAGCGACTACGACAAAGAAAAACTGCAAGAGCGCGTCGCCAAATTGGCTGGCGGTGTTGCTGTGATCAAAGTTGGCGCCGCTACCGAAGTGGAAATGAAAGAGAAAAAAGCCCGCGTCGAAGACGCCCTGCACGCGACCCGCGCTGCGGTGGAAGAAGGTATCGTTGCTGGCGGCGGTATCGCCCTGCTGCGCGCACGCCAAGCTGCGGGCAACATCACCGGTGACAACGCCGACCAACAAGCCGGTATCGCCTTGGTGCTCAAAGCCATCGAAGCGCCCCTGCGCGAAATCGTCGCCAACGCCGGTGGCGAGCCTGCTGTGGTGATCAACAAAGTGTTGGAAGGCAAAGGCAACTTTGGCTTTAACGCGGCTAACGACACCTATGGCGACATGATCGAAATGGGCATCTTGGATCCCACTAAAGTCACGCGCACGGCTTTGCAAAACGCCGCGTCTGTCTCTGGCCTGATGCTGACGACCGAGTGCATGGTCGCTGACAGCCCTAAAGACGATGCTGCTGGCGGCGGCATGCCTGATATGGGTGGCATGGGCGGTATGGGCGGCATGATGTAAATCACGCAGTCCTTGCCTAGCGCCCATAGGCGTTGTTGGCGGGGCTTGCCGTAGCGCTGCTACTGCTCTGCGCCCCGCCACCTAGCCTACTAATCGCTATGCGGCGTCCAGAAAGACTTTTTTGTCTAACGACGCCACCATGAAAAGCTCGGCTCATGCCGAGCTTTTTTATGCTCATCAAATATGAGCTACTCAGGCAGGTTTTTCGGCTTAAAACAGCAAAAACATACTTAAAAATCAGGTATAGCGCCGCATCAGCAGTTCAGCAATACAAACAGGTTTATCGCTACCTTCGCGCTCGATGGTAAAGACCCAGGTCATTTGCAGGCCATTGCCTTCCAGCGGCTCGGCGGCCAGCAGTTTCAAACGCGCACGCAGGCGGCTGCCCACGGGCACGGGGGCGGTAAAACGCACTTTATTGAGGCCGTAGTTCACACCCATGCGCGTGCCTTCTATCGTCACCGCTGTGGCGAAAAAGCGGGGGATCAAGGAAAGCGTCAAGAAACCGTGCGCAATCGGGCCACCAAAAGGCCCGTCTTTGGCGCGCTCCACATCAATGTGTATCCACTGCAAATCTTTGGTGGATTCGGCAAAGGTATTGACCTGGGGCTGGCTGATGTCTTCCCAATCGCTAACGGCCACTTCTTGGCCGATGCAGGGGGGGATTTCGCTTAAGGTTTTGAAGATTTTCATGGTTTTGCAAAAGGACTGATAGGGCGATAAAGAGGAAATTTGTGAGTTTGTGTCATTCGGCGCGTAGAGCTTGTTAAACCCTCACCCCAACCCTCTCCCGCAGGGAGAGGGGGGAAATACCTGGATTCCCGCGTGCGCGGGAATGACGAATCCTTTGTAGCTTTGACGGCGCTTAATACGACTTGGGTAAACCCAGCACGCGCTCGGCGATATAGCTCAAAATCATTTCGCGGCTAACCGGGGCGATGCGCGGGATCATGATTTCGCGCAGATAGCGTTCAACATGAAATTCTTTGGAATAACCCATGCCGCCATGCGTCAAGATGGCCTG
>JAMIFN010000019.1:0-15559 GCA_035906235.1 Allobrachymonas sp. | reverse complement strand
CGCAACGCTTTGTCGATGTTTGCCACGGGGGTGACCATCATCACTACTCGGGCCGAAAATGGCGACCCCGTCGGTATCACCGCCAACAGTTTTAACTCCGTCTCGCTAGACCCCCCCATGGTGCTGTGGAGTTTGGCCAAAAACGCCTACAGCCTGCCCGTATTCCAGCAGACCAAAGAGTGGAATGTGCACATCCTCTCGAATGAACAAGAAGCCTTATCCAATAAATTTGCCAAGAAAGGCGAAGATAAGTTTGCGGGCATCGCGCTCGATCAGGGTGTAACAAAATCACCCTTGCTACCCGCCTGTAGCGCGCGTTTTCAGTGCCGCACCATCTTTGAATACGAAGGTGGCGACCACATCATTTTTGTCGGCGAAGTGTTGGCCTATGACCGTAGCCCGACCCCTCCATTGCTGTATTTGAGTGGCAATTACGCCTTGGCAACCAAAAAAACCCATGCCATCGCGACCGAAATCGCCACTGAGATCAGCGCTGAACATAGCGGCAGCAAAAAAGCCCCGGCTCTCTTCTCTGAGGATCTCTTGGGCTATCTACTCGGACGCGCGCACTACCAATTTTTCCACGCTATTCGCCCAGCCATGCAAAGCCAGGGTTTGAGCGAGGCCGATTTTTTTGCCCTATCCGTCTTGTCGGTGCGCGAATATACGGCTGAGGCCGACATCAGCCACCACACGGCCTACACTGGCGCCGAGGTCAGTGCGCAGACCCTGAGCGAGCTACTCACCCGCGGTTTAGTACACCAAAGCAGCGCCGGCTACGCCATCAGTGTGCAAGGGCGTGATGCCATGGTCCACATCATTGCCGCCGCAAAAGCGCAAGAAGAAAAGTTGGGTGAGCAACTCGGCGCTCTAGAGCTCACGGCCCTGCGCAACTTGCTCAAGCGCAGCATCCAAGAAACCGACCCTGGCATTGACAAACTCTGGAAGGCTTAAACCCGTATGGATACGAAACTAATTCAACAGCTGGGCGATGAGCTATTTGACGCACTCCACGCCCGCAAACCTGTCGTGCCATTTACCGACCGCTACAGCAACATCACTATCGATGACGCCTATAACATCCAGCAACGCATGATTCAGCGCCGCCTCGACGCAGGCGAGAAAATCACCGGTAAAAAAATCGGTGCCACCTCGGCTGCCGTCCAAAATATGCTGGGCGTGTATCAGCCTGATTTTGGCTACTTGCTCGATGGTATGTTTATTGAAGAAGGCCAGCCAATTCCTGTCGATGAAATGATTGCCCCGCGTGCCGAAGGTGAAATTGCCTTTATTTTGAAGCGCGACCTCATGGGCCCGGGCTTGACTATGGCCGAGGTGCTCCGCGCCACCGACTGCGTCATGGCGTGTTTTGAAATTGTAGATTCACGCATCCAAGACTGGCGCGTCAAAATCCAAGACACCGTAGCCGACAACGCCTCTTGCGGCGTCTATGCCTTGGGCAGTATTTTGGGTGACCCACGCAAACTCGATTTAGGTCTATGCGGCATGGTGCTCGAGAAAAACGGTCAAATCGTGGCCACAGGTGCAGGTGCAGCGGCACTCGGCCACCCCGCCAATGCGATTGCTTGGCTAGGCAATACTTTGGGGCGCCGCGGCATCCCCTTGAAAGCTGGCGAAGTGATTTTGTCAGGCTCGCTCGCCCCCTTAATTCCTGTTGCCAAAGGCGACCACCTACGGTGCACGATTGCAGGTATGGGACACTGCAATATTCGCTTTGGCTAAACCCAAACCTCCGCGTAAACTTAAGAAATCCTCAGGCAAGATTCAGCATCCCACTTGAGTCTTATCGCAAAATCCCTCCCAAGACTCTTTAGGGTCTTTTTTTCCTAACCTGACCGATTGAAGGAATGCCGCATGGCTAAGAAAACCGTCGCCGATGTAATGAAACTGGTAGAAGAAAACGATGTGCGCTTTGTCGATTTCCGCTTCACCGACACCCTCGGCAAGTGGCAACACATTACTACTCCCATATCGCAATTCAACGAAGACAAGTTCAACGAAGGCCAAGCTTTTGACGGCTCCTCTATCGCTGGTTGGAAAGGCATCGAAGCCTCAGACATGCTGCTCATCCCCGATGCCAGCAGTGCGTTTATCGACCCCTTCTTTGAAGAAATCACCTTGGTTCTGATCTGCGATGTCATCGAACCTACCGATGGCAAAGCCTATGAACGCGACCCCCGCTCTATCGCCAAGCGTGCTGAAGCGTATTTGAAGCAAGCTGGCTTGGGCGACACTGCCTACTTTGGCCCAGAGCCCGAATTCTTCCTCTTTGACAGCGTACGCTGGAGCACGGCTCCTGGTCATACCTTCTACGCCATCGACGAATACGAAGCCCCTTGGAATTCTGGCACTGCCATGGAAAACGGTGCCAACAAAGGCCACCGCCCACGCACAAAAGGCGGCTACTTCCCCGTGCCTCCAGTTGACAGCACCATGGACCTGCGCAATGAAATATCGCAAGTACTCGAAGCGCTGGGCATCCCCGTTGAAGTGCACCATCACGAGGTGGCTGGCGCTGGCCAATGCGAAATCGGCACCCGTTTCTCAACCTTGGTTGAGCGCGCCGACTGGACACTGATGCAAAAATATGTGATCCACAATGTCGCCAACGCCTATGGCAAAACGGCTACCTTTATGCCCAAGCCCTACGCTGGCGACAATGGCTCAGGCATGCATGTCCACCAATCGGTCTGGAAAGACGGGAAAAACCTCTTTGCAGGCACCAGCTACGCGGGCTTGTCTGAATTTGCGCTCTACTACATCGGCGGCATTATCAAACATGCCCGCGCGTTGAACGCAATCACCAACCCAGGCACCAACAGCTACAAGCGCTTGGTTCCCCACTTTGAAGCCCCCGTTAAATTGGCTTATTCTGCCAAAAACCGTTCGGCCTCTATCCGCATCCCCAATGTGGCCAGCGACAAGGCCCGCCGCGTGGAAGCGCGCTTCCCAGATCCTTTGTGCAACCCCTACCTTGGCTTTGCTGCACTGCTGATGGCAGGTTTGGACGGCATAGAAAACAAAATTCACCCAGGCGAAGCGGCTACCAAAGACCTTTACCATCTGCCACCTGAGGAAGACAAACTGGTCCCTACCGTTTGCTCTAGCTTGGATCAGGCTTTGGAAGCCCTGAATGCAGACCGCGCCTTTTTGACCAAAGGTGGCGTCTTCACCGATGCTTGGATTGACGCTTACATCGACTTGAAGATGCAAGAAGTTACCCGCAGCCGCGTAGAAGTCTCGCCGGTTGAATACGACATGTACTTCTCAATCTAATCGTAACGCTCCACAGCGCGACCGTATTTATCAGAAAAGCAGCCTTCGGGCTGCTTTTTTGTGCAATTTCCCACACCCCATTTGCCTCAATCCTATAAAACGCGCATACTTCTAGCCCGCTTGGCAATTGGCACGCATCAAGCGCTTTCGTGTTAGGGTTAAAGTTATGAAAAAAATGAAATTTCCCATCTCTTGCCACTGGCTTGCGGCGGGTTTGCTGTTGTCTACCGCATTTAGCGCACAGGCACAAATCTACCGCTGCCCCGATCGGGAGTACACCAATGACAGTCGGGTCGCCCAAAATAAAGGTTGCAAGCCTTTGGAAGGGGGCAATGTTACGGTTATTCATGGCACCAACCGGAGCTACAGCAGCAATAGTAGCAATGGCGCTGGCCGTAACGCTAGCAATAACGCGAATCGTGCTGCACCGCCTACTGTTCGGCCAGCATCTGCTAGCAGCAGTGCCGATCAACGCGCCCGTGATGCGGATTCGCGCCGTATTTTGCAAGCCGAACTGGACAAAGCCCAACAAAAATTAGCCCTGCAACAGCAAGAGTACAAAGGCGGGCAACCCGATCGCCTAGGAAACGAGCGCAATTACCAAAAATACCTTGACCGCGTAGCCGAAATGAAAGCCGAAATTGGTCGCGCTGAAAATGATATTGCTGGTCTCAAACGCGAACTTGGGCGCCTTCCCGCAACAGCTGCGACCCCAATGTAATGTAACCTGAGTGGGTCTAGCGTCAGCCTGCGCTGCGCTCTGCAGCCAAGCCCGTTCATTAACGCCTCCCTGCATCGAGATTCGCAACCCAAATCACAATCCATGGGCAGCCGTTGCTCCTTTGCCCATTTTCAGGTTCTTTCCGCATATTTTCTTGAAGAACCTACCGAGATGCTTCTTCTTTATAACATCTTGGCGATCAATGCGCCATCGGCTGCCCCCTGCAAATCTACCCAAACCCGGTGCGGGTTGCCGGGTGCTAGGGTGATGGTTTGGCCTTTTTCGTTTTGCATGGCCGCGATGGTAATCTGGCGGTTGCCGCTGGGGTGAATCACCTCTATGCGGTCGCCCACGGCAAACTGGTTTTTAGCCTCGACCAAAGCCCAGCCGCCTTCACGCGTGTGCAGCACTTCGCCGACAAACTGGCTGCGCTGGTTGAGCGAATGGCCGGTTTCGTAGTTTTGGTAATCCTGCGAAGGACGGCGCTCTAAAAAACCAGCGGTGTAGCCGCGATTGGCCAAGCCGTCCAGCTCGGTAATCAACTCCGGATTAAAGGGCTGCCCCGCCACGGCATCATCAATGGCGCGGCGGTAGATTTGGGCCGTGCGCGCCACATAGTAGCGGCTCTTGGTGCGGCCTTCAATTTTGAGCGAATCCACGCCCATTTGCGTCAGGCGCTCAACATATTCCACCGCCCGCAGGTCTTTGGAATTCATGATGTAGGTGCCATGTTCATCTTCCATGATGGGCACCAATTGCCCAGCACGGCCACTGCTGTGCCCGGCCTCCTGAATGAGGTAGGTTTGATCGGCCAGGGGGTGGCGTTCAGCACCGCCACAGGCTGAGAAAGATTTCTCCGCCTGTTCGTGCTCAGCATCAAAGCTGAAATCGCCCTCTAGAGGCTTGGCCATGGCTTCACCCGTATTGGGGTCAATATCGGCCGCTTGCGGCGCATAGCTCCAACGGCAAGCATTGGTACAAGTGCCTTGATTGGGGTCACGGCGGTTGAAGTAACCCGAGAGCAAACAGCGCCCCGAGTAAGCCATACACAGCGCCCCATGCACAAAAACCTCGATCTCCATATCGGGGCATTCTTGGCGAATTTTTTCAATCTCGTCCAAGCTCAGCTCGCGCGAGAGAATGATGCGCGTAAGTCCCATACGCTGCCAAAATTTAACAGCGGCGTAATTGGTGGTGCTGGCCTGCACCGACAGATGAATGGCCTGTTCAGGCCATTTCTCGCGCACCATGGCAATCAAACCCGGGTCGGCCATGATGATGGCATCGGGCTTGAGTGCGATCACGGGCTCGATGTCGCGCAAATAGGTACGCACCTTGTCGTTGTGCGCAATCAAATTGCTGGTGACAAAAAACTTTTTACCGCGAGCATGTGCTTCGGTGATGCCCTGCTGCAATTGCTCTAGGCGAAATTCGTTATTGCGCGCGCGCAGGCTGTAGCGCGGCTGGCCTGCATAAACCGCATCGGCACCAAAATCATAGGCGGCGCGCATTTTTTCCAAGCTGCCTGCGGGCAGTAGCAGTTCTGGCGCTTTCAGCATGATGCGCTCCCTTGCTTTTTAGCGAGACTGGCTGCGGCTTTTTCCTGCGCCTCAGCCAGTTTGGCGCGTTTGGCCGCACGGCGTACTTCCACTGGCGCTAGCTCTTTCCCCACATGACGCTCTCCACGAGCTTGTGCCAAGGCGATTTGTTTTTGGCGCTCACGCAGACCTTTTAATTGCGCCTCGCTTTGCTCGCCGTGGCAATGCACGCAGCTGACCCCGGCTTCAAACAGCGGGCTTTGTTTGTCTTGGGCATCAATCGGGTGACGGCAAGCGCGGCAGAGTTCATATTCACCTTGCACCAAGCCATGTCCCACGGTGACGCGTTCATCAAACACAAAGCACTCGCCTTGCCACAGGCTCTTTTCCTCGGGCACTTCTTCCAAGTATTTCAGAATGCCGCCCTTGAGGTGGTACACATCCTCAAAACCCTGTCGGCGCAAATAGGCTGTGGATTTTTCGCAGCGTATGCCGCCTGTGCAAAACATGGCGATTTTCTTTTTACCCTGGCGGTTTTCTTCGCTTTGGATCCATTCGGGAAATTCGGTGAATTGCTCGATATGGGGATTGACCGCCCCCGCGAAACTGCCTACATGAATTTCGTATTCGTTGCGCGTATCCACCAGCAACACCTCGGGGTCGCTAATTAGCGCGTTCCAATCCTCGGGCTGCACATAGGTGCCGGCGTAGCGGCTGGGGTCGATTTCGGGCACACCCATGGTGACGATTTCTTTTTTCAGCTTGACCTTCATGCGCAAGAAGGGCTCGCTCTCTGCCCAGCTTTCTTTGTGCTCTAAGGCTGCCATGCCTGGTAAGCTGCGCAGATAGATCAGCAGGGCGTCAATGGCTGCCGCGCTGCCGGCGACGGTGCCGTTGATGCCCTCGCGCGCCAAAAGCAGCGTGCCTTTGATCGCCTCGGTCTTGCAAAAATCCAAAATCGGGATGCGCCAAGCCTCAGGGCTTTCAACGCGCGCAAAATGATAGAGCGCAGCTACGCGATAGGTCATGATAAAAGTACTGCCTCACCAGCAGCCCTATGAATGGAAACTGCATGATTTTAAAGCCCACCCCTACCTGGGACAGGGTTGCCCGCAGAAAACCTGCAAGGCATAAGGTTCAGGCCATAAAATCACCCTTTATGAACATTTCTAGCCAAACCCACTCCGACATCCAAGCCTTGCTGGCAGCCAATAAACGATGGGCCGCAGAAACCTCTGCTGCCAAGCCCGATTTTTTTACCACCCTCATGGCGCAGCAAGCGCCGCAATACATGTGGGTAGGCTGCTCCGATAGCCGCGTGCCTGCCAACCAAATCACAGGCTTAGCGCCGGGCGAAGTGTTTGTGCACCGCAATGTGGCCAATATGGTGGTACACAGTGATTTGAATATGCTGTCTGCCGTGCAATACGCCGTAGATATTTTGGAAATCAAACACCTGCTCATCGTGGGCCACTATGGCTGCGGCGGTGTCGGCGCAGCGCTGTCGAATATTCGGGTAGGTTTGGCCGACAACTGGATTCGCCATATCAAAGATGTGCGCAATTTGCACTGGGATTTTTTGGCCAGCATCCCAGAAGAAAAACGCCATGCCACCCTGTGCGAGTTGAATGTGGTGGAGCAAACTTTTAACGCCGCGCGCAGCTCGGTGCTACAAGATGCATGGGAGCGCGGGCACGAACTGTCGGTGCATGGCTGGATTTATGGTCTCAAAGATGGGCTTTTGCACGATCTGCACATCGACATCAGTAATCGCTCAGAAACCAAAGCCCATTACGACCAAGCCATCGCCATCATCAAAGAGCGCGCCAGCAGCTAAGCGGCCAAGCCAATCGACAAGCGCACCATGAGCAGCCCACGCACCGCCCCTACCGCGATCTACAGCGGCACGTTTGACCCTGTCACTTTGGGGCATTTGGATGTCATCGGTCGCGCCGCGAAACTTTTTGATCGATTGCTCGTGGCAGTCGCCATCGCCCACCACAAAAAAACCCGTTTTACCCTGCAAGAACGCATCGCCCTCGTACAGACCAGCCTGCCTGCAGGCAACGCTATCGAAGTGATCGCCTTTGATGGCCTGATCATCGATTGCTGCCGCCAAGTCGGTGCCAGCGCCATCGTCCGCGGCATCCGCAACGGCACGGATATGGATTACGAGAGCCAAATGGCACAAATGAACCGCAAACTCGCTGCCGAAATTGAGACCGTCTTCATCTTGCCCAGCCCTGGCCTGCAGTGCATAAGCTCGACCCTGGTGCGCGAAATCAGCACGCTCGGTGGTGATGTGGGGCAATTGGTTAGCCCCACCGTATTGGCCGCACTGCAAAAACAGCAAGCTGAGAGAAAGGCATAAACCGTGGCCTTAAAAATCACCAGCGATTGCATCAACTGCGATGTGTGTGAACCACAATGCCCCAATCAGGCCATCAGCATGGGGGAAGATCACTACCTCATCAACCCCGATCAATGCACCGAATGCATAGGGCATTTTGACGAGCCGCAATGCGTGGCCATTTGCCCGGTGGATTGCATCCCGCAAGATCCCCTGCACGCAGAGGACGCAACTGCCCTGATGCGCAAATACCAAACTTTGCAGCAAGCTCAAATGCTATTGAAACAATAGCTACTCAGGCAGGTTTTTCGGCCTAAAACATCAAAAACACTAGTGGATTTAGACTTGACCTAAAGCTTGCACCTTCCAGGCCAGCCAGAGCTTACGCAGGGGCGTGAGCGAAGTGCGTTGGTGCAAAACGGCAAAGCCGTCTTTTTCAACCTCACGCAGCAAATTGCGGTAGATCGCAGCCATCATCAAGCCGGGTTTTTGTGCGCGAAAATCAACCGCAGGCAGCAGCCCTAAGGCTTCGTCATACAAAGCTTGCGCCCTTTGCGCCTGAAATTGCATCAACGCCGTAAAGCGTTCGGAATACTGTTTCTGATTGATTTCATGGACAGGCACGGCAAAGCGTTCGAGATCCTCTACAGGCAGATAGATGCGCCCACGGTCTGCGTCTTCGCCCACATCGCGGATGATGTTAGTCAATTGCAAAGCCAAGCCCAATTTATGCGCATAGGCCATGGTCTGTTGGTGTTGAAAACCCAAAATCCGCGCAATCACCTCGCCCACTAGGCCGGCAACAAAGTAGCAATATTTCTCTAAGCTAGCAAAATTCCAGTAGCGGTTTTGTTCCAAATCCATTTGGCAGCCCTGAATCACACCAAACAAATGCTCACGCGTGATGCCATAGCGGGCGCAATGCGGTAGCAAGGCTTGCAGTACCGGGTGGCGTTGCGCCAAATGGGCAGCCCCGTCCGCAGCAAAACTTTGCTCCACATCGGCGCGCCACCAAGCAAGTTTTTGCGCCGCCACCTGCGGCTCGCTCACCTCGTCCACAATGTCATCCACCACGCGGCAGAAAGCATAAAACGCCGTCATAGCTGCGCGCTTGTCTTTGGGCAAAAATAAAAACGCATAGTAAAAACTGCTGCCCGAGGCAGCAGTTTTTTGTGCGACATAGCTTTGTGGGGTATTCACCTCAGCCATGGCTCGGGCGCTTATTGCGGGTCCATAAAGCTGCGCAATTTATCGCTGCGGCTCGGGTGTTTGAGTTTGCGCAACGCCTTCGCCTCAATTTGGCGAATGCGCTCACGCGTGACATCAAACTGTTTACCCACCTCTTCCAGCGTATGGTCGGTAGACATTTCGATACCAAAACGCATGCGCAGCACCTTGGCTTCGCGTGGCGTCAGGCCATCCAAAATGTCTTTCACCAAATCGCGTAGGCCAGCCTGCAAGGCCGCGTCAATAGGCGCGGTATTGCTGCTGTCTTCGATGAAATCGCCCAAGTGGCTGTCGTCATCGTCACCAATAGGCGTTTCCATGCTGATGGGCTCTTTCGCAATTTTCATGATCTTGCGAATTTTGTCTTCAGGCATTTCCATCTTCTCAGCCAAAAGACGGGCATCGGGTTCAAAACCGTGCTCTTGCAAATGCTGGCGATTGATGCGATTCATCTTGTTGATGGTCTCGATCATGTGCACAGGAATGCGGATGGTGCGCGCTTGGTCAGCAATCGAACGCGTAATGGCCTGACGAATCCACCAAGTGGCGTAGGTCGAGAATTTATAGCCCCGGCGGTATTCGAATTTATCCACGGCCTTCATCAAACCAATATTGCCCTCTTGAATCAAATCCAAGAACTGCAAACCGCGGTTGGTGTATTTTTTGGCGATCGAAATCACCAAGCGCAAATTGGCCTCAATCATCTCGCGCTTGGCAAAGCGTGACATGCGCTCGCCATCGTTCATGCGTTTGTGGATTTCTTTGAGTTCATCCAAAGGCACCACGACGCGCGCTTGCAGATCCAGCAGTTTTTGTTGCAGCTCTTGAATCGGCGGGATATAGCGCCCCATCGTGACTGACCAAGCTTTACCTGCTTTGGCTTGCTTTTCGACCCACTTCAAATCCAAAATGTGCGATACCACGCGCTCACCATTTTTTCCGCGACCAGAGAAATCCCTTACAAAATCGGCTTGCGGAAAGTGGCATTTCTCAACAATGATTTTGCGCAATTCGCTCTCCACGCTGCGCACATCTTTTACCTGCACGCGTACGTTATCGCAAAGCTTCTCAATAGTTTTTGCGGTAAATCGGATTTGCATTAAATCGTGCGACAACGCATTTTGCGCTTTCGTGTAAGCGGGGCTCCCATAGCCGTCTTTGTCATAGGCCTTGTGTACCTTTTCAAACAAAGAGCGCAGCACATCAAAACGGCGCAGCGCTTCGTTTTTCAACTCTTCGAGCTTTTTGGTCAGTGCTTTACTGCCGCCTTTACCGTCATCATCATCAGCTTCGTCGTATTCATCAAAGTCTTCTTCGGCCACATAGTCATCAGCCTCGTCACTGGCCATAAAGCCATCAACTACAGTCGTGATCACCACCGTACCCGCGCGAATCTCTTCAGCCATTTGGAAAATTTCCGCAATGGTGGCAGGCGTGTGACTAATGGCCTCCATCATGTTGTTCAGGCCGCCTTCAATGCGCTTGGCGATTTCGATTTCACCCTCACGCGTGAGCAGCTCGACCGTACCCATCTCGCGCATATACATGCGCACAGGGTCAGTGGTGCGCCCGAACTCAGAATCTACCGTCGAGAGCGCGGCCTCAGCAGCCTCTTCTGCCTCTTCCTCAGTAGAGCCTGTGGGCGCATTGTCGGTAATGATCAGGGCTTCAGCATCGGGCGTTTTTTCATACACAGCCACACCCAAATCGCTCAAGGTGGTGTTGACGGCTTCCAAAGTTTCGGCATCGCCCAATTTATCGGGCAAGTGGTCAGAGATTTCAGCGTGCGTCAAATAGCCACGCGTTTTACCCAATTTGATCAAGGCCTTCAGGCGTTCTCGACGGTTCTTTAAGTCCTCTTCCGAGAGCACCATTTCATCTAGGCCAAACTCTTTCATGAGCGCGCGCTCTTTGGCCTTCGACAACTTCATGCGCAAAGGCTTGACTTTTTCGCCAGCTGGCGTGACTGTTGCCACATCTTGCTCAGCCTCGGTTGCACTGTCTTCAATATCGCTCAAATCAACATCCTCGGCTTCGATTTTTTTCCCCGTAGATTTTTGAGTTTTTACTGGTTTTTTTACGGTTTTAGCTGAGACTTTGGCCACTTTCTCGGGCACGACTTTTTCTACTGCAGCTTTTGTTGGTTTTGCAGCCTTTGCTGCACCAGTCTTGCTGACCGCTTTGGCAATGGGTTTCTTAAGCACATCTACCGATCCCGACGCAGTTGCAGTTTTTTTGGCATCCGCAGCAGGGGATTTTTCTGCGGGTTTTACTGCTGTTTTGGCTGCCGTTTTAGCAGCAGGTTTAACCAAATGGGGTTTTCCAGCCATGATTGCCTCAAAGAAAAAATACGATATGAAATGAAGAGCGCACAATAGTACGCAAACCTCTATATACAAACTTTTCGCATAAAGCATATGCCAGCGAATGTCTGTATATCAAGAGACTCCGTTTCTTGAAAGCCACAAAGCACAGGGGCGAACATTTGGAATATAGCCCTTGCAAGAGCCTAAACGCGAAATATGCGTGTCGATAAGGCAGCTCAGAGGTACTACTGTCGCAGTTTGTGACGCATTTTTCGGATTATACCGAAACAATCTTCTTTTTTGACAAAAGACAGTGCCGCAAAATCGACCTGCGTTTGATGGGCTACGCGCAATGCATTTAATAACGCAAAAACACCGCGCCCCAGGTAAAGCCACCGCCCACACCTTCAAGCATAAGGTGTTGGCCTTTTTGCACTTGGCCTGAACGCACCGCATGATCCAACGCCAGCGGAATCGAGGCCGCCGAGGTATTGCCATGTTGATCCACAGTAACCACGCATTTATCCATAGGCAGCTTTAACTTCTTCGCCGTGCTTTGCATGATGCGGATATTGGCTTGATGGGGAATCAGCCAATCGATGTCATCTTGTGTTTTACCAGCTTTCGCCAACACTGCGCGGGCGGCAGATTCGAGCACGCCGACGGCCAGTTTAAACACGGCTTGGCCATCCATTTTGAGCGTGGGATCGCCCAAAATCTGGCCTTTATCGACATGACCGGGCACGCAAAGAATATGGGTGTGGCGCCCGTCGGCGTGCATATCACAGGCCAAAATGCCAGGTTCTTCGCTGGCTTCCAGCACCACCGCGCCAGCACCGTCGCCAAAGAGTACGCAGGTGGTGCGATCTGTAAAATCAAGAATGCGGCTAAAAATCTCACTCCCCACGACCAAAGCCCGTTTGGCCGCGCCGCTGACTATCATGCTATTGGCCACCGTCAGAGCGTAGACGAAGCCACTGCATACCGCCTGCACATCAAAAGCTGGGGCGCCGATAACACCCGCGTGTTCTTCCCCCAACTCGGCTAGTTTGCGTTGCAAAATACTGGCCGTCGATGGAAACACCATATCGGGCGTAGAGGTGGCAACGATAATCAAATCGATATCAGCCGCGCTTTTCCCGGCTGCGGCCAAGGCATTTTTAGCAGCCTCTAGCGCCAAATCACTCGCAAATTGGCCATCGGCCGCAAAATGGCGCGCCCGAATACCAGTACGCTCAATAATCCATTCATCCGAAGTTTCGATGCCGTTTTTCGCCAGCTCGGCAGCCAAATCGGCATTGCTGAGTTTGCGTTGCGGCGTATAGCTGCCTGTGCCTGTGATGCGGGCGTAGATTTTTTCCATAACCGATGCGTTTCAAACCTTATGCGAAAAGCCCACTCAGCATACGCCAGGTGGGCTCTTTATTTCGACACAGTCCGAGCAAAATACCCGCACTGAGCGAGCTGAATTTACTGTGCGTCTGATTTAGTTTTCAGCACTTTGCGGCCACGGTAAAAACCGTTAGGGCTGATGTGGTGACGCAGGTGAATCTCACCCGTTGTCGCCTCGACAGCAATGCCAGGAACATCCAAAGCATTGTGCGAACGGTGCATACCGCGTTTCGAGGGGGATTTTTTGTTTTGCTGAACAGCCATGCTGAGCTCCTAAATCTATATCACTGCAGAGAATGAAGCGCAAAACTTGCTGACGATCACATCGACCCAGTTCGACGCATCCGCTTAAAGCGCATTCAAAATATGTGGTAGGACGTACAAGATTCGAACTTGTGACCAACGGATTAAAAGTCCGCTGCTCTACCAACTGAGCTAACGTCCCACACTTTGTCGTAAGCCCACGATTGTATAGTCTTTTTCCCTGTTTTTGCAAATCACTCAAAAAATTTTGATTTTTTTGAGAGCAACTCAGGCAAAGCCATCATGGGTTTGCAGGATAAGTCACGGCGCATACTTCAATAAGCTTCTCACCGGCTGGGCTGGGCAGGCGTAAAGTGTTACCCACTCGCGCCTTCAGCAACACCCGCGCTATTGGCGAGATCCAACTGACTTGTCCTTGCTGCGTATCCGCTTCATCGATACCGACGATGCGAATACTGCGGGTGCGCATTGTACCCGTAGAAACATCTTCTTCTTCGTATTCGACCTGGGCTCCGAAAAAAATTTGCTCACCGCCTTGATGTGCAGCGCTATCGACCACCTCTGCAATCTCTAGGCGCTTGGTCAAAAAACGGATGCGTCTGTCGATTTGGCGCAGCCTTTGTTTGCCGTAGATGTAATCGCCGTTTTCGCTGCGGTCGCCGTTTTTGGCGGCCCAGTGCACCACCTCCGTTACTTGCGGGCGCTCCACATCAATCAACTGCAACAACTCCGCTTGCAGGCGTCTATAGCCTTCGGGGGTGATGTAATTTTTCGCACCAGCGGGCAGCGCTGGCAGCGCCAGTTCGTCCTCATCATCGTGCCCGCTCTCTTTGGTAAATGCTTTACTCACTGCTGCCTTGTCTCAAAAAATCGCAGCACGGCGCTAGGTTTGAAAGGTGCTGCTGGGCCAGTCTTGGATATAGGCTTTGAGTTGTTCGTTTTCAAAGCGCTCGCTCTCGACCACGGCTTTGGCCACATCATAAAAGCTGATGACCCCCAAGAGTATCGCGCCATCCATCACCGGCATATAGCGCGCGTGTGAGCCCAGCATAGCCTGCAACACCTCTTGTAACTCAGCCTCGGGCGCGAGCACCGCTGGGCTGCGATCCATGATCTGCCCCACTTGTAGGGCACGGTAGGCATCGGGCTTGTTGTGCAAGGTGGCAATGATTTCGCGGAAGGTGACGATGCCAATCAGCGCACCCTGATCCATGATCACGACCGAGCCGATATCGTTTTCTGCCATGCTCGCCAGCGCCTGTGGCAAGGTGGCATGGGGTGCTAGGGTAAACAGGGCGTGGCCTTTCACGCGCATGATGTCACGGACTTTCATAAGCACTCCTTCAATCCATAGGGTAATGTCGGTGCGGAAAGTTTAGGTGCTTTACCGCGCTGGGGCAAGCGCACTGCTGCCACAATGCCGCACCAGCAGCTGCATGTTCACCCTTTATTTGATGCTAGTGACCCATCCTGAAATAGCTTGACAAGTTAGGCCTTCTTAACGAGGAAAGGCTTATGGAAACATACATCAAGCGCAGTCAGAAGGATTACACCTTGGCTTTTAAATTGTCAGTGGTCGAGCAGGTCGAAAGAGGGGAGCTGACTTATAAACAGGCTCAGCAGCGTTATGGCATACAAGGCAGTCACACCGTCATGGTCTGGTTGCGCAAACATGGCAAACTCGATTACTCGCGCAAACCCAGCGCTAATCAGGAGGCCGCATTCATGAGTCAAAGTCCCCAACCCCTGACTGCCGAGCAGCAAATCAAGGCCTTGCAAGTGCAGCTCAAAGATGCCCAGCTCAAGGCGGAACTTTTTGAAAAAGTCATCAAGGTTTTGGAGACGGATTACGGCGTGCGTGTCCTAAAAAAGCCTTCGGGCAAGTCTTGCAAAACGCCAAGCCCCAAGGCTTGAGCGTTGAGCGGGCTTGCCAGCACTTTGGTCACAGCCGCCAGGCCTACTACCAGTGGAAGGCAGCGCAGCAAAGCCGCATGGCCAAGGCGGCAACCATCATCACCCAGGTGCGGCACTGCCGCATCAAACACGCCCGCATGGGCACGCGCAAACTGCAGCACCTATTGGCTGATGAATGGGCGCAGGCTGGGATAAAAATCGGCCGCGATGGCCTCTTTGATGTCTTGCGCGGCGCAGGTCTACTGGTACAGCCTTTTAAGGCCTATCACAAGACCACCAACAGCCACCATCGCTTCTGGCGCCATCCGAACTTGTTCAAAGACGCGGCCAAACCGCAAGCTGCCCAGCAGGTATGGGTAGCTGACATCACCTACCTGCCGACGCGGCAGGAGGGCTTTGTTTATGCCAGCTTTGTCACTGATGCTTACTCACGCAAGATTGTGGGGTGGCATGTGCATGCGAGCTTACGCACCAGTGAGGTTCAGCAGGCCTATGAAATGGCTTTGAGAGGGCGCACCAGCAAGGGTAGGCTCATCCACCATTCAGACCG
>JAMIFN010000018.1:0-5173 GCA_035906235.1 Allobrachymonas sp. | reverse complement strand
AATGAATATGGTCATAGGCGGCAAAACGCCCATTTTTAACGCCACGCAATTGGGCGAGCTGGGCTTTGGTCTGGTGCTCTACGCCAATGCTGCCCTGCAAGGCGCAGTCATGGGTATGCAAAAAGCCCTGACCGTGCTGCGCGACGAAAAAGAAGTGCGCGAAGACAGCGGCCTGGTTACGCCCTTTGCCGAACGCCAACGCTTGGTGGGTAAGCCCGAGTGGGACGCGCTGGAGAAACGGTTTAGTTAAAGGTTTTTTGGGGTACTGCGCCAAGCCTTTTTGCTGCACCTCTTGTCGTCATTCCCGCGTAGGCGGGAATCCACCAGCCGACAGCCCAAGGTAAAACTGCAAAGCCTAGGAATCAGCGGGGTAGATGCCAGCCTACGCTGGCATGACGAAGGCATGGATTCCCGCCTACGCGGGAATGACGAAGCAGCGGAATACAAGCTATTGGATTTCGTCATTGCGGGCTTGACCCGCAATCTCAGCTTTTTTTCATATCAAAAAAGTGAGCTACTCAGGCAGGTTTTTCGGCCTAAAAAGCCTATTTGGCTTGTAAAAATCAACCCTCACCCTGCCATCTCCCTCGCAGGAGAGGGGAATACCGAGATTCCAGCCTGCGCTGGAATGACAAACATACCCACGCTCCATGAAAAAAATCCACAGCATCCTGGTCGCCAATCGCAGCGAAATCGCCATCCGCATCATGCGCGCCGCGCAGGAGCTGGATATGCGCACCGTGGCCATTTACGCGCACGAAGACCGCCTGGCGCTGCACCGCTTCAAGGCCGATGAAAGCTATTTGGTCGGGCAGGGGCGCAAGCCGATTGCCGCCTATCTCGACATAGCCGACATCATCCGCATTGCCAAGCAGGCCAAGGTCGATGCCATTCACCCGGGCTATGGTTTTTTGTCAGAAAGCCCCGAATTTGCCGAGGCCTGCGCCGCTGCGGGCTTGCACTTTATTGGCCCCAAAGCGGCGGTCATGCGCGAGCTGGGCAATAAAGTCTCGGCCCGTGCCTTGGCCGAGCGCGTGGGCGTGCCCGTGGTGCCTGCCACAGGCGCATTGCCACAGGATGATGCCCAGTGCTTGGCGCTAGCCGCCCAAATTGGCTACCCGCTGATGCTCAAAGCCAGCTGGGGCGGGGGCGGGCGCGGTATGCGCGCCATTGAAAACGCCGAGCAACTGCTGCCCGCCATCGCCAGTGCGCGGCGCGAAGCCCTGGCGGCTTTTGGCAAAGACGAGCTCTATTTAGAAAAAATGGTGCAACGCGCCCACCATGTGGAGGTGCAGATTTTGGGCGACACGCACGGCCAGCAAGTGCATTTGTTCGAGCGCGATTGCTCGGTGCAGCGCCGCCACCAAAAAGTCATCGAACGCGCCCCTGCGCCCTACCTCAGCCCCGAGCAACGCCAAACCCTGTGCGCCGCCGCGCTCCAACTCGCCGCCGGGGTGAACTACAGCTCGGCTGGCACGGTGGAGTTTTTAATGGACGCCGACACTGGCGCGTTTTACTTTATCGAAGTTAATCCGCGCATCCAGGTCGAGCACACCGTGACCGAAGAAGTCACGGGCATCGATGTCCTCAAAGCGCAGCTGCTGATTGCCCAAGGCGGCCACATTGGCGGCTGCCCCTATTTGCCCGCGCAAGAAAACATTGTCCTGAGCGGCCACGCGCTGCAATGCCGCGTCACCACCGAAGACCCCGAAAAAGGCTTTGCCCCCGATTACGGCAAACTCGCCGCCTACCGCAGTGCCGCAGGCGCAGGCATTCGTTTAGATGCGGGCACGGCCTACGCCGGCGCGGTCATCAGCCCCTATTACGACTCGCTTTTGGTCAAAGTCACCGCCCGTGGGCGCGATGCCAAAGAAGCCATGCGCCGCATGGACAGGGCGCTGCGCGAGTTCCGCATTCGCGGCGTAGCCAACAATTTGGCCTTTTTAGAAAAGCTGATCGCCCACCCCGAGTTCCGCAGCGGCCAGTGCACCACGCGCTTTATCGACAACACGCCCGCGCTCTTGCAACTGCAAGCTCGGCGCGACCGCGCCAGCCGCCTGCTGCGCTATATCGGCGATGTCAGCGTCAATGGCCACCCCGAGCTGCGCGGCCGCAATACACCGCTGCCCAGCGCCCACGATTTGCGCCCAGCGCCCCTGCCGGCGTTAGCGGGCATAGACCTGAGCAGCACTCCGCCCGCAGGCAGCCGCCAGCGCCTGCAAGCCTTGGGCGCACAAGGTTTTGCCGATTGGATGCGCGCAGAAAAACGCGTGCTGCTGACCGACACCACCATGCGCGACGCGCACCAATCGCTCTTTGCCACGCGCATGCGCAGCGCCGATATGCTGGCCATTGCCCCGCATTACGCCCACGGCCTGCCCGAGCTGTTTTCGCTAGAGTGCTGGGGCGGCGCCAGCTTTGATGTGGCGCTGCGCTTTTTAAAAGAAGACCCCTGGCAGCGCCTGCAACACATCCGCCAAGCCGTGCCCAATGTGCTGCTGCAAATGCTGCTGCGCGGTGCCAATGCCGTGGGCTACACCAACTATGCCGACAATGTGCTGCGCCATTTTGTGCAGCAAGCCGCCGCGCAAGGCATGGATGTGTTTCGCGTTTTTGATTCACTCAATTGGGTGGACAACATGCGCGTCGCCATGGATGCGGTCATCGAAACCGGCGCACTGTGCGAAGGCACCATGTGCTACACGGGCGATGTGCTTGACCCCGCACGCCCCAAATACGACCTGAAATATTTTGTCCGCATGGGCAAAGAGCTTGAAAAAGCAGGCGCACATATTTTGGGCATCAAAGACATGGCGGGCGTGTGCCGCCCAGCCGCCGCGCGTGCTTTGGTCCAAGCATTAAAAGACGAAGTGGGCCTGCCCATCCACTTTCACACCCACGACACCAGCGGCGCGGGCGTGGCCAGCGTGCTAGCCGCCATAGAAGCCGGCGCCGATGCGGTAGATGGGGCTATGGACGCCATGAGCGGCCTGACCTCGCAACCCAGCTTGGGCGCCATCATCGCCGCCGTGCAGCATACCGAGCGCGACAGCGGCATAGACCCGCGCCGCCTGGCGCCCTTTTCGCGCTATTGGGAAGGCGTGCGCCGCTATTACGCCCCGTTTGAGGCCGAGATGCGCGCCGGCACCTCGGATGTGTACCGCCACGAAATGCCAGGCGGCCAATACACCAATCTGCGCGAACAAGCCCGCAGCATGGGGCTAGAGACGCGCTGGGGCGAAGTGGCGCAAGCCTATGCCGATGCCAATCAGCTTTTAGGCGACATCGTCAAAGTCACGCCCTCATCCAAAGTGGTTGGCGATTTGGCGCTATTCATGGTGGCGGGCGATTACAGCGCCGCCGACATTGCCGACCCGCAGCAAAATTTGCCCTTGCCCGATTCGCTGGTCGCCATGATGCGCGGCGAGCTGGGCTACCCGCCCGAGGGCTTTCCGCCCGCCTTGCAGGCGCATATCTTGCAAGGCCAAACGCCCATCGCCGGCCGCGCCGGGGCGCACCTGCCGCCTGTGGATTTGCAAGCCGAGCGCGAGCGCGCACAGCAATTGCTAGGACACGCGCTAGACGATGCGCAGCTGGCCAGCTGGCTGATGTACCCCAAGGTTTACCAAGACTACTGCGCCCACCGCCGCCAGTTTGGCGATGTCAGCGTGCTGCCCACGCCGGTGTTTTTCTACGGCATGGATGGCAGCGGCGAGGGTGAGGAAATCGCCGTAGATCTGGAGCCAGGCAAAACCCTGGTGCTGCGCCTGCAGGGCAGCACCCCCAGCAGCGAAGCCGGGCAAACGCGGGTCTTGTTTGAACTCAATGGGCAAGTGCGCCCCGTGCGCATCGCCAATCGCCAGCGTGACACAACAGCCACGCGCAGCGGCAAAAAAGCCGCCCGCAGCAAGGCCGAGGCGGGCAACCCCAGCCACCTGGCCGCGCCCATGCCCGGCACGGTGGCGCAACTGGCGGTGCAAACTGGGCAAAGCGTGCGCAAAGGCCAGCCCCTGCTGGCGCTGGAAGCCATGAAGATGGAAAACTCCATCTCTGCCCCGCGCGATGGCACCATCGCCCGCCTGCATGTGGCGCTGGGCGATAGCGTGCAGGCGCACGATTTGCTGCTGGAGTTTGTTTGATCGCGTCTGCCGATTCAGCGCTTGATCTGTCCGCCGCGCGCCATCTAGAGGGCAGCCATTTGCAGGAGGAAAGTGCCATATGTTTACAAACGCGCTGCCTGCACGAATGCGGCTAAATAGTCTAGGCCCCAGTCTTCTTGGCGCCAGCCTAGGTGGATTTGCTTGGCGATGCCAGCTTTGCCCAAGCGCACAGGCAAGATCGGCAGGCGCTGCGCATATTCCAGCACCAGCCAGCGCGGCAGCGCTGCTACGCCACGGCCACTGGCCACCATTTGCAGCATGATGTCTGTGGTTTCTAGGGTTTTGTGCTGGGCTGGCGCTGCGCCTGCTGGCAGCAAAAACTGGCTGTAAATATCCAGGCGCTCTAGGCTAACGGGGTAGCTCAGCAGGGTTTCGCCCTGCAAATCGCGCGGGCGTGCATAGGCTTGTTGCGCCAGCGGGTGGTTTTGCGCCACAACCAGCACCTGTTCGTAGTCAAACACCGGTTCAAAATGCAGGCCAGGCTGCAGCACGGGGTCGGGCGTGACCAAGATATCAATTTCAAAATTCGCCAGCGCTGCCAAGCCACCAAATTGGAATTTTTGCTTCACATCCACATCCACCGCCGGCCAGGTGGCCAAATAGGGCGCGACGATTTTCAGCAACCACTGGTAGCAGGGGTGGCATTCCATGCCTATGCGCAGGCTGCCGCGTTGCCCGGCGGCGTGTTCGCGCAGGCGTGTCTCGGTCAGCTCTAGCTGAGGCAGCACACGCTCGGCCAATTGCAGCACGGCTTGCCCGGCTTGGCTTAGGCGCAGGCTGCGGCCTTCGCGCAGCCAAATGGCGGTGCCCAGGCGCTCTTCGAGCTTGCGCATGCTGTGGCTCAGCGCCGATTGCGTCAGGCAGAGGTGCGCGGCGGCGGCGGTGAGCGAGCCTTGCCTATCGACCTCGCGCACGATGTTTAGGTGCAGGCGTTCTAGCATGGTTGATGAATAAAACTCATGAATGTGTGAGATAAAACCATTTTACTTCATGGGTTGCCTTGCCTACCATGC
>JAMIFN010000017.1:0-3734 GCA_035906235.1 Allobrachymonas sp. | reverse complement strand
AAGTCAGTGTCTCTGGCCATGTCATCGTAGCCATCTTCAGCCAGCAGTCTTTCATGCCCACCTTGCTTGAGAAAAATTTCTGCACTACGGCGTATGGTGTTTCTATCGTCTATCAACAAAACTTTGTATCCTGAACCTTCGGACACGCTTTGCTCCTGTGTTTTTTCTATTCTCAGTCGGTTTGAGAGGCAAACGCCTAGGGGCTTGCCCTAGGCTATGGTTAAATTTCGACCATTTCAAAGTCTTCTTTGCGCGAGCCGCACTCGGGGCAGACCCAATTCATGGGTACATCTTCCCATTTGGTGCCAGCGGGCACGCCGTGATCGGGGTCACCTTGGGCTTCGTCGTAGATCCAGCCACAAATTAGGCAAATCAGGGTTTTTGGGGGGCTAGTACTGCTCATTGAAGCTGCTCCGAATTGAAAATTTCGCCATCCTGACCCAAGCTGGGCGAGGTAGGCTCGTGCTATTCTAACGATAGCTTTTGTCTTGCCAATTGGCACCAAGCCTTGCGTGCGATTTTCGACAAAATAGCAACACTCCTTCGTTTTTTACTCCGTGCATCCATGAATCACAACCGCAACGCCAGCCTTTTCGAGCGCGCCCAGCGCGTCATCCCCGGTGGGGTGAATTCCCCCGTGCGCGCTTTTCGCGCTGTGGGCGGCACGCCGCGTTTTGTGGCACGAGCCCAGGGCGCGTATTTTTGGGATGTGGAAGGCCAGCGCTATACCGATTACATCGGCTCTTGGGGGCCCATGATTGCCGGACACGGCCACCCGCATGTGCTGCAGGCGGTGCAAGCGGCGGCGCTAGAGGGCTTTTCGTTTGGTGCGCCCACCGAGCGCGAGGTCGAGTTGGCCGAGCGCATCGTCAGCTTGGTGCCCAGCATCGAGATGCTGCGCCTGGTCAGCTCGGGCACCGAGGCCACCATGAGCGCCATCCGCCTGGCGCGGGGCGTCACGGGGCGCTCGCTTTTGCTCAAGTTTGAAGGTTGCTACCACGGCCATTCCGACAGCCTGTTGGTCAAAGCAGGCTCAGGGCTGGCCACTTTTGGCAACCCCACCAGCGCTGGCGTGACCGAAGCCGTGGCGCAGCAAACCCTGGTGCTGGAATACAACAACACGGCGCAGCTGCAAGAGGCGTTTGCCCTGCACGGCGCAGATATCGCCTGCCTCATCATCGAGCCGATTGCGGGCAATATGAATTTTGTGCGCCCCTCGGCTGAATTTATCGCTGCCTGCCGCCAACTGTGTACGCAGCACGGCGCGCTGCTGATCGTCGATGAGGTGATGACGGGCTTTCGCGTCGCGCTAGGCGGGGCGCAAGCCGTGCTGGGCGTGCAGCCCGACATTTCAGTTTTTGGCAAAGTCATAGGCGGCGGTATGCCGCTGGCGGCTTTTGGTGCCAGCCGCGCCATCATGAGCCAGCTCGCGCCTCTGGGCGGCGTTTATCAAGCCGGCACTTTAAGCGGCAACCCCGTGGCCACGGCCTGCGGTTTGGCCACACTAGATATCATCAGCCAGCCCGGGTTTTATGCGGATTTGGCGGCCAAAACCCAGCGCCTTTTAACGGGTCTGCAAGCTGCTGCAGACCAAGCAGGCCTGCCGTTTTGCAGCGACAGCCAAGGCGGGATGTTTGGCTTTTTCTTCCTGCCGCAACTGCCCAGCAACTACACACAGGTGATGAAAACCGACGGCGCATTGTTCAACCGCTTCTACCACGGCATGTTGGACCGCGGCGTGTACTTTGCCCCCGCGCTGTACGAGGCGGGTTTTGTCAGCGCCGCGCATACGGATGCCGATATTGACGCCACGATTGCGGCAGCGGCTGAGGTCATGGCTAGTTTATAGGGAAAATCACTCTTAAATTAAGAGCTGCTTGGGCAGGTTTTTTGGGGTTAAATGCCTAAATATGCCTGAAAAAAATACCACAAAACTATAGCAAGGCTAGATTGTTTTGCCAGTGAGACAATAATCCAATAAAGTATCTTTATCGCCATGATTGTCTCACCGGTGATTCATTCTCTACCTACATCACCCCACGCAACCAAGCTGGCGCAGCTTGCCCTTCAAACAAAATGGCATCAAAGCGGCAATCGGGTGGCTGGCTGCCAAACTGCTGCACATACACCTGCGCGGCGTAACGCCAGCGCGCTTGCTTGCTGGGGCTGATACTGGCAGCGGCGCCGCCATAGGCGCTGCTTTTACGCTGGCGTACCTCAACAAACACCAGCGTGCTGCCATCTTGCGCAATCACATCAATCTCACCACCGCCGCGCCCTGGGGTTTTGTAATTGCGCGCCAGCACACGCAGCCCCGCGGCTTGCAATAAGGCAACAGCGGCATCTTCGGCGGCCTTGCCGCTTTGCAGATGGGCAGCCAGTGGCGCGGCTGCGGCTGGCTGCGGCTGCGCCGCGCGCTGGGTTAGACTGCCCAGCCTTGCCCACCAGGGCGATTTTGCCGCCGCCGCAGGTGGCGTGTTTTTCTTGGACTCCATCGCCGTGCATTCCCCTCAATTTGATTTGGCGCTGCAAGCGGCCGCTGCTTGGGCGGGTCAGCAGCACTTTCCGCCTGCCACTTTATACATGGTGGCCACGCCCATAGGCAATCTGGCCGACATCAGCCTGCGCGCCCTGCATGTGCTGCAACTGGCAGACGCCATTGCCTGCGAAGACACGCGCCACAGCGGGCAGCTACTGCGCGCCTACGGCATCAGCAAACCCCTGATTTCCGCGCACGAACACAACGAACACGAAGCCGCGCAAACCCTGCTTGCCCGCCTGCAGCAAGGCCAACGCATTGCGTATATCAGCGATGCGGGCACGCCCGGTGTTAGCGACCCGGGCAGCGTGCTGGCCGCCCACATCCACGCCGCAGGCCTGCGTGTGCTGCCCATACCGGGGGCTAGCAGCATCACCACCTTGCTCTCGGCCGCTGGTGCGCTGCACATGAGCCAGTGGCGCTTTATCGGTTTTTTGCCCAGCAAAGCGCAAGAGCGCCTAGGCCAAGTGCAAAGCCTGGCGGCCCAGCCCGAGGCCATGGTGATTTTGGAAGCCCCACACCGCATTGCTGCCCTGCTGAAAGACCTGGCCAGCTTGGGGCAGCGCCAACTCAGCATAGGGCGCGAGCTGACCAAGCAATTTGAAGAAATCGCCACCATGGCCTGCACCGACGCCCCCGCTTGGCTGGCGGCTAAAAAAGAACGCAGCCAAGGCGAATTTGCCCTGCTGCTGCACCCTGCCCCCAAAAGCGAAGACGCCAGCGACAACGCCGCTGCCGAACGCGTGCTGCGCCTGCTGCTGGCCGAATTGCCCACCAAAACCGCCGTCAAACTGGCGGCGGAAATCACCGCTGCACCGCGCAATGCCCTGTATGACTTGGCCTTGCAGTGGAAGAAAGCACCCTAAGGGGCACAAAGCGGACATCAAAAAACCTCCGTCGTGCAAAAGCCCAAACGGAGGTTGTTGGCAGGCAGGCGAAAGGAGCCTAGTGCCGCGGATTACATATACAAAATCATCAGTTGGTTGAGTACCGATGGTTTGTCTAGACCCACGACATGGGTGGCGATTTCCATGGTCAGCATGATGCCGGCCTTGAGTTGCTCGACCTTGACCACGCGGTTTTTGCTGTGGATTTTGCGGCCCACGGGCACGGGTTGCATAAAGCGCAGGCTGCTTGAGCCGTAATTGACCATATTGGTAAAGCCTGTGGCTTCCCAGTCCATAGGGATGTGCAT
>JAMIFN010000016.1:0-6220 GCA_035906235.1 Allobrachymonas sp. | reverse complement strand
GTACTGCCTGATTTCTTACATCATAACGCAGGCTTTCTTCACCCCCCCCAAGCAAACCCGCATACTCAGGCCATTTAGGCAAGCCTCAAATTTTGCGGATGGAAAATACCCCCCCAAGGCTGCACAGCCCACTGACGGGCAGCGCCCCCCCTGAAAACACCACAAACAGCTAGCCTGCGGCTTTTTACCCTCAGGCTTTGGCTATCATGCGCACTGCCATGATCAATAGCCCAGCTTTGCACCTTGCCCTGCAGCAGTTCGCTGCGGCTAAGCCATTTCCGCACTGCGTGGTGGATGATTTTTTTGCCCCCGAAGTCGCCGCGCAACTGGCTGCTGAATTTCCTGCATATGAAGACCCGCGCTGGTTTGTCTATCAAAACGCCCTAGAGGACAAAAAAGCCCTGAACGACTGGAATGCTTTTCCTGCCCTTAGCTACCGCGCCCTGCACTACCTCAACAGCCCAGATTTTGTGCAAAGCCTCAGCCTAGCCTTGGGCAGCCCCTTGCAGGCCGACCCCGGCCTACACGGCGGCGGCTGGCATGTGCATGCCAGTGGCGGTAATCTCAATCCCCATCTGGATTACGCCATCCACCCCAAACTGGGGCTGCCGCGCCCTGTATGCTCCTCGCCCCGAACAAGAAGGTGACCCAGCCATTGCCCAGCTGATTAGCCAACGGGCCGATGTGCAGCGTTCCAGCCTTGTTCATCGGCAAAAATCTGCTTTTATTTCGACAAAAAAGCATCAAAAATAAGAGCTACTCAGGCAGCTTTTCTGGCCTAAAACGCATAAAACACCATTGAAAATTAGTCAAAAAACTATAGCATCACGCAATTATCCCAAAATCAATACCAATAATAGATAAATTTGCGATTAATGCAAAATTCTATTCAAAATTGGGACAATAAAACCATGACCGGCTCCAGCCCCAGCGCCCGCAGCCGCGCTACGATAGGCCCTATGCATCAGCCCACATCAGCACCTGCGCCCGCGAACAAGTCCTACGCCATCAACGGCCAACTCTGCCCGCCCGAGGCCTATTACGCCGCCGCCTGCGACCCCGCCCGCCATATCGCCATTGAAGCCTGTGCGGGTGCGGGCAAAACCTGGATTTTGGTCTCGCGCATCTTGCGGGCGCTGTTTGCTGGCGCTGCGCCGCAAAGCATTTTGGCCATCACCTTTACCAAAAAAGCGGCGGGCGAAATGCAGCAGCGCCTGTCGCAATGGTTGGCCGAGTTTGCCCAAGCCAGCGACGCGCAGCTCATCAAAGAACTCCACAACCGTGGCATCCCCCACCCCAGTACCGAACAAATCCAGCACCTGCGAGGTCTGCAAGTGCAGTTACTGCAAAACCCGCAGGCGGTGCAGATTCGCACCTTTCACGCTTGGTTTACCACCCTGTTGCAGTCTGCGCCTATGGCGGTGTTTGAGGCGCTGGCACTGCCCTACCCTTTTAGCCTGTTTGAAAGCGATGCTGCGCTGATTGAGCAGGTTTGGCCTAGCTTCTACAACGCGGTCGCTGCCAACGCACAGGCCGAGGCCGATTACGCCCAGCTGATAGCCGATATGGGGCGCAGCAATACCCAGAATGCGCTGCAAACCGCCCTGACGAAACGCCTAGAGTTCAGCCTGGCCGATGCTGCTGGCGTACCCGAGAGCTGCCTAGGCTCGCTCGATGCCAGCTTCCCCGATTTGGCCGAATACGCGGGCGACATCCGCCGCGCCATGCAAAAGGGCAGCCGCGTGCACAGCAGCTTGCAGGCGGCGTTAGCGGATTTACCTGCAGACAGCAGCAAAAAAACCATCGCCAAAGCCTATGCCGAATTAAGCACAGGCTTGGAGCAAGGCGATGCCCAACTGTGCCAGCAAGCCCTTTTGACGCAAGCAGGTAGCCTGCGCGCCCACCTCCCCGATAGCGCCGCACTGCGGCAGGCTGCCGATCTGCTGGGGCGTCTGCAAGACTGGCAAAACCACGCTGCGGCGCTGGCCTACCAAGGCCGCATGACGCGCCTGCTGCGCCTCTTAATCGCCCAGTACCAAGACATGAAGCGCGAGCGCGGCTGGCTCGATATGGTCGATGTGGAAATGGCCGCCAAAAGCCTGCTGACCGATGCGGCATTGGCCGCCTGGATGCAAGAGCGCCTTGACGCGCAGGTGCGGCATTTGCTGATCGATGAGTTTCAAGACACCAGCCCGCTGCAGTGGCAGGTGTTGAAAGAGTGGCTAGGCAATTACGCGGGCGCTGGCGGCGGCGCCGCCATGCCCAGCCTGTTTTTGGTGGGCGACCCCAAGCAAAGCATTTACCGCTTTCGCAATGCCGAGCCGCGCGTGTTTATGGATGCGCAAGCGCTGGTGCAAAACTTGGGCGGCGCGCTGCTCAGTTGCGAGCACACGCGGCGCAATGCGCCCGCCCTCATCAGCACCATCAACCGCGTGCTGGGTGCGGCGGGCATGGCCGGCTTTCGCCCGCACAGCACCGAAAGCGAAGAAATTGGCCAAGTGCTGGCGCAAGTTTTTGAACGCCCCGAGAAAAACGCCAAAACCACGGCTGAGGATGGCTGGCGCGATAGCCTGCTGACCCCGCGCGAAGTGGAAGAAACCCCAGCGCAAGCGGCCGAATGCGAGGCCGTGACGCAGTGGCTAGCCGAGCAAATTCAGCAACAAGGCCAGGCCCCGGGCGAGCTCATGGTGCTGGCGCGCAAGCGCACACGCCTGAGCCAGCTCTATCGCCACCTCAATGCCCACGGCCTGCCCGCCGTCATGCCCGAGAAAAACCAACTGCCCGAGCAGCTAGAGGTGCAAGACATCATGGCCCTGATCGATGCCCTGCTCAGCCCCGGCAACAATGCCGCGCTGGCACAGGTGCTGAAATCGCCCATCGTCAATTGGCGCGACGCCGATTTGGTCGCGCTGGCTATAGCCGCGCAAACCCATGCAGGCAACTGGTGGCAGGCCTTGCAACACAGCACACAAACGCCTTGGCAAAACCTGCACACGCAATTGCTGCGTTGGCAAAACTGGCTACGCAGCCAGCCGGTGTACGACGCGCTTTTTGCCATCTACGACGATGGGCACATAGCGCAACGCTACGCCCAAGCAGCACCGCCCGCTCTGCGCACGCGCATCAGCGCCAATTTGCAGGGCTTACTGGCTGCGGCGCTGGATTTTCAAAGCGGCCGTTTCAGCAATAGCTGGCAATTTGTGCGGGCGCTGCGCAATCCGCGCGAAGCCGGCAATTTTCCCGCCCCGGTGCTGGCGCAAGAATCGGCCATACAGCTGCTAACCGTACACGGTGCCAAGGGGCTGGAGGCCGAGCAAGTCATCATCATCGACAGCCTGCCGGCCGCCGAGCGCAGCCCCAGCTATGGCGTGCTCAGCGATTGGCCAGCGCACGCCAGCACTCCCGAGAAATTGGTGTTCTTCCGCAGCGGCAAAACCCACCCCCAGGCCGTTTTGCAATTGCTCGATGCCGAGGCTGCGTTGCAAGCCCGCGATGAGCTCAACAGCCTCTATGTGGCCATGACCCGCGCCAAAAAACGCCTGATTTTTACCGCCACGCCCCCCAGTAAAGGCAGCAACCCGCAAGCTTGGTGGCATTTGCTGCACAGCCCTAACCCCGATCAAGGCCTGCCGCCCTTGCACAACGCAGCGCAGGTCGAAGCACCCCGCATCGCCACGCCCCATCCTCCGCAGTATTGCAGCCTGCTGCAATTGCCGCGCCTGCCTGCAACCGCGCCCAGCGCGCAGGCCGACAAGAACGCCGAGCCCCTAGCCAATAGCCTGCTCGCACGCCGGGGCCAGGCGCTGCACCGCCTGCTGGAATGGGGCATCAACACCGACGACGCAGGCCACGCTTGGCAAGAGCGCCTGATGCGCGACTACGCCCTAGACGCCGCCACTTGCCACGAAATGCTGGCGCAGGCCCAAGTGCTGCGCGGCGGCGGCGGCGCTTGGGTTTGGGATGCCGCCCGCACCAGCTGGGCAGGCAACGAGGTGGAGATCGCCCACCAAGGCCAATTGCTGCGCCTCGATCGCTTGGTGCAAGACAGCCACACCGGCTGCTGGTGGGTGATTGACTACAAATCCCACTTCACGCCCGAGAGCAAACCCGAGCTGCAAGCGCAAATGCAAAACTACATCGCTGCCGTGCAAGCGGCTCAGCCTGATGCCCCTGCCGTGCGCGGCGCGTGGATAGCCGGCGATGGGCGCTGGGTGGAATATGCGCAGGGATGATCCACCGCCGCCGCCCAACAACATCCATCCAAACAAGCTGTGCAGTGTGATAAAAAGCTGGGGCGCCTGCTGCACAACCTTACGCCTCATGGCGAGGTCGCAGAAGGCAAGCAATCTAATCGGGAGGTTCTGTGCATATATTGATCGTCGATGACGAAGCCTTGGCGCGTTCGCGCTTGCAACAATTACTCGAAGATATTGCCCCTCACCTTTCGACTAGGTTAAGCATCACCCAAGCTTCCGACGCCATGCAGGCCATTGCTTTGCTGCAGCAGCAGCGCTTTGATGTCGCTTTTTTAGACATCCATATGCCTGGAGCGAGCGGCTTGCAATTGGCACGCGAGATGAATACCAGCCCCATCCCCCCGCTACTGGTTTTTGTCACTGCACATGCTGAACACGCGCTACAGGCTTTTGAACTCGATGCCATCGATTATTTAAGCAAGCCCATCCGGGCCGAGCGCCTGAACCTGACTTTGCAAAAAATCCAACGCCGCTTGCAATTGACCGAGCAGGCCGAGCCTTGTGCAGAGCGTATCGTCGTGATCCAAGAGCGTGGCCGCCTGCTGCGCCTGCCGCTGAGCCAGGTGCTCTACTTCAAGGCGGAACTGAAATACCTGACCGTCTGCACCTTGCAGGGCGAGCATTTGCTAGACGGCAGCCTCAATGATCTGGAGCAGCAGCATGGCGATCTGTTTTTGCGCACCCACCGCAGCGTATTGGTCGCCAAATCCGCCATCGAATCCCTCGAAAAGCACCATGATGGCGAGGAAGGCTGGGCCTTGCGCTTGCGTGGTATCCCTAACATGCTGCCTGTATCCCGCAGGCAGCTGGCACTGGTGCGCCAGGCAATACAGCGCCCATGCGCATGAGGCCACCCCACACGCCAGCCCGTTTTGATCAGGCATCTCTCCACAGCAGCAGCGATACACATTTACAGGTGTTTTTTTAAGCATTTCCGGCTATTTAGCCCAGAAAACCTGCCTGAGCAGCTATCTTTTTGATATTAAAACCCATGCCACCACTTGCCTCTTTAGCGCGTCCTAACGACCTAACTGGTAAAACCTTTGTCCTCACGGGTTGCGGCGCGCAATCTTTGGGCGAGGCCACTGCCATCGCCCTAGCGCAGCGGGGCGCTCGCCTGCTAATTAGCACACGCCAAGATGCTGCCCAACGCGCAGCAGACATCGCCGCACAGGCTGGCCTGCCCCACCAGCAGATCGTGGGGCATGACTGCGATTTATTGCAAGCGCGCAGCACCGCAGACTTTGCCGCCTGGGTGGTGCATCAGACCACATCACTGGATGGTTTGATCAACAACGCAGGCATCCATCTGGATTTACTGCGCGATCACAAAAGCCCGCAAATCAGCGCAGACGGCCAAGAGATTCACTGGCGCTGCAACTATTTAGGTACGGCGCAGCTGACTTTTGCCCTGCTCCCACTGTTGCTGCAGACAGCCCAAGAGCGTGGTCAAGCCCGCATCGTCCAGGTCGCCTCCATGTTGCACAGCAAAGGGCAAAACCGTTGGATGTTTGCCCCGCAAACTCAGCATGATTCGTGGGTCAGCTACGGCAGCTCTAAATTGGCCTTGATGCATCTGAGCCTGGAACTGCACGAACGCTACCAAGCCCTAGGCCTGCGCACCTACAGCCTGCACCCTGGCGCAGTGTCCACGCAGGTCGCACATAAAGGTTTGCAAGAACGCCCTGCCTTAGCAGCCCTGCGCAGAGCTTTACTTCCTCTGGAAAAACTGTTCTTACTCAGCCCCGCCCAAGGCGCGCGCACCACGGTGCATTGCGCCACTGCCCCCGATGCGCCTAGCGGCCTGTACTGGCGCAATAGCCGCCCCGCATCGCCCAGCCTTGAATTAGCCGATAACGCCGCGCGGACGCGCCTATGGAGCCAAACGCAAGACTGGCTCCACCAAACTCAGCATTCCCGATGACCCAAGCCAGCCCCTTCGCCACTTTTTACGCCACGCATTT
>JAMIFN010000015.1:0-4261 GCA_035906235.1 Allobrachymonas sp. | reverse complement strand
AACGCTACAGGTTTTTCATTCAATTCAATATGCTTTTAGGTCATTTAGGCCGCCAAACCTGCCTGAGCAGCTTCTGTTTTGATAGTTGATTTTCGTTTAATTTTCGACTTCATCCTGCGCTGTAGGCGCATTTAGCCGCCTCACCGTCAAAGCGCACCGCTGTTCGATCAGGCTACAAATGCTCAAGGTCACGGTTTTATCCGCGAAGCCGTGCGTGCTGCTTGCTTGCAGCTGACGGGCGGCGGCTGGCAGTGTTTGCGCGAGTTGCAAAATCCGCTTTTTGGCTTGGGTTTTGCTCAAGCCCGCAGCTTGGGCGAATTCGTCCCAGTGGCGTGCATCAACTTCGCTGAATTTGTATTTGCTGCCTATCTTCATGGCCATTTTGGGCGTTAGGCTGGGGTAAATGGCTGTCGATAGCGCATCGTAAAGCGGTGCCAGCACCGTGCCATTGCCATAGGCTTTGCCCGTATAGAGCAGAGAAAAGTTTTTGCCGTGGGCGTCGTGGTTGCCTATCAGGGCGTTGAAAACGACATAGTCAAACAGGCGCAGAATGTGCGGCGCACTGGGGCGGCTGGCGCGGCGCAGCAGGGCAAAGCATTGCGCCAAATCGGGACCACCTTCGTTTTGGTATTTCATTTCAGGCACTACGCCTAGGGCTTGGCAAAAATCCTCTTGGTGCAAGCGCTGCCTCTGGCCTTGCGCATCTTGCACGCGGTCATAGCGTTCTACCAGTAAAAAAGCCCGACCTAAAACATGGTGGATATGCGATGCGGCAGGCTGCAGCTGCATGGCCTCGGCCAGTTTGAGGCAAAAACCTTCGTTGCTGACGCTGTCTTCTACGGCCTGTATCGCGGGTTTCAAAATATGCGAGCTGGGTGTGCCCTGCAGTGGCAAGCCGATGCGCTGGCCATCAAAAACGACGGGCAATTTGTCTTGCGCCCCCGCTAAGGACAGGCGCAAACCGTCTTGCCCAGCCAGCATGGGGCGGTGGGGTAACTCGTCCAAAATGGTCAATAGCTCGGCGTCACTGAGCCACTGCACACCATCTTGGCCTATGGGCGTGGGCAAGGTTTTGCCTACTTCCAACAAAGTGACTGCACCCGCGCATTCGCCGCCTATGTGGTCGAGCAGCGCAAAATCATTTTGCCGAGAGACTTGAAAATGCTGGGCAATCAATCTGCGCATCTGTCCTTCTGGTAACAGCCCTGCGAAAAAGGAACGGCTCTGGCGCTCGTCAAAGGGCGCAGCTTGCAAAGGCAAAGATGCCGATAAGGGCAGGGCATCGGCTTGCGCTAAATAGGGCGTGGCGTAGCAAAAGCGCAAACGCCCATCTTGCAAGCTCAAGCTACCCACGCGCTGGGCAAACAGCCAAACTTCTAGCTCATGCGTCATGGTTTGCTCCTGCTTCGGGCAATTGCAGCTGGCAAGCCATCCAGCTGCAATTGCCCGCCCAGCGCGGCAATGACGCGCAAGACATTCTCTAAACGCAGAGTGGGTTTGCCCGCTTCCAGATCCACAATAAAACGCACGCCAACCCCAGCTGCCATAGCCAATTGCGGCTGCGTCAACGCCAGTTGCTTGCGCGCGGCTTTCAGGGTCGTGCCTAAATCTTGGGTGGTGTGGATGGTTTGCATAGCGATTTGATATTTCCCGAACGGGAAATTATGCACAAAACCAGTGGGGTTTCAAGCTAAATTTCCCGATCAGGATATTTATTGGCTTTGATGCTATTTGCTGGGATTTTATTCCCGATCGGGAAATTTTCACAGTGCGATAGATTCACGCCACACCCTAGATAAATGGAACAATAAGAGAGAAATTGGCAAGTTTTCTAAATTTAGTTCTAAAAATGGAACAATCAAAGCCTCTAGGCTGCTGCTATAGATTTATTGCAGTATTTAAAATAGCTGATATGGCTTTCAGGCCGAAAAACCTGCCTGAGCAGCTCCTAAATTTATTGTGAAAAATGGCCTTTTTCAAGCCGTCATTCAGGCTGGTTAGCGTCTGGAATGGGAAACACGCGGTCATAGGCGATGTTGAAGAAAAAGGCATAGACCAGATAAAACACGACGATGGCGATGTCCATGACCAGCGCCGCCCACAGGCTGATGCCCAGATACCAGGCAATAAAGGGGATGAGCAAGATGATCAGCCCCGCCTCAAACAGCAGGGTGTGCAACACGCGCACGGCCACGGTTTTGTGCAGAGTGCCTGCCCAGCGCAGCATGGCGCGGTCAAACAAGAAGTTGTAGCAAAAGTTCCAGAGCGTGGCGATGGTGGCCGAAACCACGCCGATGATGCCCATATCCACGGCGGGCTGCTTTAAAAAGCTCGAAAAAATGGGGATGAAAAGCGCCAAGCCTATGATTTCAAAAGAAAGTGCGTGGCGCACCCGGTCTGCAATACTGCGCATAAAAACTTGGCCTTTTCTTTATGCTGCGCGCAGCTGCGCCCAGCCTTGGCCTATCCAGTCGTGCAGCAGGCTTTGCACTTGCGCGCTGGCGGCTTCTATCTCGGCGCGGCTGATATGGCGCTGATTGGCCAGCAAGCGCAGCACTTTGGCGTCTGCTCCAGCCACATGCCAGCTTTCGCCGTTGCAGTAGATGGTTTTGGCGTCAAACAGCATGCGCGTGGCGGGGTTCAGGCTTAGCGCAGCCCAGGTTTTAGGCGCGCGCCCAGCCGCTGGGAAGCTGACGCTGGCTTTGGGTTCGCTTAAAAATTCGCCCAGCATTTCGTCCAGCAGGGCCGGTTGCTCCAGCAGTTTTTGCAAACCTTGGCGGGCAAAATCCGCCAAAGCGGGTGGAATTTGCGCGGGTTTATTGGTGGCCGCTTGCTGCGGGTCGCGGTAGAGGTCTTGGTGGTCTTCTAGTTCGTCGCTGGCGATTTCGGCTAGGCGTTGCAGCAGGCAGGCGGCCAGTTCGTTTTGTTTGGGCGCGTAAAAGCCTATGGAGTAGGTTTGGCAGCCCGCGTCCAGCGCCACGCCGTCGTGCGCATAGCTGGGGGGCAGGTAGAGCATGTCGCCGGGCTCGAGGACAAACTCTTGTTCGGGCACAAATTTTTGCAACACTTTCAGCGGTAAATTGGGCTTGAGGCGCAAGTCGCTTTGCGCGCTGATTTGCCAGCGCCTGCGGCCTGCGGCTTGGAGCAAAAAGACATCGTAGCTGTCAAAGTGCGGGCCCACGCCACCGCCTTGTGCGGCTAGGCTGATCATCACATCGTCGAGGCGCGCATCAGGGAGAAAACGAAATTGGTCGAGCAGGGCGCGAATAGCGGGGCTGTGTACTTCGACACCTTGCAGCAGCACGGTCCAGTTTTTTTGTGCCAAAGGTGGCAGTTCGGCCAGGGGGCCGTGGCTGAGTTGCCAATCTTTGCCCGATTGCTGCAAGAGGCGCGATTCCACGGTTTCATCGGCAGCTAGGGCGTGCAGTTCTTCATGGCTGAGGGGGGCTTGGAAATCGCTGATGGCAGCGCGGATTAAGAGCGGTTTTTTTTGCCAATATTCCTGCATAAATTGGGTGGGGCTGATGCCACCCAGCAGGCTTAAGCGTTTGCTGGGGGAAATGCAGGGGGCGAGAGAGTGGGCTGGGGCTTTCATGGGACAATTGTCCACTATGAATACCCCGAAAAAATCTGATGCTGCTGCGCAGTCGATAGTTTTAAATTCCATTGAAAAGCCAAGTGTGGTGAGTTTGAGCTGGCGTCTGTGTGATGCTCAAGGCGAGCTGCTGGACGAATTGCTGGAGCCTGTGGATTTTTTAATCGGCGCAGACGATTTGCTGCCCGCCATAGAGGACGCGCTGCTGGGGCAAGCCAATGGTGAGCGCATCAGCCTAAAGCTCGAGCCCGAGCAGGCTTTTGGCGATTACCACGAAGACTGGGTGGAGTGGGTGCACCGCAAAGACTGTGGCGCCGATTTGACCGAGGGCGATGCGCTGGCGCTGCTGCCGGGGCGCAAAACGCCTGCGCCAGATGGCCATGTTTGGATCGTGACCGAGCTCTACCCCGATCACGCCGTACTCGACGCCAATCACCCTTTGGCGGGTTTGGGGCTGCAGATTGAGCTGAAAATTCACCAGATTCGCGCCGCGAGCGGGGGCGAAATTGCCGCGCAAACCCTGGGCACGGGGTTTTTCAGAATGCGCGATTTTTTGACTACATAAAACGGACTGACATCCTAGCCCTCACTATCGGGGGGAGGGGGAAGTCCGTCATTCGCGTGCAAGCGGGAATCCCTGTATTTTTGTGTCAAATCAGCTCTTAA
>JAMIFN010000014.1:0-16135 GCA_035906235.1 Allobrachymonas sp. | reverse complement strand
GGACGCGCTTGCTGACGCAACTGGACTTGTATTTGGCGCGCCACGCCATGAATACGCACAAATGTGCCCTCTAGGCGCAGTTGTGGGCTTAGGGCGGTCGTAGGCGCGGTGAGATTGATGCTCAAGTCGTGCGCTTGTATGCGGCTGATGTGCAGGGGCAGGTAAAAATTGCGGATACGCACGGCTCTATTTGCCGTAGCGCGGCCGCTGCTGTTTTTAGTCGTGCTTTCTGGAGCTGGCCTGACGATCAGGGTATCGCCTTGGCGCTGCAATTGCAGACGCGGCTGCAAAGGATCGTCCCACTGGGTTTCTATGCGCGCAGCTTGCCCTGCTGCAAGCTGCATGCCGCCGCCGTCTTCTAAACCTTGAAACTCTATTTGGGTAATGCCTTGCCAAGCGGCGCCATCTAAGGGGTAACTATGCTGTTCTGATGGCCGGCTGGGCTGCAATTGTTGCGATGCCAGCATACTGCCCCAAAGCGTCAAACAAGCGCAGGCGAAGGCCAGAACACCTTTGCGCCAAGGGCGGCGGGGGGAAGATACTTTGCTCAGCATGCGTGTCATGACAACTGCCTTTCGCGCAAATTCCAATAGGCCGATAGCCAGAGCAAAAGCGGGATGCCCAGCCAAAGGGCTGCGGTCAGCAGATGCGCGCTCCAACTAGGGCTGGCGATGCCGCGCTGCCACCAAACGGCCAGCATATCGCCGTCTGGCCGGGTGAAAATCGCCCACATGCTGGTCAGCAAAAACAGCGCCGCTGCCAAAGCCCAGCTTTTGAGCAGCGCTGCACTGCGGAAATAGAGGCTGCAAGCCAAGCTATAAGCCGTCAGTCCCCAATACATCAGGGCAATCATGGCGTGGTTGCGCGCGTCTTGCATAAAAGGCCAAAAGGCGGCGAACTCTTCCACTTTGGGAGCTGAGCGATCGATCTTCATGCCTGGGCTAGTCCATCGCTGGAAGTTTTCTTGCGCCAGCGCATAAGCCAGTTTGCGCGCTGGCCAAGTCAGCAGCTCAAACATGGCGGTATAAGCCAGCGGATAGAGCAGCAAAATCACCAGCGCCGCCACCAGTATTTTTTCGTTGGCGCTGGCAGGCTGCATCAGCAGCAATAAACTGCCTTCGCGCTTGTCTATGCCCGCGAAATAACGCCCCGCAAACAAATAGCCCGATACCAATAAACCGGCGGTGTAGAAAGCAGCTTGGCCATCGGTTGTGAGCATGGCATAGCCCGAGGTACTGAGTGCCAGCAACAGGCAAAGGGCGTAAATCGACGCGAAAACCAGCAAAAAAGCCGCCCAGCTGCGGTGCTGTTCAGCCCACTGCGCGCGCAGCAGCAAGGCAAAGCGCGGGGCATGGAAGGCTCGGCTTTTGGGGCTGCGGTTGTGGGTGGGTATGGGGTGTGTGGTCTTCATGCGGCAGCCTCTGCATGTTGTGTCGCGGCCAAAATTTGTGCTTGGTTCAGGCTCAGGGCTTTGTACAGCAATTCCAGCTGAATCGGGCTGGGGTTGCTGGCAAGCAATGCCGCATTGGCTTTTGCCACCCAAGCGGTGTGTGCGCCTAGGTTTTCTTGGTAAAGCAAATCGGCAGCGGGCGGTAAATCAGCTGTTTGCAGGGCCACGCCCATGCGCAGTTTTTGGCTTAAATCGGCCATGCTGGCTGACAGCACCAGCTGACCGCCATCAATAAACCAGATATGTTGCAACACGCTTTCTAAGTCGTGCGCTTGGTGGGTGCTGATCAAAATGACGCGCCCAGCTTGTTCTGGCCTTTGCAGCAGGCTTTTGAATTGGCTGCGGCTGACGATGTCTAGGCCATTGGTGGGTTCGTCCATCAAGAGCACAGGCGTGCAGGTGGCTAGGGCGAAGGCGATAGCGGCTTTTTTCTTTTGCCCCAAGCTCATGCGGCCAAAGCGCAAGTCTGTGGGCACTTGCAGGGTGGCCAAATAATCAACATAAGCCGTGTGCGAGAAATCGGGGTAGAAGGCCGCGTGGCTTTGCGCCAGTTGCAGGGGCTGCAGGTCGGGGAGGTGAAACTCCTCGGGCAAGATGTAAATCTGGCTTAAAAACTCTGCGGCGCGTTCCTCAGGTTGCCAGCCCAAGACGCGAATACTGCCAGCATCGGGGCGCAACAAGCCTGCCAGCAGTTTCAATAGGGTGGATTTGCCACTGCCATTGCGCCCAAACAGGCCATAGACCCCAGGCTGCAGAATGCGGGCGTGGAAAGCCTGAAACAGCTGGCTGCGTCCCCAGGCAAATTGCAATTGTTCAATGTCGATCATGTTGCACCTTGTGGCTGGCTGCGGAGTAAGAGGAATGTGCATGAAAAAGCCCAACACGGGGTTGGGCTTTTGCGGCAAAGGCGTAAGAACGCGGTCGCCAAAACACGGGATACGCGCAGGGCAATTAAGCCTTAGCGTGTTGTGTCGCGTAGTCGATGGCGTTTTGCACGGTGAGGATTTTCTCAGCGTCTTCGTCAGGGATTTCGATCTCGAAAGCATCTTCCAAGGCCATAACCAGCTCGACAGTGTCCAAAGAATCAGCGCCCAAATCGGCCACGAAAGCTTTTTCGTTAGTCACTTGAGACTCTTCCACGCCCAGTTGTTCGGCGATGATCTTCTTAACACGGGCTTCTAAATCACTCATTTGTTTACTCAGGAGTAGTTAAAACAGGTGGGCATTCTAGCCGAGTTTTCCGATGCTTACTGACTATTGGGTCAGCGCCTGCAAACCTTGTAAGGGGGTGGGGTAGTGCAGCGCCAAGCCCAATTCGGTTTTTAGGCGGGTATTGCACAGGCGGCGCGATTCCGCCAGAAAGCTCATTTGCACAGGGCTGAGCACTTGCGCCAATGCAAGGCGTGGCAGACGGGGCGGATGCGGCAAGCCTAGCAAGTCCGCTGCCAAGTCGAAGTAATCGCCCATCTTCAGCTGACTGTCATCGCTGGCGTGATAGGTGCGCTGGGGTTTGCCGCGCCACAGCGCCAACTGGCAGGCGCGGGCCAAGTCGTCGGCGTGGATGTGGTTGGTAAACACATCGTCAGCACTAGCCAAAACGGGCGTGCCTTTAGCTAGGCGCGTGGCGGGCGTGCCGTCTTTACGGTCTAAGGCGTAAATACCAGGAATGCGCAGCACGGATATGGGCAAACCCGATGCGCGCCATATGCGCTCTGCCCCTAGGCGGCGCGCAGCGCGATCGGTTTGTGGGCGCGGGGCTTGGGTTTCGTTGATGTATGCGCCCGCGCAGTCGCCATAAACCCCGCTGGTCGAGGCATAAACCAATTGGCGCGGTGGGTGGCCGTGGCGCAGCGCCCTTTGCAAAGCCAAACTGCGTGAATCGCAAATGGGTTTTTGATGGTCTTTTTGCGAGTTTTCCGCAAAAAATCTGCCTGATAAGCTATTGTTTTTATAGTCACGCAAAGCCTGGGCAAAAGAAGCTGGCCAGTGGCGCTGGGTAGCGGTCGCGGGCGGCGCCAGCATCAGCACGCGATCGGCCAAGCCCGCTAAGCGGCGCAAGCTGGCAGAGTCGTCTAAATTGCCGACGATGGCGGTAGCACCCAAAGTGCGCAGTTCTGGGATGCGCTGGGCACTGCTGGTGAGCACAAAAACCCGCAGCCGCCCAGTTGCAATCAAGTTCTGTTGCTGGCGCAAAAAGCGCAGACCGACATCGCCACAACCGACGATGAGCAAACGCGGGGCACGAAAGCGCAGCATCACAAATCGTAATCGGCTTGCCAATCAACGCGGATGCGCCGTTCGGGCTGGTCCACGGCGTCGATATAGGCATCGACAAAGGGAATCATGCGCTCGATGCCGGCGGCCTCATCGCCTATGACCAGCACGGTTTGCGGGCCAGTAGAGAGCAAATCTTTCACCATGCCCAGAGCCAAGCCCTCGCGATTGACCACGCTCATGCCGAGCAGATCAACCCAATAAAACTCGCCTTTTTTGGGCGGTGGAAAGGCCGAGCGCGGCACAAAAATGCGGCTGCCTTGCAGCGCTTCGGTGATGCCGCGATCGTCCACATCGCGAATTTGCGCCACGATGGCAACGCCGTGTGGCTTGACTTCGCGCACACGCACGCGCACGCAACCCGTGAAGACGGCTTGAGCCAGCGCTCCAGCCCCTACCCCTGCAGTGGCAGTCGTCGTGGCAGTCGTCGTGCTCATTGGGGCTTTTTTGCGTGGCCTGTCGCTGGGCAGTAAATACCAGTCGCGTGCATGCAATAGCGCCTCGGCCGAGGCGTTATAGGTATGCAGCTTGAACCAGCCTTTCACGCCCCAGGGCGCCGCAATGCCGCCCATTTCTATGGCATCGGTGGGTAGGTCACAGGGGGTAAAAGGCGAGGTCTGCATAAAAACAAGGAGGGAGTAAAAAGAGCCTCAGAAAAACAAAACTGCGCAGGGCTAAGAAAGCGCTGCGCAGTTTTGAGGCGTATCCTTGCAGCACCAAGGCTGCAAAAACCTGGCTAAAAATTTAAGCGGCTTTAGCAGCAGCTTGTTTAACCAAACGCGCAACGGTATCAGATGGCTGGGCGCCAACGCTGAGCCAGTAGTTGTAGCGGTCTTGGGCTACGCGCAGGCCTTCAACGCCTTCTTTGGCGCTAGGGTTGTAAAAACCAATGCGCTCAATGAAGCGACCATCACGGCGTTCTTGCTTAGGCGCAGCAACGATAGAGTAGAAAGGGCGGGCTTTAGAGCCGCCGCGAGAGAGCCGAATGACGACCATGGGGATTCCTTTGAAGGTGAAAATTTCAGCAGCGTCTGAGACACGCGCGAGAGGCCACCTTTAGCCAGCGACACGCCGCAAAACCCGAGATTATATACAGATGGCGCCAGCAGCATTGCCTACAATGCACGCGTTTTGAATTGGAGCGTAGGCCGCCATGCGTATCATTTTTGCCGGAACCCCTGAATTTGCCGCCGTGGCGCTGCAGGCTTTGCTGGCTGCAGGCCACCAAGTACCGCTGGTGCTGACCCAGCCCGATCGTCCTGCTGGGCGCGGCATGAAGCTGCAAGCCTCGCCGGTTAAACAAGTGGCGCAGCAGCACGGCTTCACCGTGGCACAGCCGCACAGCCTAAAATTGGATGGCAAATACCCCGAGGAAGCTGCCAGCGCCCAAGCGCAAATTGCCGCTGCGCAAGCCGATGTCATGGTGGTGGCCGCTTACGGCCTGATTTTGCCCCAATGGGCGCTGGATGTGCCGCGTCTGGGCTGCCTCAACATTCACGCTTCGCTCTTACCACGCTGGCGTGGCGCTGCGCCCATCCACCGCGCCATTGAAGCGGGTGACGCGCAAACAGGCATCACCATCATGCAAATGGATGCGGGGCTGGATACAGGCGATATGCTGCTGGTGCGCAGTTTGGCCATAGACGCAGCCGACACCACCGCCAGTCTGCATGACAAATTGGCTGATTTGGGCGCTAGCGCCATTGTGCAAGCCTTGGCTTTGGCCGAAACAGACGGCCTCATGGCCCAAGTGCAGCCCGAACAAGGGGTGACTTATGCTGAGAAAATCCGCAAAGACGAGGCGCGTGTGGATTGGACGCAAAGTGCCGCTGCTTTGGTGCGCAAAAGTCGGGCGCTAGACCCTTTTCCGGGGTGTGTAGCCGAGCGTGAAATCGCTGGAAAAACAGAAGCCATAAAAATCTGGCGCTTAGAGCTACTGCCCAACACGGCATCCACACTCGCCCCCTCATTCAGCCCAGCACCCTGCGGCCAAGTGCTGGCGGCAGATGCCAACGGCATAACCCTAGCCTGCGGCGCTGATGGCAGCGAGGGTGTGCTGGCCACGCAATTGCAAAAGGCGGGCGGAAAACGCCTGGCCGCTGTCGATTTTTTGGCTGGTTACCCCTTGCAAATCGGAGAAATTTTTCAATAAAAACAATAGCTATCCAGGCAGGTTTTCTGGATCAAAGTGCCGAAATAGCATGGAAAATCTAAGGCAAAACCCCTCAACCACGCCAGTATGCAGACCAGCTACTGTCTAGCTGCCGTTCGGCAAGTTCAGACGGTTTTCAAAATCGGCAAACTCGCTATCTTGTGCTTCCAGCGCTAACCTGGTTTGCACCGGTGCTGCGGGCAGCGGGCCTGTGGCTTTGTCGCCCGTGATGTAGCAAGCATCGAAGCAGCTGGCTTCAAAAGTTGTAACCTGCGGATTAAGGGCTGCGACAGCGGCCTTCATCGCGTCGAGGTTTTGATAAATCAGGGCATCTGCACCAACTTGCTGGCGGATTTCGTCGATGCTGCGGTTGTGCGCCACCAATTCTTCGTTGGTCGGCATGTCGATGCCGTAAATATTGGGGTAGCGCACTGGCGGCGCGGCCGAGGCCAGATACACCTTGTTCGCGCCGGCCTGACGCGCCATTTGCACGATTTCGCGGCTGGTGGTGCCGCGCACGATGGAGTCATCCACCAGCAGCACATTGCGGCCTTTGAATTCGCTCGCAATGGCGTTGAGTTTTTGGCGCACCGATTTTTTGCGCACGGCTTGGCCTGGCATGATGAAGGTGCGGCCCACATAACGGTTTTTCACAAAACCTTCGCGGTAAGGCAAGCCCAGGTGTTGCGCCAGCTGCATGGCGCTGGGGCGGCTGGATTCGGGAATGGGCACGACCACATCAATCTGCTCGCGCGGAATGTGCTTGAGCACTTCCTCAGCCAGCGTCACCCCCATATCCACGCGGGCTTGGTATACGCTGATGCCGTCTATGGTGGAATCGGGGCGCGCTAGGTAGATGTATTCAAAAATACAAGGCACCAATTGGGTTTTAGCCGCGCATTGGCGGCTGTGAACTTGGCCTTTTTTGTCGATCAGCACGGCTTCGCCGGGGGCAATGTCGCGTTCAAATTCAAACAAATTGCCCTCTAACGCCACCGATTCGCTGGCCAACATGATGGCACCATCGGCATTGCGTCCCATGCACAGGGGGCGGATGCCGTAGGGATCGCGGAAGGCCACCATGCCGAAATCGGCAATCAGGGCAATCACGGCATAAGCCCCACGGATGCGGCGGTGCACGGCAGCGATGGCTTCGAAAATGGTATCGGGTTTCAGCGCATTGCTGCGCGTGGCCAGCTCCAGCTCGTGCGCGAAGATATTGATCAGCGCCTCGGTATCGCTTTCGGTGTTGAGGTGGCGGTGATCGACCTCTGACAGCTGCTGTCGCAGCTCGGGCGTATTGGTCAAATTGCCGTTATGCACCAACACAATACCAAAGGGCGCATTGACATAAAAGGGCTGGGCTTCTTCGGCACTATCAGCATTGCCAGCCGTGGGGTAGCGCACTTGCCCCAGGCCGATATTGCCCGGCAGCGAGCGCATATTGCGTGTGCGAAAAACATCGCGCACCATGCCCTTAGCCTTATGCATATTGAAGCGCGAGCCTTGCTGGGTGACGATGCCCGCGGCGTCTTGGCCACGGTGCTGCAGCAGCAGCAGCGCATCGTATAAAAGTTGGTTAACGGGTTCTTGGGCGACAACGCCGACGATTCCACACATGAAAGTGTTCCTAAGGGGCAGATTGGAGGTAGGCCTGTATTTTCGCAGGTAATAAGGGTTTGACCTCGGTCAGGCTGCGATCTAAATGCGGCGCCGCTTGTGCTTGGCGCCAATCGGTGTCGTGCTGCAGAGGCGTCAAATGCGCCAAAGCCGTGAGGATCAGCAAAATCAGCAGCGCCCGCAGCAGGCCAAACCCGGCGCCCAATAAGCGATCCACAGGCTTTAAGCCCACAGCCGCCGTCAGCTGTTTTAACCCCCACGCCAGCAACCCTGCCAACACCAGTACCGCCACAAAAATCACGCAAAAGCTCAGCGCATACTGCCCAGCACTACCCCAGTTGCCCAAGGCGAGCAAGCCTGCTAATTTGGGCTGCAAGGCAGCTGCGTAATGCTGCGCCAGCCCAAATGCCGCGACCCAGCCCACCAGAGAGAAAACTTCATAAATCAAACCCCGCCACAGACCCAGCAACAGGGAAATAATGACAATGGCCAAGCACAGGTAATCGATCCAATTGAAAGCAAGCATGTCCTGATGGGAGTCGGGGAAAGGGATGTCGCGTCTAGGGAAGTTAGGATTGTCCCATTAATTTCCCCAAAAAATGGCAGCTGCCTCACCCTCAAAACGCCAACCGCGCCGCAAACCTACGCCTACTCCCCGGTGCCCATACTGGGCGAGTTAGGCCTAAAAGAAGTCTGAATTTAGGCCCCTGCTGCGTCCCCTGGGCAAGAACGGCGAAAATAGCGCCCATGTTTACCGATTCGCACTGCCACATCAACTACCCCCAGTACTTGGCCGATCTGCCCAAATTGCTGGCCGATATGCAGGCCGCGCAAGTCACGCGCGCGCTGTGCATCAGCACCACCATGGAGACTTTCCCCAGCGTGCTGCAGCTGGCGCAAAGCCAGGCGCATATTTGGGCCACGGTGGGCGTACACCCCGATACCGAAGACATGCAAGAGCCTAGCGTGCAAGATTTGCTTGCCGCTGCTGCCGATCCGCGCGTGGTGGCTATAGGCGAGACGGGCCTGGATTACTACCAGATGGACGAGCGCAAAGGCGGGCGCACAGTGGCCGATATGGAGTGGCAGCGCCAGCGTTTTCGCACCCATATCCGCGCGGCGCAACAGGCGGGCTTGCCCATGGTCATCCACACCCGCTGCGCCGCCGATGACACGCTGGGCATTTTGCGTGAAGAAGGCGAAGGCATAGGCCAGGGCGCGGGTGGTGTGTTTCACTGCTTTACCGAAAGCCTAGATGTAGCCAAAGCCGCGCTGGACTTGGGTTATTACATTTCTTTCTCGGGCATCATCACCTTTAAAAACGCGGCCAATTTGCGTGAAGTAGCCACCTATGTACCGCTGGAGCGCTGCCTGATTGAAACCGACGCGCCCTACTTGGCACCCGCGCCGCATCGTGGCAAAGAAAATACCCCCGCCTATGTACCCCTAGTCGCCCAGCAATTGGCTGCCTGCAAAGGCCTGAGCATCGAAGCGGTGGCAGCGGCCACCAGCGCCAATTTTGATCGCCTTTTCCCACGGGTGTTGGCATGAAAATTTGGCGCATCTGCCTCTGCGTGCTTCTGCTTTTAGCCGCTGGCCTGGCGCAGGCGGGCTATGACCAAGTCGAATATTTTCACCTGATTGAACGCGACGATGTCAGCGGTGTGCGCACGGTCTTGCTGCAAGGGAAGTTCAACGCCAATACTTTCAATGCGGAAGGCTTCACGGCGCTGTATGTGGCCCTGCGCGAACCCGCGCCCAAGGTGGCCGATTTGCTGATTGAGCAAGCCGATACCCAGCTGAATTTAGAAAACGCCTGGGGCGAAAACGCCCTGATGATGGCCGCCATGCGCGGGTTGATGCCGCAGGCGGTGCGCATGATGGAGCTGGGCGCCGAGGTCAATAAAAAAGGCTGGGCACCGCTGCATTACGCAGCCAGTGCAGGGCAGGCCGACATGATTCGCCTGTTGCTAGCCAATTACGCCTATATCGACGCACTATCCCCCACGGGCGAAACCCCGCTGATGATGGCCGCCGCGCGCGGCACTGTGGAATCGGTGCAGCTGCTGCTAGAGGCCGAAGCCGACACCAGCTTGCGCAATAAAAAACGCCAAACTGCAGAGGCTATGGCGCTGGCACGGGGCAATACCGACAATGCGGCCTTGATTCGTGCATGGGTAGCCCGTGGCGGCCAGCCTGAAGCTAGCCCTGCGCCACGCCCTGCTGCCGCAGCGCTAACGAGCAACGCCCTGCCTTTGGGCAGCGGATCAGCGCCTAGCCCCACACCTGCACCGACCCCCACGCCAATACCCACATCAAGCCCTACAGCGCCCCCCAGCCCTACGCCAGTGCCCAGCATGGATGAAGCCGTACAAGTGCAAGCCGTGCCTGAGCCTGGCCGTGCCGATTGGGCGCAAGCTGAAGCCGAAACGACAACTGAAACGACAACTGAACCCCCGATGGAAAGGCAGGCCGAAGCCACTAGCACGGAGGCTGTTGTGGAGCCTGCAACGCCCATATCGCCCATAGCGGCAGAAGGCGAAACGCAAACCACAGCGCAGTCCAGCACAGCAGAGATAGGGGCAGCAGAGATAGGGGCAGCAGAAATGGGGGCAGCGCCCGAGCAGCGCCCTCCCGCACCACAAGTGCGCAGCGTGGCCGATGCCATTGCCGCCCCTGCTTCGCGGGCATGGCTGCAAATCTTGGCGCCGCAACCTGATGTGCCGTAATGCCATCAAAAAAGTGAGCTGCTCAGGCAGGTTTGGAGGTCTGAAATGCGGATTTGACTCTTAAAAATACCTAGATTCCCGCGTGCGCGGGAATGACGAGATAGTGGGGTGCGGGCTATTTGGTTTCGTCATTCCAGCCTTTGAGCTGGAATCCACCAGCCGAGAACCCAAGGTCAAGCTGTGAAGCCTCGGCGTTAGCGGGGTGGATACCAGCTTTCGCTGGTATGACGACTGGAAATATCAAAAATGAGAGCTGCTCAGGCAGGTTTTGCGGCTTAAAACGCCAAAAGTAGGCCTAAAAAACAAAACCCGCTACCAGAGCGGGTTTGGGCTTTCCAATGCAACAACTTTAGGGTTTTTGCACAGGAATATAGCTACGCAGCTCTTTTTGTCGATTGTGCTCATCGACAAATACCAATTGCGGTTTATGGCTGGCAATCTCGCTGCGGTCGAGGTGCACAAACGCGGCAATGATCAAAATATCGCCCACGCAGGCGTGGCGCGCGGCTGAACCATTGACCGAAATAATGCCCGAGCCGCGTTCGGCCTTGATGGCATAAGTGGAAAAGCGCGAGCCATTGGTGACATTCCAGATGTCGATGGCTTCAAACTCATGGATGCCCGAGGCTTCGAGCAAATTCTCATCAATTGCGCAGCTGCCTTCATAGTGCAACTCGCAGTGGGTGGCGGTGGCGCGGTGGATTTTGCCGCTCAACAAAGTGTGTTGCCCCATCTTCAAACTACCTTTACCAAAATGACACGAAATAGCTAAACCCTCACCCTAGACTGCCAGCGGCCGCTATTGAAATTCTGCACAATAAGGGCTACTTAGGGCTCGGCGCGTCTTGCTCCTAAGCCCTTGCATCTAGGGGCTGTGGCGATAGAAGTAGCGCCGCAGGCTTTCGTATTGCAAGCCCGCTATTGTCTCATAGGCTGAAAAAATTGGAGAAAACTGTGATGGATAAAGACCCTGTTCAAACAAGCGTTACAGCAAACGCAGGCACACCTAGCCCGCAAACGGCGTGGCGTTATGGAGCCAGTTTGGCCGTGATGGCAGCGGCTGCGGGTTTAGGCAGTTTTGCTGCCTTGCAGCAGGGGGTGAGCATTGCCGCACCTACAGCGACAGCGACTGCTGTGGCACCAGCCGCAGCGGCTGCGCCGGCGGCGCTATCGGTTCGGGGTTTGCCAGACTTTGCAGATTTGGTGCAAGCGGCCGGTCCGGCTGTGGTGTATATCGAAACCTCGGTTAAAGCCCCTAGCCGCAGCGCCCGCCGTGGGCAGCAGGCCGCGCCCTTTGGTGGCGGTAACGACCCCATGATGGACGAGTTTTTCCGCCGCTTTTTTGGCGATGCCTTCCCCGCCATGCCGCGTGGTGCTCAGCCCGAGGCGGACACCGCGCCGAATGCGGGCAGTGGCCGCATGTTGCCGCAAGGCAGTGGCTCGGGTTTTATCCTCTCGACCGATGGCGTGGTCATGACCAATGCCCATGTGGTCGATGGCGCCGATGAGGTCACGGTCAAGCTCACCGACAAACGCCAATTCAAAGCCAAGGTGTTAGGCAAAGACGAACGCACCGATATTGCGGTGCTGAAAATTGATGCGCAAGGCCTGCCCGCCTTGCGCACGGGCGATGTGAACAAGCTGCGCGTGGGCGAATGGGTGATTGCCATCGGCGCACCTTTTGGTCTGGAAAACACCGTTACGGCGGGTATCGTCAGCGCCAAGCAGCGCGACACCGGGCAATTTGTGCGCTTTATCCAAACCGATGTGGCCGTGAACCCCGGCAACTCGGGCGGGCCGCTGATCAATATGCGCGGCGAGGTGGTGGGCGTGAACAGCCAAATCCTCAGCGGCTCGGGCGGTTATATGGGCGTGTCTCTGTCCATTCCGATTGACGAGGCCATGAAGGTGGCCGAGCAATTGCGCGCCACGGGTAGCGTGCAGCGCGGCTTTTTGGGTGTGAACATTGGCGATGTGGACGACGCAGCGGCCGAGGCCTTGAAATTGCCCAAGGGCGAAGGCGCGGCCATTACCCGCGTGCTACCGAAATCCCCCGCTGACAAAGCTGGCCTGCAGGCTGGCGATATCGTGCTGAAATTCAATGGCGAAAAAATCGAAGGCAGCCGCGATCTGCAACGCCGCGCCAGCACCACCAAGCCAGGCGAAAAAAGCGATTTGACAATTTTGCGCAGCGGGAAAACCCTAGGCATCACCATCACCACAGGTAGCGAAAAAGACATTGAACGGCTGAGCAAAGCCGACGAACGAAGCAAAACCACGGAACTGATGCGCTTGGGGCTGAAACTCAGCGCTTTGGATGCAGGGCAACTGCGTGAGCTGAGCGTGCCCGGCGGAGTCAAAGTGGATGCCGCCACAGGCGCCGCCGCCGCCGCTGGCCTACAGGCTGGGGATATTTTGCTAGAACTAGCCAACACCCCCGTGCAAAGCCTGGCACAAGTGCAGGCGCTGGCGGCTACCCTGCCCGCAAAAAGCATGGTCAGCGTGCTCTACCGCCGTGGCAACTGGACCATGCGCAGCGGGATGCGGGTGGGGGGCTAATCGCCGCCTAGTAACATGCCGCTACAGGTGTATTGCTGTCAGTCAAAACAAAATTACTGGGATTTAGCGGTGGTTTGGCTGCGCAATAGGCTTGACGAGCCATAACCGTTTTTTGAATCAAGGGATTGGCCTTTAGCCTATCGCACTCCTCCTGCGCCTCCATGCTGCAGGCCTTCATCAGGCGTCGCATCGCTTGGCCGCCCAAGCCATTCTCTTGAAAAAGATAAATGACTTTAATATCTAAAGCTGTCGTTGGAATGAGTGCTGCCAACTGCTGCAGTTTTCCAGCCTGTGCTATATCTGTATTTGCTGGCTGATAAAATTTATAGAAAAAATACTCCCATTGATCCATCAGAAAGAATGAAGTCGGCATGAGATCATTTTTCTTAACCGGCGCTCCTTGGCTATAAACCACGCTCGCATCAATTCCTTTTTGTATTTTTCGGTAATCTTGAAAAATCATCAATAATAGTAAAAAGGCAATCAATATAGGAACAATCAAAATTTGTGCCTTAACCTTAAAACTCCATTTTGAATGAATAAGTGATGCGCAAGAACCTAAAAATACAGCAAGGGGGAATAGCAAATAGGCGTAAGAATGTGGCGCCTCAAATAAAGCATGAAAAATAACTGCGGGAGCAGCCAATAAAACGGCCGTCCTCTTACGATCTTCCATAGATTCTTTAAATGACATCAATAAAACATAAGTCAACAATAGTGTTATTGGTATAGAAAATAATAATCCAAACCACAAAATAAGGTCTATGAAGATATTATGGCTATACGCCAGCACTGCCCGACCAGGCAAGAAACTTAATCCTTCATACTGAATGAAGCTGATATTCCCTAGACCATAACCCAGCCACGGCTTTTGCGTGATAGCTTTGATGCCCATGCCCCAAATTTCTAAACGCCCGGCACCATAACCCAAATTTTGTACTGAATTAATGGGGTTGAGCGCCACATTTGCCTGCAGGAGAAAAAAACTTAAAAACCACGCACAGACAACAAACCCCATCACCAGCATAAAATTTCTCATATTCTTTTGATGGAACAAAAAGAACAAAAAAGATCCCAGAATAAGATTAAAAATTCCCGATCGTGATTGCGCCAGGCAAATACCAAAAATGAATCCGGAAATTACAATTATGCCAACCTTCTTATTCAAGAATTCCCAAAAATAAATAGTTGCAGCGATGGCCATAATGAAAAATGTCGCCAATACATTGGGCTGCCCTAATGTGGCGGACAAGCGCCAAGCCTGATAAGGTAAAAGATTCAAATAAAAACCAGAAAGTTGCAATAATTGAACCGTCAGCGATAAGAATCCAGCAGCAATAAAATAGCCAAACACAAAATTTATGATGGTTTTTTGCGCCCCCCCCTGACTCGAAGTCAGCAAGAACACCAAGCCAAAACCGCAGACATAGATAGCATTTAATGCATATGCACCAAAAAATAGGCTCGACTGGCTTTTAATTTGAGTAAGCAAAGCCGCAGCCAACACCAGCAGCAGGGCAACTGGCGTTATCGAAATCCGAAATGGCTCCTGATACTTAGCCAATGCAGCAACCGCTACCAGTGCAAAAATAATAGAAAATATCCATTCACCATAGAAACTAGGCCAAGGCGCAGCCCCTACCTGTATGCATAAACCTGCGGCTGCTAACACAGCCGCTAGCGCTACCCAGAAATGGCCATTCGAGATATTTTTCATATAAGGCGCCAAACATAAAAAGTAGGCATAAAAACAAAAAAAGCGCCGAAGCGCTTTTTTTCAACTGACTCAGGTTAAGTCGCTTTGCAAGAACCAGGCAGGTACTTGGTTTCCATGGCGTTGGCAGCCGCAGGGCCGCAACGCCACTCTGTAATGGTTTTACCACCATCGTTCGCAGCATTAACAGCAGTACCGCTGATATAAGGCTTCAACGAAATGGCGTTGGTAGTGCCGGTGATCGTACCGCCTAAATTAGTAGCATTACCTCTCACGGTAATGACAGCAGTCGCTGCATCTAGTGAGCCACTCGCCACCATTTTTGTAGGTTTAACATCGCATGCACCCGTAAAGGCAGCTGCAGGAATGCTAGTGACTGGTGAGTTTTGCACCACATCAGTGACGGTGCTGCGGCAAGAAGATGCCGCCAAAATCACTTCAGACACACGGGCACGAACCGTGTAGTCTTGGTAAGCAGGCAGAGCAACTGCGGCCAAGATACCGATGATGGCAACAACGATCATCAGTTCGATCAGGGTGAAACCTTTTTGCAGGGTACGCTTCATGGTGTATCTCCTAAAAATATTGAGGGAAGCGAGGGGAGTAGAGCAGGTTCTGTGCCAGTTTTGTTTTCGTCATTCCCGTGCAAACGGGAATCCAGGTATTTTTACCCATCCAATCCGTGTTTTAGGCCGTTAAACCTGCCTGAGCAGCTCATGTTTTTGATGCAGGTTCATGGATTCCCGCCCCTGCCTGCGCAGGGGCAGGCTCTGCGCGGGAATGACGAGGCAGTGGGGTGCAGGCTCATGGATTCCCGCCTGCGCGGGAATGACGAGGTAGCGGGGTGCGGATTCTTGATTTTTCGTCATTCCCGTGTAAACGGGAATCCAGGTATTTTTACCCATCCAATCCGTGTTTTAGGCCGTTAAACCTGCCTGAGCAGCTCATGTTTTTGATGCAGGCTCATGGATTCCCGCCTGCGCGGGAATGACGAGGTGCTGGGGTGCCGGCTGTTGGGCTTGGGCATTGGCTCCTTCCCCCTTTGGGGGAAGGCTGGGGTTAGGGGCTTGGTTTTATTTTTAGGTATTGCTGAGGCCGTCAGCCCCCACCCTAGCCCTCCCCCAAAGGGGGAGGGAAATGCTGCAGCGCCACCAAAGGGCGAGGGGGGGATGCTTCAGTTCAGATATTTCAGCATCAAATTCGCGTTTTAGGCCGTAAATCCTGCCTGAGCAGCTCTTGTTTTTAATGTGGCAAGGCCGAAACCCTCACCCTGCCCTCTCCCTCGGGGAGAGGGGAAAAGCCCCAGATGCCGGCGTAGAGCGTGCCCCTGCGCAGGCAGGGCTGGCATCCATTGCCAATTTGCGCATCGCAAAATACCCTAGGCTGACAAAAGTGCTGGCGGCGCAAGCCTTGTTTTAAAAGCCATCCACAGGCAGGTAGCCAATAATGTCACCCGTTTGGGGCTGTATGACTGCTGTCCAGACCGTATCGCGCGCTTGGATGGGCAAATAGCGCAGCGCATCTACAGGTAAACCCGCAGTTTGTGCCAATTGCGCAGCGTTTGCGCTTTGTTCTGGGTGTTTTTTCAGCAATTGCGCCAAAGCTTTGCTGGCTGCCAGGGCGCGGGCTTGGGCTGC
>JAMIFN010000013.1:0-12868 GCA_035906235.1 Allobrachymonas sp. | reverse complement strand
AAACCTGCCTGAGTAGCCATGCTTTTTATAGGCTAAAAAGGCTTAATCCCGCCAGCCACTGATGTGCTTGGCCGCCTGATAGCCATAAGTCATGGCGGGGCCCAGCGTTGCGCCCGGGCCTGGGTAGGTGGTGAGGATGCCCGCCGCCGTGTTGCCGATGGCGTATAGGCCTTCGATCACGCCCCCACCATGTTCTGCGGCTTTTTTAACCTGCGCATCGGGCGTAATGTCCAGCCCGCCATTGGTGCCAAAGTCGCCCGCATCCACGCGCAGGGCGTAAAACGGCGCTTGCGTGATGGGCGCTAAACAAGGGTTGGGTTGCACGCGTTCGTCGCCGTAATAGCGGTCGTAGGCGGTGCCGCCACGGTTGAATTCTGGGTCTTTGCCGGTTTTGGCTGCCGCGTTCATGCCCGCGATGGTGGCTTGCAGTCCCGCCGTGTCTATGCCGGTTTTAACTGCTAACTCTTCAATGCTATTGGCGATGACGAGGTATTTGCTTTCAAAATAGCTTTTGGGCAGGCGGCTGTCGGGGCGCATTTGGCTGTTCATCAATGCGCCGACGATGTATTCCTTACGGAAACGGGCGTCAAACACCATATAGGCCGCGCCGTTGTCGTGCGGCTGCTTGTGCGTGGCAAACAGGTGGCGCTGGTAGGCCATGTAGTTTTCGCTCTCGTTGCCGATGCGCTTGCCGGCCATATTCACCACGGCGTTGCCGGGCAAACTTTTTTCGATGATGCACAGGCGCGGAATCACATCATCAGGCGCTTTGGTGGTGGTGCACCACCAGGCACCTCGGCCTTTTGCTTTATTTTCGCGGCCTGCGTCTTCGCCACCTAGCAAACGCGTGGCGGCGCCGATTTTCATGCCTGCGCTAATGGCATCGCCCGTGTTGGATTCATAAGCCGCTGACCAAGCGGCATTGGTGGGCGCGGGCAAATACGCCTCGCGCATGGCTTGGTTGTGTTCAAAGCCGCCAGCGGCCAGCACCACACCTTTGCGTGCGCCTATGCGCTGCTGCTTGCCGTTTTGCGTGATCACTGCGCCGACTACGCGCCCTGCATCATCGGTGATCAGCTCTTGCAGCGCGGTATTGCGTTCAATTTGGATGCCGCGCTCTTTGCAGCTCCAGTACAGGCGCATCACGCCCGCACCGCCACAGGTCATGCGGCGGCTGACTGGGTGCTTGAATTTCCACGGCCAGTCGAGGTAATAGCCCGCCAAGACTTTCAGCACCACGCCTATCCAGCCCTTGGATTTGGTGGAAATTTCGTGTGCTTCGACCTGCGATAAATAAATGCGCCCAAACATCGAGATCATGGGGTGGGTGTCGCCCACAAACTTCCAGTCATCGCCCACCACATCGCGCATCACGGGTTCGGGCTCCATGCTGCGGTGGCCGGTGCGCGCGCCTGCGCGGTCGGTGTAGTAATCGGGGTAGTGCTCTAGGCTCCAGTAGCGCACGCGGCTGTGCTGGTGCAAAAAGTCCACCATCTTGGGGGCGTTATCGACATAGCTGTCGATCAGCTCTTGCGGCGTGTCTTCAGGCGGAATGGTGGCGGCTAAATAGGCCAACGCATCTGCGCGGCTGTCTTGTGCGCCAGCAGCTTGGGCGTAGCGGTTCATGGGTACCCAAACCCCGCCACCAGAACGGGCACTGGTGCCGCCGATTTTGTCGCTTTTTTCGATGACTAAAAGATCAGTCACGCCCATTTGGTGCAAGCACACGGCGGTGGTTAAAGCGCCGTTGCCCGTGCCGACAATCAAGGTATCTACAGTGCGGTCAAAGTTCATGGGGGCAGTCTCCGTATTTTGGTGGCTGCCATTTTGGCACGAGAGGCCAGGCGTTTTTTCGCGCGGCCTAGGTGGGCGCGTTTTAGCGCCGGTTTATTGAATCACCCCGCCACCCAAACACACTTCGCCATCGTACAAAACAGCCGATTGCCCGGGGGTGACTGCCCATTGCGGCTCGGGGAAGTGCAGTTGTGCCACGCCGCTGGCCGTTAGGCTGCTGCGGTAAGTCAGCTCGCAGGCGCTGTCGGCTTGGCGGTAGCGGGTTTTGGCGCTGTACTGGCCTGCGGGCGGTGGGCTGCCGGCGCACCAGCTGCTGTCGCTCATCTCTAGGCTGTGGCTTTGCAGCCAAGGGTGATCGTGGCCTTGCACGGCGTACAGGGTGTTGCTGGCCATGTCTTTTTTAGCCACAAACCAAGGCTGGTGTTCGCCGCCGCCTTTTTGCGCGCCTTTTTCTTTGATGCCGCCTATGCCCAAGCCTTGGCGTTGGCCTAGGGTGTAAAACGATAAGCCGATGTGCCCGCCTATGGTGCGGCCTTTTTCATCCTTGATTTTGCCTGGGGCTTGCGCCAGATAGCGGTTCAAAAATTCGCGGAAAGGGCGCTCGCCAATAAAGCAAATGCCGGTGGAGTCTTTTTTCTTGGCATTGGGCAGGCCGATTTCAGCGGCAATGCGGCGCACTTCGGTTTTTTGTAGCTCGCCCACAGGAAAAAGCGTTTTAGCCAGCTGCGCTTGGGTGAGGCGGTGCAGAAAATAGCTTTGGTCTTTGCTGTTGTCTAGGCCTTTGAGCAATTGGAATTGCCCATCTACTTCTCGCACCCGCGCGTAGTGGCCTGTGGCGATTTTTTCAGCGCCCAGGCGCATGGCGTGGTCTAAAAAGGCCTTGAATTTGATCTCGGCATTGCACAGCACATCGGGGTTGGGCGTGCGGCCGGCTTGGTATTCGCGCAGAAATTCGGCAAACACGCGGTCTTTGTACTCGGCGGCAAAGTTGACATGCTCCATCTCGATGCCCAGCACATCGGCGACGCTGGCGGCGTCGATGAAGTCTTGGCGGGAGGAGCAGTATTCGCTGTCGTCGTCATCTTCCCAGTTTTTCATGAAGATGCCGATAACTTCATAGCCCTGTTGTTTGAGCAAATAGGCACTGACGGCGGAATCGACCCCGCCAGACAAACCCACCACAACCCGTGTTTTAGACATAAGAACCTTTAGCTTTAGCCGCGCTTTGCCCCGATAATGCAGGCCGAGCAAGCGCAAAAATGCGTTATTGTCCCAAAAATCTTGTTTTCTTTAAGCTTGGCACCTCTATGAACCTGACTATCGCCAAAGAAGTTGATACCCGTGGCATGGCTTGCCCCCTGCCAATTTTGAAAGCCAAGCGCGCCCTGACCGAAGTCTCTAGCGGCGAATTGGTGCGCGTGGTGGCCACTGACCCCGCCTCGGTGCGTGATTTTCAAGCCTTTGCCAAGCAAACGGGCAATGAGCTGATCGAGCAAACCAACACGGCGACGGAATACATCCACACCTTGCGCCGCCGTTAATCGCCGCCCATGCAAGCCCATAGCCCCGACCGTTTAGCCTGCGCCCTGGCGCAGATTGATGCCGCCAATCAGGCTGACCCTAGGCTGGCCGATTGGCAGGGGCAGCCGCAGGCGCAAGAGTGGATTTACAGCCAGCACATGACGCGCTGGCTCTTTGTTTTAGAGCCTGCGCCAAACGCGCTGCTGCAAATTGCCTGCCGCGCCCAGCACCTAGAGCGCTGGAGCCTGCCGCGCAGCAGCTACCCCGACGGACGCGCCGCCTACTACGAGTGGCGCCAAGCCTGCGGGCAGATGCACGGTGCGCGCGCCGCTGAAATCATGGCAGGCTGTGGCTATAGCGCAGCCGACTGCGAGCGCGTGGCAGCCATCATCGGCAAATGCGACTTGGCGCATGATGCGGCCACGCAAGCCCTAGAAGATGTTGCGTGTTTGGTGTTTTTAGAGCGCTATTTCGCCGATTTTTATGCGCAAAAGCCCGATTACGACGCTGCCCAATGGCTGCGCATCGTGCGCCGCACTTGGGACAAAATGACGCCCCGTGGCCACGCCGCCGCGCTGCAATTGGCGGGGCAACTGCCGGCGCATTTACTGGCCTTGGTGCAAGAGGCGATTGCTTAGGCGCAGCGCAGCGCCCTTGCAGCATCCCTTTTTCGCGCGGCGGGCTTGGTGTCTAGGCCTATGCACTGGGGATGTTCTTGGTGCTGATTGCCCCAATAGCCGCGCCATCGTTTTTATTCATCGCGCAGCGCTATGATTTTTGATTGAATTTTTGCCAGCCTTTTTGTGGTTTAAGGCCGTAAAACATGCCCTAGCAGCTATGGTTTTTAATGCAATTAAGCCTTAATCGGGAAGAGCTCATTGGCAATTTGTTCGCGCTGTTTGGTGAAAAACGCTTTGAACTTTTCGCGGTTCATCGTCATGCGTGCGAGCTTGGGTAGGCCATCATAAAAAATCGGCGCGACTTGCTCTAAGTGCGCGTCGCTCAGCATCAATTCGCGCACGGGCAGATTCACCTCTTTGGCGAGGGCGATGAGTTTTTGCGATTGGATTTGTTTTTGCGTAGGCATGGTAGGGCTGGGCGTGGTTGTTCGGGTTCAGGCGCTGAATCTGCATGGCCGTCGATGTATGGCCGTCTATGCATGGCCGTATAGGGCTTGAGTGTATAGGGTAAATGCGGCGCTGCGATAATAGCCATTGCTTGACAATACGCTGCTAAAAAATACGCCCTTCCTATGAGCACGACTACCCTAGATATCGCCAGCACCAGCCCTGCACCCGCCGCCGCTGAGCCCAGCCGTTTGCGCGAAATTCCGTATAACTACACCTCGTTTTCTGATCGCGAAATCGTCATCCGCCTCTTGGGGCATAGGGCTTGGGATTTGCTGCAAGGCCTGCGCGCTGAGCGCCGCACCGGGCGATCTGCCCGCATGCTGTACGAAGTGCTGGGCGATATCTGGGTGGTCGAGCGCAACCCGTATCTGTACGACGATCTGCTGGCCACCCCCAAACGCCGCAAGGCTTTGGTGCAGGCGCTGCGCCACCGCCTGGGCGAAGTGCAAAAGCGCCGCAGCCCACAAGACGCCGACAGCCACGCCGCCGAGCGCGACGCCGCTGTGGGCGAATTGCTGAAACTGGCGCAGGCCAAGGTGCAGGGCTTTGAGGCGCAGTTTCAAGCTGCCTACGATTTGCGCAAACAAACGCAAAAAGTGCTGGGCGCGCGCACCAAAAAAGACAATATCAAGTTTGACCCGCTCTCGCGCGTCAGCCATGTGACCGACGCCACCGATTGGCGCGTGGAATACCCCTTTGTCGTGCTCACGCCCGATACCGAGGCTGAAATGGCCGCCCTGGTGCAAGGCTGCGTCGAGCTGGGGCTGACCATCATCCCGCGTGGGGGCGGCACGGGTTACACCGGCGGTGCCGTACCCCTGGTGTGGAATAGCGCCGTCATCAATACCGAAAAGCTCGAAGCCATGACCGAGGTCGAGCTGGTCGATCTGCCCGGCATTGCGCACAAAGTGCCCACGGTGTGGACGGAAGCGGGCGTCGTCACGCAACGCGTGGCCAATGCGGCTGAACGCGCGGGTTTTGTGTTTGCCGTGGACCCCACCAGCGCCGAAGCCAGCTGCGTAGGCGGCAATGTGGCCATGAATGCGGGTGGCAAAAAAGCCGTGCTCTGGGGCACGGCGCTAGACAATTTGGCCAGCTGGCGCATGGTCACGCCCCAGGGCGAATGGCTGGAAGTGCTGCGCCTAGATCACAATCTGGGCAAGATACACGACGCGCCCATGGCCAGCTTTGAGCTGCGCTACTTCAAAGCTGAAAAACACATCGACTGGGCGCAGCCCTACCGCAGCGAACGCCTCGATATTCCCGGCTCCACCTTCCGCAAAGAAGGCTTGGGCAAAGATGTGACCGACAAATTTTTGGCGGGTTTGCCCGGCATCCAAAAAGAAGGCACCGACGGCCTGATTACCAGCTGCCGCTGGGTGGTGCACCGCATGCCCGAACACACGCGCACCGTTTGTTTGGAATTTTTTGGCCATGCCCGCGATGCCGTGCCCAGCATTGTGGAAATCAAAGACTTTATGTTTGCTGAGCAGCGCCGCACGGGCGTGATGCTGGCGGGTTTAGAGCATTTAGACGACCGCTATCTGCGCGCTGTGGGTTATGCCACCAAATCCAAGCGCGGGGCCGAAAGCGCCAACACCGCAGCGGCACGCGATAAAACCGCAGCCAGCCTGCCCAAAATGGTGCTGATAGGCGACATTGTGGGCGACGACGCTGATGCGGTGGCGCGCGCCACCAGCGAGGTCGTGCGCATAGCCGGCAGCCGCAACGGCGAGGGCTTTATCGCCATCAGCGCCGATACGCGCAAAAAATTCTGGGCCGACCGCAAACGCACCGCAGCCATCAGCCGCCACACCAATGCCTTTAAGGTCAATGAGGATGTGGTCATCCCCCTGCCGCGCATGGCTGAATACACCGACGGCATCGAGCGCATCAATATCGAGCTGTCGCTGCGCAACAAGCTGAAAATGGCCGATGCGCTGCTGGCCTTTTTCGAACAAGGCCATCTGCCCCTAGGCAAGGTCGAAGACGACGGCGAAGTACCCAGCAAAGACATGCTGGCCGAGCGCGTGGACGAGGCCCAAAACATCATCCGCACGGCGCGGGCGCAATGGCAAGACTGGTATGGCCGCATCGACGAATTGTTTGTGCAACTGCAAGACCACAGCCTGCGTGCCAGCTGGAAGCTGCAACTGCGTAACCCTTTGCGCAAATTGTTCACCGGTGGTGTGTTTGCGCCGGTGTTGGCGGAGATGAATGCCATCCACCAACGCGTGCTGCGCGGCAAAGTGTGGGTAGCGCTGCATATGCACGCGGGCGATGGCAATGTGCACACCAACATCCCCGTCAATTCTGACGATTACGAGATGCTGCAAACCGCGCACGAGGCCGTGACGCGCATCATGGCGCTGGCACGCAAGCTAGACGGCGTGATCTCGGGCGAGCACGGCATCGGCATCACTAAGCTGGAATTTTTGAGCGATGATGAATTGGCGCCCTTTGCCCAGTACAAGGCCAAAATCGACCCGAATGGGGTCTTCAATAAAGGCAAATTGCTACGAAATCAAGAGCTGCCAGGGCAGGTTTTAAGCCTTGAAACCCTGAAAACGGTCGCAAAAAACCCGCAGCCGCGCTTTGCCGATTTGACCGAGGCCTACACGCCCTCGTTTAGCTTGATGGGCTATGAATCGCTCATCATGCAGCAAAGCGATATCGGCTCGATCGCCACCAGCATCAAAGACTGTCTGCGCTGCGGCAAGTGCAAGCCCGAATGCTCGACCCATGTGCCACGCGCCAATTTGCTCTACAGCCCGCGCAATAAAATTTTGGCGACTTCGCTCTTGGTTGAAGCCTTTTTGTACGAAGAACAAACCCGCCGTGGCGTCAGCCTGCGCCATTGGGAAGAGTTTGAAGATGTGGCCGACCACTGCACCATTTGCCACCGTTGCTTAGCGCCTTGCCCCGTGGATATCGACTTTGGCGATGTCAGCATGAATATGCGCAATTTGCTGCGCAAAATGGACAAGCAAAGCTTTAACCCCGGCAAAAAGCTGGCCATGTTCTTCTTGAACGCCAAAGACCCGCGCACTGTGGCGGCGACGCGCACCGTGATTTACGGCGCCATGGCCAAAGCCCAGCGCATGGCCAACGATGTGCTGAAAATCGTGGCCAAAAAGCAGACCAAAGCACCGCCCGCCACCGTAGGCAAAGCGCCCATCGTTGAACAGGTGATTCACTTTGTGAACAAAAAAATGCCTGGCAATCTGCCCAAGAAAACGGCCAGGGCGCTGCTGGACATTGAAAACCCCGACTATGTGCCCATCATCCGCAACCCGCAGGCCACCACCAGCGAGACCGAGGCGGTGTTTTACTTCCCCGGCTGCGGCTCTGAACGCCTGTTCAGCCAAGTTGGCCTAGCCACGCAAGCCATGCTCTGGCACGCAGGCGTGCAAACCGTGCTGCCGCCTGGCTATTTGTGCTGCGGCTACCCACAGCGCGGCTCAGGGCAGTACGACAAGGCCGACAAGATGATCACCGACAACCGCGTGCTCTTCCACCGCGTGGCCAATACGCTCAACTACCTCGACATCAAAACCGTGGTGGTCAGCTGCGGCACTTGTTATGACCAGCTGCAAAGCTACGAGTTTGACAAAATCTTCCCCGGCAGCCGCATCATTGATATTCACGAATACCTGCTGGAAAAAGGCGTACAACTGCACGGCAATAAAGCCGCCTACCTCTTCCACCAGCCTTGCCACAACCCCATGAAACAGCAAGACACCATGACCACGGTGAAGGCGCTGGTGGGCGAACAAGTCATCGACAACGCCCGCTGCTGCGGCGAAAGCGGCACGCTGGCTGTGGCACGCCCCGATGTTTCGACCCAAGTGCGTTTCCGCAAAGAGGAAGAAATCCAAAAAGGCGTGGCGCAACTGCGCGAAAACTTTGACTTGCCTGCTGATGGCAATGTCAAAATTTTGACCAGCTGCCCAGCTTGCCTGCAAGGCCTGATGCGCTACGAGGGCGATTTGCAAAACGGCTTGCTCGAGGCCGATTACATCGTCATCGAAATGGCCAAACAAATCTTGGGCGAAAACTGGTTGCCCGAGTTTGTGGCCACCGCCAACCAAGGCGGCATCGAGCGCGTGCTGGTGTAAGGTGCGAAGATGAAGTGCTGCCTTCAGGCGAATGCTGCTTTAGCATAGCGCCCGATCTCAGGCCTCAGGTCTTACTTTTGATGGCCGCCCGTTTTTTATTTTTGTTCGCTTATGCCAGTTACTACTCCAGCCCCTTTGTTTGTTGATTGGTTTCGCTCGGTTGCGCCCTATATCCATAAATTTCGGCACCAGACTTTTGTTGTCGGCGTGCCGGGTGAAGCGATTGCAGCGGGTTATTTGGGCAGCATCGTGCAGGATTTGGCGCTGATTCAAAGCATGGGCGTGCAAATCGTGCTGGTGCATGGTTTTCGCCCGCAGATTAACGAGCAGCTGGAAGCCAAACATCTGCAATCGGTCTTTAGCCACGGCGTGCGCCTGACCGATAGCGCCGCGCTTGACGCCGCGCAAGAGGCTGCGGGGCAATTGCGCTTTGAGATTGAAGCGGCCTTTAGCCAGGGCCTGCCCAATACGCCCATGGCCGATTCCACCGTGCGCGTGATTTCGGGCAATTTCATCACTGCGCGGCCTATGGGCATCGTCAATGGCGTGGATTTCAAGCACTCGGGTGTGGTGCGCAAGGTAGATACGGCTTTTATTCGGCGCACCCTGGATATGGGGGCGCTGGTGCTGATCTCGCCCTTCGGTTTTTCACCCACGGGCGAGGCTTTTAATTTGGCCATGGAGGAGGTGGCGACTTCGGTGGCGATTGCGCTCAAGGCCGATAAATTGGTGTTTTTTACCGAGATTGACGGCATCCGCGTGCGCCCCTTTGAGCCTGCAGGCGAAGACAATCCGGTCGATACCGAGCTCTCACTGGCCGACGCGCGCCGCCTGCTGGCGGCCGAGCAAAGCCAGCGCAGCGCGCAGCAAGATTTTGATGCCAGTGCGCCCGATTTTTATCTGCGCCATTGTGTCAAGGCTTGTGTCGGCGGGGTCGAGCGCTCGCACATCATCCCCTTTGCCAAAGATGGCGCTATCTTGCAAGAGATTTATGTGCACGACGGCATCGGCACCATGGTGGTGGATGAGCGCCTAGAAGAGCTGCGCCCTGCCACCGCCGATGATGTGGCCGCCATCGTGCAGCTGATTGAACCGTTTGAGGACGACGGCACCATGATCAAGCGCAGCCGCAAAGACATTGAGCGCGATATCGCCTATTACAGCGTGATCGACCACGACGGTGTGATTTTTGGCTGCGCCGCGCTTTACCCCTACCCCGAGCAGGGCACGGGCGAGATGGCCTCGGTCACCGTTAGCCCCAGTGTGCAGGGCAAGGGCGATGGCGAGCGCCTGCTCAAACACATCGAGCAACGCGCCCGCGCCCTGGGGCTAAAAAGCATTTTTGTGCTTTCTACTCGCACCATGCACTGGTTTATCAAGCGCGGCTTTAAAGAGGTCGATATCGACTGGCTACCCGAGGCCAAGCGCAAAAAATACAACACCGACAGGCGCAGCAAAGTGTTTGTCAAAAACCTGAGCGTTTGAACCGTGCGGGGGCAGGGTGGGGACGCGCTTAGCGCTTGCGCCCGCCGATCAGGCCGCCGAGCACGCCGCGCAGCAAATCGCGCCCAACTCGGCGCGCTTCGCCTTTAACGATTTGCTGCACCAGCCCGTCGTACTGGCCGCCACGCGGTCCCGTGCGCCCAATGAGCGCCTCTTTAACCATGCCCAGTGCTTGGCCCAGCAAGCCACCGCCCTCTGCGCCTCCGGCGTCAGAGCCTTGAGGGGCTTCTTGCCCGCCTAGGCTGCCTTGCAAGGCGCCCGCGCTGCCTCGGCTGCTGCCTGCTTCATGGCCACTGCCGGCGCGTTGCCGCAAAATCTCGTAGGCCGATGCGCGGTCTTGGGCTTGTTCGTACACGCCTGCAACCAGTGAGTTTTTCAGCAAATCTTGGCGTTGCGCAGCGGTGATGGGGCCAATGAAGCTGGCCGGTGGAATGACGAAGACGCGCTCGGTCGGGCAGGGCGTGCCTTTGGCGTCTAAGAAACTGATGAGGGCTTCGCCCACGGCCAGCTCGGTAATGGCAGCGCCAATATCTAAGCCTGCATTGGGGCGCATGGTGGAAGCTGCCGTTTGCACGGCTTTTTGGTCGCGTGGGGTAAAGGCACGCAGAGCATGCTGCACGCGGTTGCCGAGCTGCGCCAATACGCTGTCGGGGATATCTAGCGGGTTTTGCGTGACGAAATACACACCCACACCCTTAGAGCGCGAGAGCCGCACAATCAGCTCGATGCGTTCTAACAGTACTTTGGGGGCGTCCTTGAACAGCAAATGCGCCTCGTCAAAGAAAAATACCATTTTTGGGGCGGGCAGGTCGCCCACCTCGGGCAGACTTTCGTACAGTTCGGACAGCAGCCACAGCAAGAAGGTGGCGTAGAGACGCGGGGCGTTGAGCAGCTTGTCGGCAGCCAAGATATTGATCACGCCCTTGCCGCCTGTGGTCTGCATCATGTCGGCGATATTGAGCATGGGCTCGCCAAAAAACTGCTCACCGCCTTGCGTTTCAATTTGCAGCAGGGCGCGTTGAATCGCCCCAATGGAGGCCGCGCTGATATTGCCGTAGCTGGTGGTGAATTCGCGCGCATTTTCAGCCACAGCCTGGCACATGGCGCGCAGGTCTTTCATGTCTAAAAGCGCCAGCTGCTGGTCATCAGCAATTTTAAAAACCAGTTGCAGCACGCCGCTTTGCACTTCGTTTAAATCGAGCATGCGTGCCAGCAATAGCGGCCCCATATCGCTGATGGTGGCGCGCACGGGGTGGCCTTGGCTAGCAAAAACATCCCACAGCGTGGTGGGGCAGCTGCTGGGCGTGGGCAGGACTATGCCGCGTTCGGCCAAAATGCTTTTGAGCTTGTCGCCTGGCTGCCCCAGTTGGCTGATGCCGGTCAAATCGCCCTTGATGTCAGCCATAAAAACGGGCACGCCTGCGGCGGAGAAGCCTTCGGCCAGTTTTTGCAGGGTGACGGTTTTGCCCGTGCCGGTCGCACCCGTGATCAGGCCATGGCGGTTGGCTTTGTCGAGCTGCAAGGCGCAGCTGGTGTGGGTGTTTTGGGCAAGATGGAGTTCGCTCATGGTGTTTTTTCAGTTCAGGCTTGGGCTGCGCAGGCAGGAGGAAATTAGAATAGAGGACTATAACGAAATCCCCCTTAACTAGAGCGAAAGAGTTCACGATCATGGCAGGGCATAGCAAATGGGCCAATATTCAGCACCGCAAAGGTCGTCAAGACGAAAAGCGCGGCAAGGTTTGGACCCGCATCATCCGTGAAATTATGGTGGCGGCCCGTGCTGGTGGCGGCGACATCACGGCCAATCCGCGCTTGCGCCTGGCGATCGACAAAGCCAAGGCTGCCAATATGCCGGCAGACAACATCAAGCGCAATATCGACAAAGCCACGGGTAATTTAGAAGGCGTGACTTACGAAGAAATCCGCTACGAAGGCTATGGCATAGGCGGCGCGGCCATCATGGTGGACACCATGACCGACAACAAGGTGCGCACCGTGGCCGAAGTGCGCCACGCGTTCAGCAAATGCGGCGGCAATCTGGGCACCGATGGTTCCGTGTCTTATCAGTTCAAGCATGTGGGGCAAATTTTGCTAGCCCCAGGCGTGGATGAAGACAAGGTCATGGAAGCTGCGCTAGAAGCGGGCGCTGAAGATGTGATTGCCGATGAAGAAGGCGGCATCGAAGTTATAACCGCCCCCGCCGATTTTGAAGCCGTGCGCGACGCGCTGGTGCAAGCCGGCTTTACGGCGGAAGTGGCCGAAATCACCATGCGTGCCGATGTGCCTGTGGCGCTGGCCGGTGATGATGCTGTGAAGATGCAAAAACTGTTGGATATGCTAGAAGACTTGGACGATACCCAAGGCGTGTACCACAACGCCGAGCTGGATTTGCCATGAACGATGAGCGACTAGCCCGTATAGAGCAGCTTTTGCTCGAAGGCAATGTGCTGCGGCGCGAGGCCATCGCTTTGCAAAAAGCCAGCATGGACAAAGTTGAGCAGCAGCTGGCGCTGGCCAAAGAGGTGAATGAAAAGGCCATGCGGGTTAATCAAGGCGCGTTGGAGATTCAACAGCGTGCGCGCCGCGGCATCACTTTTTTGCTGTGCGCGGCTGGGGTCTTATTGCTCTGGCTAGGTTACCGATTGTTTTTTTAAAAGATTGTGCTCATGAAAGTTCTTGTTATCGGCTCAGGTGGCCGTGAACACGCCCTGGCCTGGAAACTGGCGCAAAGCCCCAAGGCCTCAAAGATGTTTGTTGCCCCTGGTACTGGCGGCACGGTGCTGGATAAACGCCTCACTAATC
>JAMIFN010000012.1:0-9670 GCA_035906235.1 Allobrachymonas sp. | reverse complement strand
GCAGAAATTATCCCAAAATTGGGATAATGAGCAAATGCTATCGTTTTGTATCAAATAATTAACCTTAGTTTTCCACAAAATCATTAGAAAACCTGCCTGAGTAGCTCACTTTTTAGATGGGTTTTTTGCCTAAAAACTGGCTAATCAAGGCCAATAATTCGGCCTCAGCATAGGGTTTGCCTAAGTACGCATTGACCCCAGCCTGCGCGGCGAGTTGTCGGTGTTTCTCGTGCGTGCGCGAGCTAATCATGATGATGGGTAAATCCACCCAAGCGGGCTGGCCGCGCAAATAAGCCGTGATCTCGGCGCCGTTCATATTGGGCATTTCTAAATCGGTCAGCAACACGCGCGCGGGCTGGGCTTGCAGGCTGGCGATGGCCTCTAATCCATCGCGGGCGGTGTCCACCGCATAGCCCGCGTCTTCTAGCAATTGGCGCAGGCTGCTGCGCACGCTGAAGGAATCATCCACCACCAGTATCCGTGGCAGTGGTGCAGGTGCAGGCCTGAGACGGATGGGCAGCGTTGCCTTATTGCCCAGCAAAACAGCCACATCCAGATGCACGGCCAGACCACCATCCTCCAATATGGATACGCCGGTGGCACCTTTGGCGTGACGGCTAAAACGCCCGAGGTCTTTGACCAACCATTCGCGCGCGTCCAGCAAAGCATCCACCAGCAAGGCTAAGGTATGGTGCTGGCGCTGTACCAGCACGACCGCACACGACAGGGTATCGCTAGGGGCGGGCAAACCCAGATACGGAGCCAGCACATAGGCCGGCAGCGTGCGACCTTGGTATGCCCACTGCAAGCTGCCATCGGCCTGGGTGTGCAACTGCCCCATGCCTGGCGCCAGCGCCTGTTCGATTTGTACGGCAGGCAAGGCAAAACGCTGCCCCGCCACCTGTACCAGCAGTGCGGGCACCATGGATAAGGAGGCGGGAAAGCGCAGCTCGATGCACAAACCCGGCTGCGATGCATCCAGTAACACATCCACACTACCGCCGACCGATGCCGCCCAGCCGTGCACCACATCCAGGCCGACGCCGCGCCCGGAGATTTCGCTTAACTGCTGGCGGGTGGAAAACCCGGGTGCAAAAATCAAACGCGCCAGTTCTTGGTCAGCCAAGGGCTGCCCCGGCTGCAGCCACCCCAGATCCTCGGCACGGCGGCGCACCGCTGCCAGATTCAGCCCTCGACCATCGTCTTGGCAACGCAGACTGACCTGCGAGCCTAAACGGACAAAAGCCAAACGCACGCTGCCGCAGGCCAGTTTTCCCGCAGCTTCACGCTGAACTGGGGTTTCTAGGCCGTGGTCTATGGCATTGCGCAGCAGGTGCATCAATGGCTCCATCAGGCTGCCCAACAGCGCCGCATCGACCCGCACCTGCTCGCCCTCTAGCTGCAATTGCGCCTGCTTGCCCGTACTCTCTGCCGTAATGCGCACCGTGCGCTCGGCGCGCGCGCGGATGCTGGCGACACTGCGCATACGCGCCTGCAAGACCTCGTATTGCAAGGTTTTCGCCAGGTGCTCGTCATGCTGCTGCGCCTGTGTCCAGGCTTGCACTTCGTCTTGCAAACGCGCACTGGCCAAGTGGCTATCGTAGGCGCCTTCCTGCAGGCTGAGCATGGCCTCGTGCAAGGCGCTGTAATCATCCAGTTCGAGCGCGTCAAAGGCATCGCTGTGCTGGCGTGCTTGTTGTTGGTGGTGGTGGTGGTGGTGCTGCTGATTGTGGTGTTGGTGTTGGTGTTGCAATAGTGCAGCCAGATCGCCGAGGCTTTTTTGCCAGCGGGTGTTTTGGCTTTGCAGCAATTGCAGGCGTTCATGCAATTTTTTTAGGCGGCCTTGCTGCGTGGTTTGCACAATGCACAGCTGCCCGCTGAGGCGGAAAATCTCTTCCAACTGCAGCACGCTGATACGCAAAGTGGCAACCTGATCCTCAGCCTGAGCCTGGACCTGTGATGGGGTGGTATCCACACTGGCCGAACCAGGCTGGGGCGTCGATGCCGCGCCACCCACCACGCCACCAACCACGCCACTAGCAGCGCCTAGCCATTGTTGCTGCGCATCCAGCAGGGCCTGCAAAACCTCTAGCGCGTGCAAGGGTGGCTGGTCTTGTCCACTGACACTGCCGACCATTTGTTCCAGACAATGCACCGCATCCAGCGCCAAGGCCAACCAGCCCCTACTGCTGCGCGTCACCATCGAAGCCGAGTCTGCCCCAGCTTGCTGCGGCAGACTGCCATCGGCGATCCAGTTCTGCATTTGTTCAAAAATCCCCTCTAAAGGGTGCGCCAAACTGCTGATGCCCCGCAAACCAAAAATCGCCCCCGAGCCTTTGAGCGTATGCGCCAGGCGCTGCGCCTGTACCAATTGCGGCGCCAAGCCCGCATCCAGCGGCGCACTTTGCAGCGCCTGCACCAAAACCGTCAGGCGGCGTGCCTGCTGCGGGGCTTCTTGGTAAAAGCTCTCTAGCAATTGCGGATCCAGATCTGCGGGCAGGCGCAAGCTGATGGCATCCAAAGTGGCGCGTTGTTGCAGCGGCAGCGCTGGCACTGTGGCGAAACTGGCCACCTGTGCCACCTGTGCTATTTGTTGCCCCATACGCCCCAGTTGGTACATCAGGCGCCAGGCCTGCTGCGCATCCAAACCCTGGGGCGCGCGGCTGAGGTACTGCACCAAAGCCGCCGCAGGGTCAGCTTCAGCAGGATGGCGCAAACAGGGTAATAAATATGTCGGCCAGTCTGCCAAGAAATCGATACCCGCCGAACGCGCACCCTCGGGGCAGATGGCCAAAAGCATGGCGTTCTCCATCACTGCCATGCAAGCGAGGTTTAAGCCATCAAAGTCCGCCGTTTGCGCAGCTTCTGCCCAGCGCTGCATCAGGCTGGCGTAGTCTTGCACACTGCCTAAAAATGCCTCCTCATCTGCGGGCGCCCGCAGGCGCTGCAGGCACGATTGCAACTCGGGGGCAAGCGCCTCGATTTCGCCGGCAAAGGCCTGGAGTAGCTGCGACAGATTCATGTCCCCAAACCCATCCGCAGCTATACGCCTAGGGTTAAATCTGGCGCGGCTTCTGGTGTGCCGGTATTCAATCTAAACACGCCAACAGCCTGCACCAATTGGCGCGCTGCGTCTTGCAAGCGTTCGGTTTGCAGGTTTTGTTCGTGGATTTGTGCCGCCGTTTGTTCGGTGCTGACGCCGATTTGCTGCACCGATTCCAGCAATTGCGCCGACAGCAATTTTTGCGCCTCGGCCGCGTTGGCAATATCGTGCACCTGGGTCACCAGCTCAGCGGTGATGAGTTTGGTTTGCTGCATTTGCTCGCCCGCCGTTTGCGCCTGTTGCGAGCCGTGTACCACCTGCGCAATGGTGCGCCCCACGGTGCTGATGGCCTCTTGCGTTTCGACCTGAATGTTGCCGACCAAACCCGCGATTTGCTGCGTTGCCTGGCGCGCGCTTTCGGCCAGGCGTTGTACCTCCTCAGCCACCACGGCAAAACCGCGCCCAGCGTCGCCCGCTACCGCCGCTTGCATGGCGGCGTTGAGCGCCAGCACATGGGTGCGCTCGGCAATGGTGTTGATTAGATTGACCATGCTGGAGATTTCTTGCGAACGCTCGCCCAGGCGTTTGATGCGTTTTTCCGTCTCGCCTATGGTGTCGCGGATAGCGACCATGCCATCGACGGTGGCATTGACCGTGGCTAGGGCGCTTTCCGTGGCAAGCGTAGCGTCGTGCGCCGCGCTTTTGCTCAGGGCAGCACGCTGCGCCACCGCTACCATGACCTCAGTAGCCTGCCCCAATGTGTTGCCCATGCCGTCTAGGCGCTGGCGTTCGGTTTGGGCGGTGTCTTGCACCAATTGCGCCTGCGTCCGCACTTGGCCCGAGGCGCTGCGCACCTGCTCGGCCACGGTATGTACGCCTTGCAGAACTTTTTGCATTTCTTCGGCTAGGCCATTGATCGAATCGGCCACCGTACCCACCACATCCTGTGTGACGGGGGCGCGGGCACACAAATTGCGCCCCGCCATATCGCTGACGGCCTGCAGCAGCAAAATCGCCGAATTGTTGATGTTGTCGTTTTCGGCTTCTTTCTCGCGCGCGGCCACCACAGCCTGCACCATAGCCTGATTGGCTTGGCGCCTGGTGCGCGAGAGCGATATCCCCAAGCCCAGCAGCGTCAGCACCAACAACAAGGCACCAATGATGACGCCTGTGTACATCCGATTGGTGGTAGCGATGCGCTGCGCCTCGGTGCGCTCATAGAGTAGCTGCACATCCTGCTCGGCGTGTAGCAGGGCATCGTTGGCATTGCCCACTATGACACTTACCTCGCGGCTGGGGCCTAAGCTGGTGGCAGCATCGCGGCGTTCAGGGTCCGATAATGCCTGCGCGATTTGGGCAAAGTTGCCTTGGTATTGCTGAAAATTGCGCTGGATTTCGACCAATAATCGCGCGCTTTCGGCATCCCCCATGGCTTGCGCTAGCCCCTTCATTCGCGCAAGAGTGATGTTGGCTTCGTTTTCGGGCTGGTGCGCGGCAGCGCCGCCTTCCAATATGCTCTGCATGCTGTCGGGGATGTAGAGGAAATTGCTGTTGAGTTCATCGCGCAAGGCACCCACATTGGCATTGAAGCTGTAGATTTGGGCGTTAAATTTTTGCAGCTTCGCCGTCTGCTGCGCCAAATACACGCCCCAGACCATGGTGCCCAGATAGCACAACAACAGCAACGCAAAAATGCGAATGACAAAGCCGATGGCCTGCTTTAAATCGCCAGCCTGATACGGCTGCACCGCAGTACGCGGGCGGCGCCACAGGGTCAATATCCAGGGGGATAGGTTTTTCATAAGGCAATCAGGAGAGCGTGGGTTTAAAGCGTTTGCGGCGTTTGTAGAGCCTGCTCTAGCAATTGCAGCAGTGCCTGTACATCCACATCCAACCAGCTTTTTTTACCCTGAACATACACGCCACGCACACAGGCACGCATCGTGGAGGGGATGGGGATAGAGGCAGTTTGGATGTCAAATTCGGGCAGCGCTTGCGCATCACTCAGGCGCAAATGTCGCGGCAAGCGATCGAGGTAAACGCCAGCTGCCTGTTCGCCCTGCCCCAGCACCAAGAGCATGCGTTTGAACAAGGCCGGCGCATCAGGCCGTGCCTTGGGGGTATCGTGCGAATGCTTCAGGGTATCTGGGTTAGCTACGGCTGGCGACAGTTGCCAAAACTGCGCCAAATCCAGCACCGGCAAAGCCTGGCCATGCCAATGCGCGAGGCCACAAAACCAAGGGGGCATTCCTGGTAAAAAGGCCAAGGGGAGAGGGTCGAGCAATTCACAGGCTTCATCATGCCGAATCATCCAATGCACACCCGCGACGAACAGGGTCTGCCGCGTGTTCTGCAAAAACCACGCCCTTTCATGCTGCGGCGCACGATTGGCTTGCGTGATGGCTTCTTGCAGGCGCAGGGTATCGAGCACCAGATCCGAGAAAGCATCGTCTGAGGCTTGCACCAGCTGGCCTTTACCGTATCAGGCGTTGGCACGCAGCACTTCGCGTACTTGCTCTAGCAGCAGCTCGTCCGCATAGGGTTTGGTGATATAGCCTTTGGCACCCAGCATTTGCCCCCAGGCCAGATCGGCTTTTTGGTTTTTTGCGGTGACCAAAATGACGGGAATATGCTTGGTTTGCTCGCCGCCGCGCAAGGCTCTGGTGGCGGCAAAGCCATCCATTTGCGGCATATTTACATCCATCAAAATCAGCGCTGGCGCAATGTGCCGCACCTGCTCGATGGCCTCTAAGCCGTTTTGCGCGGTGCTGACGCTATAACCCGCAGCGTCCAGCAATTTCAGCAAACGCAGGCGATCGACTTGACTGTCTTCCACAACCAAAATGGTCGGCTTCATGTGTGCACTCCCTTTTTTTTCTGGCGCCGATTTACACCACCGCCGCATATTTGCCCAGCAGCTCATACAGCTCGGTAGGGTCTGGTGGTTTGGTCAAATAGGCATGACAGCCCGCCATACTGCCACGAATGCGGTCAAAGGGCGAGCTGCGACTGGTCAGCATGATGATAGGCAGGTTCGGCTGCTTGGCGCGGATGCTGCGACAGGCCTCATAGCCATCCATGCCGGGCAGCATGACATCCATCAGCACGCCCGCGCATGCTGGGTGTTGCTCTAGGGCGTTAAGCGCCAATTCCGCCGTCTCTGCCTCGCGCACGGCGTAGCCGCGCTTTTCTAGCAAACCGCGGAGGTGCAAGCGTGCGGGGGCGCTGTCGTCCACAACCAAAATTTCGGGCTTGGCGGCGGCACCAGCCGGGATGCTTATCCCCGCATCCTGCGCCTTGAACTCGGTAGCCTGTGATTGATTTTCAATGGCCTTGCCCAAAATGGCGGGCAAATTGACCCAAGCTACAGGCCGCTGCAGGGCGGTATGGTCGGCTGGAATTTTGGCTGCATCGACCCAAATCACCACCTTTTCGGGGATGGTGCGCAGGGTACGAATCGCCCATTTTTTGTCCTCTACCGCCGCGAGGCCATCAATCAGCCACACATCGGCCGTGGTGCAATCGGCCTGGTTAACCAATACCAATTGGGGTTTGCGCCGCTCAGAAAGGCGCACCGCCGCGTCCAGCAAGCGCAGCTCTGCCTCAGCAAAACCGAGGACAAAAATCTTCAAAGCAAGCGGGGTATCGGACATGGTCTTCTAGGGCAAAGGCAGCCGCAGGAGGGGTCTGTGCGGCTTAGCCCGCGCAGAGGACGAGCCATTCTAGTCACAGCAGGCCTGCCGTGGCGAATAAAAGCCCTGGCTATTTGCGCCCCGCGTCGGGCAGGTGCTACGCAGCCCCCATTCACCATGCTCGATGAGGCATGCACCCTTCACACTTTGGCGTTGAGCATGGCAATTTGGAACCAAATTGGCCATTTAGGCCGCCAAACCTGCCTGAGCAGCTATCGTTTCATAACATCATTCAAACCGAGATGGCATGGCGGTGCAGGGCATTTCGTGCGCCGCAGGGCTGGCGTAGCCACTGACCAACTGTTGCAGCACGGCGTGGATGATTTCGCTCTGCTGAAATTGTGCTGCTCGGCGCAAGGTCAGCAAGGTTGGCAGCAACTCCGCCCAAGACAAAAACTCTTCATGCGCCTTCATGATGCGCGGGTGCGAGGTCGATTGTGGGTTATCGCCGATCAGCAGCTCCTCGTACAATTTTTCACCCGGGCGTAAACCCACCACCTGAATTTCAATATCGCCATGCGGGTGCGCCGCGTCTTTAACCTGCAGGCCAGACAACTCCACCATACGCCGTGCCAAATCGATGATTTTGACGGGCTGCCCCATGTCCAGCACAAACACCTCGCCACCTTGCGCCATGGTGCCTGCCTGCAGCACCAGCTGCGCCGCCTCGGGGATGGTCATAAAGTATCGCGTCACCTCGGCATGCGTCACCGTCAGCGGGCCGCCCTGTTTCAGCTGTTGGCGAAACAGCGGCACCACACTGCCGCTGCTGCCCAGCACATTGCCAAAACGCACCATCGAGAAATTGGTGCGCTGGGCAATTGGCATAGGCTCTGCGTGGCCATCTAGAGCAGAAAAATCCACGCTGGCGCTACTGGCCAAAGCCTGCAAACACAGTTCCGCCATGCGTTTACTGGCGCCCATCACATTAGTGGGGCGCACGGCTTTATCGGTAGAAATCAGCACAAAACTGGCTACCCCCACCTCTATCGCTGCGCGCGCGGTATTCAGGGTGCCAAAAATATTGTTGATGATTCCCTCGGCAGGGTTGCACTGCACCAAGGGCACATGCTTATAAGCCGCAGCATGAAAAACCGTGTCAGGGCGGGATTGGGCAAACACCGCCCGCAAGCGACGCAAATTGCGGATGCTGGCCAAAACCGGGGTCAATTCCACCGACAGGCCTTGGCACCTACACACCCGTTCTAATTCATGGTGGATGGCGTAGAGGCCAAACTCGTTGTGCTCTAGCAAAATCACCTGCTGGGGCTGCTCTTGCACGATTTGGCGGCACAGCTCGCTACCAATACTGCCACCCGCGCCCGTGATCAACACCACTTTGCCCCGCAGGTTTTTCGCCAGCAAATCGGCATCGGGCAAAACCGATTCGCGCCCCAGCAAATCTTCAATTTCCAGTTCTTGAAAATCCGTCAACCCCACACGCCCCGTGGCTAAATCGACCAAACTTGGAAGGGTGCGCACATGCGCAGGCAAAGGCTGCAATTGCGCCAAAATCTCTTGGCGCTGCTGCCGCCCCAGCGAGGGAATCGCCAGCAAAATATCGCTTACCTGCGCGTCGCGCACAAAATCAGCCACTGCCTCGGGCGCGATCACCTTCAGGCCATGAATGAATCGTCCGATTTTTTGCGGGTCGCTATCAACCATGCCCGTCAGCACAAATTCTGGCGAAGCGCGCAAAGCTGCTGCAGTTTGCACCCCTGCAGCGCCAGCGCCATAAATCAACAGCCGCCCATGTGCGCCCCGACCTGCAGCTTGGCGTAAAAGCTGGCGCGCCAACACCCGCCACAAGCCAGCCAAAACCACAAACACCAAGGGCTGAATCAGCCCTACGCTGCGCGGCACACCATGCAGCTGCAAACCGAGCAAGAGCACAAATAGCACGCCGGTATAGATCGCCATGGCACGCCCCATGGCAACCAAAGCATGGATGCTGACATAGCGAAAAATCGCCCGATACAGCCCCATGCGGATAAAAATCGGCACAAAGACCAAAACACAGGCATACACCCAGCATTGCGCATTAACAGGGCCGCCTATTTGTTCCAGGCGCAGGTAAAAAGCAGCCCACAGCGCCAGCCATGCGGACAACACATCCAGCGCCAACACCAAAACCAATTTGGTGGGGCGGGGCAGCAGGGTCAGGTGCTGCCCTAAGCGATGCAAGCTCAGGCGTTCAGACATGCCTGCTCCATGACGGTTGCGATCACTGCGCAAGTTTTCTCCACCTCAGCGGGCGTGAGCGTAGGGTGCACCAAAAACATCATGCTGGCCTCGCCTAAGGCTTGGGCTACAGGCAGGCGCTGAGCGGGGCGCAAGCCCGTGCCATCAAAGGCTTTTTCCAGGTAAACCTCAGAACAAGTGCCCTGAAAACACGGCACGCCCAGCGCGTTTATTTGCGCCACGATGCGGTCGCGATTCCAGCCCTCGGCCAATAACTCAGGGCGCACATAGACATAGCATTTGTAATGCGCATGCTGGCTGTCGGTGGGTACATCAGGTACACGCAGGGCGGCAAAGGCGCGGCAAGTTGCCCAAATTTGTTCACCATAGGCGCGGCGTTTGGCCGACCAATCCGCCATGCGTTGCAACTGGATGCGGCCAATGACGGCCTGCACTTCCAACATGCGCCAGTTGGTGCCAAAGGATTCATGCAGCCACCTAAAGCCTGGGGCATGCTCGCGTTCATACACGGCGGCATAGCTTTTGCCGTGGTCTTTATAGCTCCACATGCTGCGCCACAGCGTCTCGTCATTCGTCGTCACCATGCCGCCTTCGCCGCCGGTTGTCATGATTTTGTCTTGGCAAAAACTCCAAGCCCCCACATGGCCGATGCTGCCCAGCGGCCGGCCTTGATAGCTGCCGCCATGCGCTTGGGCGCAATCCTCAATCACCTTTAGCCCATGCTGCGCGGCCA
>JAMIFN010000011.1:0-10745 GCA_035906235.1 Allobrachymonas sp. | reverse complement strand
GTAGGCTTGGTAATTTGTCACCTCGGGCACTTGCGCCAGCACAGCAGCCAGTTCATGCAGCACGGCAGCGGTTTCTTCCAGCGGCGTGCCGGCGGGCATATCCAGCACCACTTGAAATTCCGATTTATTGTCAAAGGGCAGCATTTTTAGCACCACCAGTTTGAAGGCGGCGAGGCTGGCAGACAGCACAATCAAGGCCAGCACTGCGGCATAGAGTTTGTGGCGGTTTTTACGGCCTTGTCGCTTGGTATCGGCATCTAAAAAAGGCGCCATGACGCGGCTGAATAAACGCTGCAAGCGGGGCGATGCTGCGGCATGATCGCCGCCCTGCCCTGCCCCATGCGCCGCCGCGTTTTTGTGCATAAAGTGCAGCGCCATCCACGGCGTGATAACAAAGGCGATAGCCAGCGAAATCACCATACCCATAGAGGCATTGATGGGGATGGGGCTCATATACGGCCCCATCAGCCCCGAGACAAAAGCCATAGGCAAAAGCGCGGCAATCACGGTGAAGGTGGCCAAAATCGTGGGGCCGCCGACCTCATCAACCGCTGCCGGGATGAGCTGCGCCAGGGTTTTTTCAGGGTAGAGCTGGCGGTGCCTGTGGATGTTCTCCACCACCACAATCGCGTCATCAACCAAGATGCCGATAGAGAAAATCAAGGCGAAAAGCGAGACACGGTTGAGCGTAAAACCCCAAGCCCAAGACGCAAATAGGGTGGCGGCCAAGGTCAGCAGCACCGCAGCGCCCACAATCAGCGCCTCGCGCCGGCCTAGGGCAAAAAACACCAGCGCCACCACAGACAGGGTGGCAAAAATTAGTTTTTGTATCAGCTTTTGCGCCTTGTCATTGGCGGTGGCGCCGTAGTTGCGGGTTTCTTCCACGCGCACATCGTCGGGAATCAAACTGCCGCGCAAGCTCTGCACCTTAGCCTCTAGCGCATGGGCAATATCCACGGCGTTTTCGCCTGCTTTTTTGGTCACGCTGATGGTTACGGCAGGGTATTCCACCCCTGCTGGCTGTTGATTTTGCCCAGCGCCTAGACCATGCCAAACATAGCGCTGGGGCTGATCTGCGCCATCGTGAATGGTGGCGACATCGGCCAAATACACAGGCAGGCCACCTTGCACGGCGACGATTAAATTCGCCACATCGTCACGACTTTTGAAAAAATCGCCCGTCACCACCTGCACCTGCTGATTGTTTTGCACCAGGCTGCCCGCGGGCGAGCTGCTATTGGCTGCTTGCAGGGCTTGTTGAATTTGCAGGGCGCTGATACCCACAGCAGCTAGGCGGTCTGCGTCTAAATCCACCCGCAACACGCGCCCAGGCCCGCCTATCAGCGCCACATCGCGCGTGCCGGGTACGCGTTTTAATTCAGCCTCTAGGCTGCGGGCAATGCGGGCTAAATCATCAGCCCCGTTATCGGCACTGGGCCTAAACAAACTCAGGCTGAGAACGGGTACATCGTCTATGCCTTTGGGTTTGAGCAAGGGCGCACTCACGCCCAGTTCAGACGGAAAAAGCGTGGCGCTGGTATCGACCGCATCGCGCAGGCGCACCAAGGCCGATTCGCGCGGCACGCCCACTTTAAATTGCACCGTCAGCAGCGCCATGCCCGGGCGCGAAACCGAATACACATGGTCTAGCCCCTGCATCTGCGCCAAATGCTGCTCCATCGGCCCTGCCACCAAGCGCTCCACATCGGCGCTGCTGGCGCCAGGCAAGGTGAGCATGACATTGGCCATGGTGACATCGATCTGCGGCTCTTCCTCGCGCGGGGTCACGCCCACGGCAAACAAGCCCAGCAGCAAAGCCACCAAGCCCAGCAGCGGCGTCATACGGCTGTGCAAAAAGAAGGCCGCCATGCGCCCTGAGATGCCTAGGTTTTTCATGAATTTTCTTTCCATTAAGCAGCTGCGTCTTTCCCGTGCGGAGGAATCGATGACTTATCCCCTCCCCCTCTGGGGGAGGGTTAGGGTGGGGGCTTTCAGGAGTAGAGCTGCTACACCCGAATAAGCCCCCTTCCCGACCTTCCCCCAAAGGGGGAAGGAGACTTAGACCTTGCCATTCAAGGCTGCATCCCCGCCGCAATCGGGTCTAGCGCCACTTTTTCACCCGCGCGCAAGCCCGCCAGAATTTCATACGAGCCATCGCTTTGGCGCTGCCCCAAACGCACTTGGCGCAACTGCGGGCGGCCTTTTTCGGGCAGCACATACACCGCCCTCAATTCGCTGCGCTGCAGCAGCGCCGCTGCGGGCACGGTCAAACGCCGCGCCGTGCCCGTAGCAAAGTGCAAACGCACAAACTGGCCGGGCAGCAAGCTTTGGGCGTTGTCTGGCAAGTTCTCGGGCAGATACACCCGCACCTCGCTACTGTGGGTGCGTGGGTCAGCCGCAGGCAATAGCACCATGCGGGCAGCGGGCAGCCACTGGCTTTGCCCCGGCACTTCAATAAAGGCCTGATTGCCAGCACGCACCGCATCAAGCCAAGCTTGTGGCAGCTGCGCGGTGGCACGCAGCCACGCAGGGTCAAAACCCGTGGCCAAGGGCGTGCCTGGCGCGGCGGTTTCGCCCACCTCCACCAACAGCGCCGACATCACGCCGCTATAGGGCGCGGTGACATCGGCAAAGCCACGGGCGGTGCTGGCCTGGCTACTGCCTGCACGCAAAGCCTGCACCCGCGCTTGTGCGGCGCGGTATTGGCTAGCAACGCCATCCATCTGCGCTTGGCTGACAAAGCCTTTAGCCAATAGTTCGCGGTAGCGCTGGTGGTCGCTCTCGGCCTTATTCAGCGCCACTTGCGCCTCGGCCACCTGCGCTTGTGCGCCCGCCACTTGTTGCTGCGCCAGACTAGGGTCTATGCGCATGATGACTTGGCCTTGTTTGACCGCATCGCCGGGCCGAAACAGAATTTGCGTGATGCGCCCGCCCGTTTGCGCCGCCACGGTGGATTGGCGTTCGGCCTGCACCACGCCCTCGGCCGAGCGCGTGGCTTGTACCTGCCGCCAAGCGATCGTGGCCGTTTGCAAAGGCGCAGCTTGCACGCCATGCAAGGCCGTGGTCAAGGCCAGCACCGCAGCCACCACAAAAGCGGTTTTTTTAGGGCCAAATCGGGCTTTTAGGCCGAAAAACCTGCCTGGACAGCTCATTTTTTGATAGCTATTAAACGGCTTAATCAGCATGGCATTGCCCCCCGGAAAGTCTTCACCATCGCAGCTCTGGCCTTCAACCTTTGCCAAAAGCCGCGCCTGGCTTTAAGCCCAGCCGCGCCAACACCTTGGCCAGCGGGCAAAAGCCTGTGAATGAGGCTTGCAGCAAATTGGCGCCAACAAAGGCTGCCAGCCAAATCCAGTTGGGCTGGACAAAATGCGCCAGCAAGGCCGAGGCCAATACCATCAGACCCGCGAAACGAAAAACCCATTGCTCGATAGATGCTTGCATCAGAACGCTCCTTCTTAAGAAAAAAAAATTTAGGCCTGCAAAAGCTGAGCCACGACGGGCTCTAGACCCAGCAAACCTGCAGCGCGGCCAATCTCTAAGGCCTCAGCCAGCGATTTGCCATCAACTTGCTTGGCCTTTAAAGCCAGCATGGCGCCGACACGGTTGCCGCTGGCGCAGTGCAGCAGGGTGCGGCGCTCTTGGCCATGACCATCTAAGGCGGCAGCCAGCAGCGCCACATTGGCAGGCGTTAAATCTGCCGCGCCTGCCACAGGGATATTCACATAATTCATGCCCAAGCCGGCCACTACTGCGCCTTCGTCAAAGCCCGGGCTTTCCGCTGGTGGGCAGAGATTGACGACCACCTTCACGCCCAGTTCGGCAGCACGCTGCAAATGTGCAGGGCTGGGGCGCCCGCCTGTGCATAGGCCAGTGCCTGGGGTGCAGGCATTGGGGATGTCCACGATAAAACGCTCAGAAGGCATGACTTTTCCTTTCAAAAAAAACTTTTAGGCGCTAGGGGCTGCGCAATAAATCCCGTGCAACACCTGCAGAATTTGCAGTGCCGGCCCGGGGGGAACACGGTAGTAAATGGTTTGCCCTTCGCGTCGCGTGGCAACTAAGCCTTCCTCACGCAACACCGCAAGATGCTGCGACAGCGCTGACTGCGACAAAGCCAATGCGGTGTTCAACTCGCCGACACAGCGCTCGCCCTCGCCCAAAAGACACAAAACCATCAGGCGGTGCGGATTGGCCAGCGAGCGCAGTAGGCGCGCAGCCTCATCCGCATGAACGGCTATCGCATCGGAAGATGTCATCAATTGCCCAAGCATCATCAATCCAAGATATTATTTTTATCTAATTTAGATGCGTCTAATATATCAGAGATTTTAAGGATTTCAACCCTTTTTTCAATCAAAGCATTGAGCAGCACAAAGCCTACCCTGCTGCTGGTGAGGTCCTAGTACCTCAAAAAGGCGCCCCTCTACAAATCCTCTATCCGCAAAGGCGCATAAGCATCCCATGCCTGACAGCCTGGGCAATGCCAATAATGGCGCTGACCCTCAAAACCGCAGGTATTGCAGCGATAGCGCAGCAAAGGCTGTGCCGTTTTTTGCAAGGCCAGCACCACATCCTGCGGCAGTAGGGTGTGCATAGCATCGGCCTGGGACTCTAGCCAGCGTGCCGTCGCTACCAGAGATGGCTTATGCCGCAAATGTCCTAAGTAGCTCTGCGCGGCCGCATTGCTGCCACCTTCGGCCTGCTGCCGAACAGCAACGAGCGCCGCCAAAAGGTCCATATTGGGAAGATTTTGATACAATTTTGATAGCTGCTCAGGCAGGTTTATATAGCCTTGCAAGACTTTTCGATCAGAATTCCAAGCATCTGCGAAATCTCCCGCCAACAAAGCCAGCCATTGCCCATCTAACTGCTCCAACGCCGTCCACACGGCCACTGCTTCTGCCCCCATGCCAGCCTGCAAATACGCACGCGCCAATTCCACCAAAGGGCGAGGCGCCTGTGGGTCACAGTGCCGCCCTTGCTGCAGCAAGGCGATCGCAGCTTCTGGCGGTGCCGCGCTCTGTGCCTGTTCGCACCAATAATGAGCCAAACGGCGGGTGTAAAGCGCAGGGTTGTCCACCTGCAACTGCTGCGCCACGGCGGTAGCCTGGGACCAATCCCGCAGTCGCTCGTAAATGGCAAGGCGAATCTGCCGCGCATAAGCTTGGTGCACCGTACCCTCTAGACGCTGCAGCGCTGCTTCCGCCCTGTCCAAAATTCCTGCCCGGGTGTAATCCATGGCCAGGGCTTTTTGCGCACGCTCACGCTCGGCCGGGCTTAAATCCGCGCGCATCAACAGGTGCTCATGCAGACGCACCGCAGGGCTGTACTGCCCGCGTTCGCGGAACAAATACCCTAAGGCAAATTGCAACTCTGGCGTGTCGGGATCGTTGCGCACCGCTTGCTCAAAATCAGCCACGGCAGCATCATTTTCGCCCTGCAAGAGGTGATTCAAACCCTGAAAATACGCACGCGGCGAGCGTCGATTTTGCAAACGCAATTGCTGAAAATCAAAACGCGAAGCGAGCCAGCCGAACAAAAACGACAAGGGGATGAACAACAGCAGCCAAGTGACATCAAACTGCATCGATCACCTCATTGCTTGCAGCCACCTCTGAGACAACCGCGCTCAATGGCGTTGGCGTTGGCGTTGGCGTCAGATTGGGTGGATGCTGTTTTTGCTGGTACTGACGCCACCATAGCGGCAAGACAGCAATCGCCCCCAAAAAGACCCCTGACATCAACACCAGCAACACCAAGAGCACCAACTGAATACGGCTTTCATAGCCAAAAAACCAATGCACAGTAATCACCGTGCGGTTATTCAAGGCAAAAGCAAAAACGCTAAAAAAGGCCATGCAGCCCAGCAGCCACCACCATGCCCGAGTGAGAAATTTCATCATAACGCTCTACTTTAGCGACAAACGCAAGGCAGTTACTAACCGTCTCTTTAAATGTTTTGCAAGACCGCGCTGAGCTTGCCGTGCGCATCCACAGCTGCGCGCAAAGCTTTACCGGGCTTGAAATGCGCGGCTAATTTTTCAGGAATAGGAACCGCCTGGCCTGTGCGCGGGTTGCGCCCAACCCGGGGCGAACGGCGGCGCACCGCGAAGCTGCCAAAGCCACGAATTTCAATGCGATCACCTCGAACCAGAGCCTCGCTCATGGCGTCAAGCAAAATTTTCACTGTCAGCTCGGCATCGCGTGGTGAGAGCTGGGGGAATTTCAAAACCAATTCATCAACTAAATCCGAGCGCGTCATGGCGAATACCAAAAATGAAAAGAAGAAGCATAAACGCAAACAAGCACAAAAAAACAGCGCCTGTGCAGAGTATGCAACAGGCGCTGGCTTGGCGATCAGTGAAGGACTTTACCGCCAAAAATCAGCGGCAAAGCCCAAGGATCGACTGTGAGGGACTTAGTTCCCGCCGTCGAGCTTGGCACGCAACAGGGCGCCCAGGCTAGTTGTACCAGCATTTTCTTTAGCCGAGCTGCCTTTGATGGCGGCCATGGCTTCTTGCTGGTCAGCAGCGTCTTTGGCTTTCACAGACAACTGGATTTGGCGTGTTTTGCGGTCCACATTGATCACTACCGCATTCACTTCGTCGCCTACTTTCAGCACTTGCGATGCGTCTTCTACGCGGTCGTGGCTGATGTCAGAAGCGCGCAGATAACCCACGATTTCTTCGCCCAGATCGATTTCAGCGCCTTTGGCATCTACCGATTTGACTTTACCAGTCACGATAGAACCTTTGTCATTGATGGTCGAGTAGGTGGTGAAAGCGTCTGAGTCGAGCTGTTTGATCCCTAAGCTGATGCGCTCGCGGTCGATGTCGATAGCCAATACGATGGCTTCCACATCTTGGCCTTTTTTGTAGTTGCGCACGGCCGCTTCACCCGCCTCGTTCCAAGACAGGTCAGACAAATGCACCAAGCCATCAATGCCTGAGGCCAAGCCGATGAACAGACCAAAGTCGGTGATCGATTTGACGGGGCCGGCAACGCGATCGCCTTTTTTGGTATTGGCTGCAAATTCTTGCCAAGGATTGGCCTTGCATTGCTTCATGCCCAGGCTGATGCGGCGTTTGTCTTCGTCGATTTCCAAGACCATGACTTCGGCCTCTTGACCCAAGTTCACCAGTTTAGAAGGCGCAACATTTTTGTTGGTCCAGTCCATTTCAGAGACATGCACCAGGCCTTCGATGCCGGGTTCAACTTCAACGAACGCGCCGTAATCGGCGATATTGGTAACTTTGCCGAACAGGCGCGTACCCACAGGGTAGCGGCGGGCTACGCCCATCCAAGGATCGTCGCCCAGTTGTTTCAAGCCCAGAGATACGCGGTTTTTCTCGGTATCGAACTTGAGGATCTTGGCAGAGATTTCTTGACCAGGCTGCACCACCTCAGAGGGGTGACGCACACGGCGCCAAGCCATGTCGGTGATATGCAGCAGGCCGTCGATACCACCCAGATCCACGAACGCGCCGTATTCGGTGATGTTTTTCACAACACCTTGAACGATGGCGCCTTCTTTCAGGGTTTCCATCAACTTGGCGCGGTCTTCGCTGGTAGAAGCTTCGAGCACAGCGCGGTGTGACAACACCACATTGTTGCGCTTGCGATCCAGCTTGATGACCTTGAACTCCATCGTTTTGTTTTCGTAGGGAGACAGGTCTTTCAGCGGGCGGCTCTCGATCAGCGAACCAGGCAAGAAAGCGCGGATGCCATTGACCAAAACAGTCAGGCCACCTTTGACTTTGCCAGAAGTGGTGCCCGTGACGAATTCGCCAGACTCCAGGGCTTTTTCCAAAGACAACCAAGAGGCCAAGCGTTTGGCTGTATCGCGGCTCAGGATGGTGTCGCCATAGCCATTTTCGATATTGCTGATGGCTACAGAGACGAAATCGCCCTCTTTGACTTCTACTTCGCCCTGGTCGTTTTTAAACTCTTCCAGGGGGATGTAGGCCTCAGACTTCAAACCAGCGTTAACGATGACATGGCCGTGATCAACACGAATCACTTCAGCGGTGATGACCTCGCCAGTACGCATTTCGGCGCGTTTGAGGGATTCTTCAAAAAGGGCGGCAAAAGATTCAGACATGAAAGTTCCTAGCAGACCAACAGGGAAAAGCCAAACCCAGCCCCATGCCAAGTTTTATGCCTGTCTGAAGGCTGCGTTTTCTACGCCGCGGCGCACTACCACGCGTAGGAAATGGGTTAAAAAAACAAAAAGAAACGGTAATCGCTCTTTTTATCGAAGGAATCCACCCCAACGCGCGCAAGCGCATTACGGGATGAACCCATTATTTTAAGCTCAAACCGCAGCCCCCGCGAAAAAACCCTAAACCCTATGAAGAACCTGCCCTGCACAGCTTAAGGGGTCGCTGCAGAATCCCTTTGTGAACATTGGGTCAAATCGCCTTTTGCGCCGTCATCAAAATCCAGCCATCCATGCGATTGGCCACCCTCAGCTGCACATAGGGCGCGTAGGCAGCAATCAGCTCGTCCTCTTGGCGCTCCAAAATACCCGCCAGCACCACATGCCCGCCAGCTGCTACATGCTGGCACAGCAAGGGTGCCAGCACCTTGAGCGGGGTCGCCAAAATATTGGCCAGCACGCTGTGGTATTGGCCTTGGGCGACATCGGGCAGGCCCGCTTGAATCAAGCCTGGGGCGATGCGGTTGTTGGCCGCGTTGTCGCCGGTGGCCTGCACCGCCGCAGGGTCAATATCGACGGCATCTATGCTGCTAGCGCCGTGCAGGGCTGCGCCTATGGCCAAGATGCCTGAGCCGCAACCGTAATCGAGCACGCGCTGGCCGGCTATGGCGCTGCTTGCGTGGTGCGCAATCCACTGCAAGCACATGCGCGTGGTGGGGTGTGTGCCGGTGCCAAAGGCCAGCCCAGGGTCGAGCGTCATCACGGTTTTGGCCTGTGCGGGCGCTTGGTGCCAGCTGGGCACGATCCAAAATTCGGGGGTGATTTCGACGGGTTCAAACTGGCTTTGCGTCAGGCGCACCCAGTCTTGTTCGGGCACTTCGTTCAGGCTGACAAATTCGCAATCGAGAAAAAAATCTTGCGCCGCCAAAATGCTGGCGGCTTCGCGCGCGGCGGCCTCGGTGGGGAACAGGGCTTTGACGCTGCTGCGCTGCCAGCCTTCTTTGGGCGGGGGCATGCCAGGCTCGCCAAACAGGGCTTGCTCGGCCGGGGTTTGCGCGTCGGCGTCTTCGACGCTCACGCTTAAAGCATCGAGCGCATCCAGCGCATCGCTGATGGCTTCAATGGCGCTTTCGGGGGCGAGTAAACACAGTTCAAACATAGATGTGCTCAGTATAAAAAGAGGAGCTGCTCAGGCAGGTTTGACGGCCTGAAGTGCGAAAAATAGGCTGGATTTTAATGTGCTTGGCCAGTGTGCTTGGCTAGTGTGCTTGGCTAGTCGAGAAGATCTGAATCACCAGCACACCGGCAACGATGAGCCCCATGCCAATCAGGGCGGGTGCATCCAGTTTTTGCCCAAACACCAACCAGGCCACCAGGCTGATGAGCACTATGCCCGCGCCCGACCAAATGGCATAGGCCATGCCCACGGGGATGGTTTTGAGCGTCAGCGCTAGGCAATAAAAGGCGATGGCGTAGCCCACCACGGTGATCAGGCTGGGCAGGGGTTTGCTAAAGCCGGCTGAGGCTTTGAGCGCCGAGGTAGCCATCACTTCAGCGGCGATGGCGATAAACAAAATGAGCCAGTGCATCGCGCAGCTTTTGTGTTTAGCGCTGCAAGGCGCGCAGCAGTTTTTGCCCCGCGCGGCCGGTGGCGGGCAGGCCGAGTTTGGCGGCCTCTATCTTGATGGCTTCGCGGGTTTTGGCGCCTATCATGCCGTCGGCTGTGCCGATGTCATAGCCCTTGGCCAGCAGCAGGCTTTGCAGCTGGCGGTTTTGCGCGCGCGAGAGGCTAGGGTCATCGGTGGGCCAGGGCGCGGCAAAGCCAGGCTGGCTGCTTTTGGCTTCGATCAAATCGGCCAAATGCGCAATGGCAAGGGCGTAGTTTTCGCTGGCGTTATAGCTGTAGAGGGTGTCAAAGTTTTTGCCCACCAAAAAGGCTGGCCCCGCTGCGCCAGCGGGCAGCAGCAAGCCCGCCTGTGGCAGGCTATCGGGCAGGGCAGCGCCATGAGGCAGGCTGATGCCAGCGGCGCGCCAAGCGCTGATGCTTTGTTTGTTTTTGCGCCCGCTGATGCCTTGGTAGTTGGCGGGCAGGCGCACTTCATAACCCCAGGGCTGGCCGGGGCGGAAACCTGCTTTGGCCAGAAAATTGGCGGTGGACGCTAGGGCGTCGGGCACGCTAGAGAAGATGTCTTTATGCCCATCGCCATCGGCGTCTTGCGCCAGACGCAAAAAGGTCGATGGCATGAATTGCGTTTGCCCAAAAGCGCCCGCCCACGAGCCTTTGAGCTTGTCCACCGGCACATCGCCGCTTTGCACAATGCGCAAGGTGGCGGCCAGTTCGCCTTGGAAATAGGCTTGGCGGCGGCCAAAGCATGACAGGGTAGAGAGCGAGGTGATGAGCGGGCGCCCCCCCAGGTTTTGCCCAAAATTGCTTTCCACGCCCCACACGCCCGCCACCAAATAGGGCGAGACCCGGTAGCGCTGCCCCATTTGCTGCAGCACATCGCCCCATGCTTTGGCGGCGGCCTTGCCGTCGCGCACGCGCTCTTCATCCACCAGCACGGCGAGATAGTCCCACACGGGC
>JAMIFN010000010.1:0-9444 GCA_035906235.1 Allobrachymonas sp. | reverse complement strand
AGCCAATAGCCATTTGGCGATTTTGCAAGTGCTGGCCAAAGCGGGCTGCGGTTTTGACACCGTGTCCAAAGGCGAAATCATGCGGGCTTTGAAAGCTGGCGCAGCGCCCGAGAAAATCGTCTTCTCGGGCGTGGGCAAAACCCGCGCCGAGATGCATTACGCGCTTGAAGTGGGCATCCATTGCTTCAATGTGGAAAGCATCGCCGAGCTGCATGTTTTGAGCGAAGTGGCAGCTGGCATGGGCAAAACCGCGCCCATTAGCATCCGCGTCAATCCCAATGTTGATGCCAAAACCCACCCCTATATTTCCACAGGGCTAAAGGCCAATAAATTCGGCATTGCGCACGAAGAGGTCTTGGCTACTTACCAGTTGGCAGCCAAGCTGCCCGGCATTGCCGTTAAAGGCATCGATTGCCATATCGGCTCGCAAATCACGCAAATCGCGCCCTATTTAGAGGCCGTGGACAAGGTGCTGGATTTGGTCGATGGCATCGAGCAGACCGGCATCAAGTTGGAGCACATCGACTTTGGTGGCGGCTTGGGCATTCAGTACAAAGACGAAACCCCGCCCGCAGCCGATGCGCTGTGGGGCGAGATTTTGGCGCGTTGCGATGCGCGTGGTTATGGCGAGCGCGGTTTTGCGCTTGAGCCTGGGCGTTCGCTGGTGGGCAATGCCGGCGTTTGCCTGACCGAAGTGCAGTATTTAAAACAAGGCGAAGAAAAGAATTTCTGCATCGTCGATGCCGCCATGAACGACCTGCCGCGCCCCGCCATGTACGAGGCCTATCACCACATCCTGCCGCTGCAAGAGCAGGGGGCGGTGGCAGCAGCAACCTACGATGTGGTTGGCCCCGTGTGCGAAAGCGGCGACTGGTTGGGGCGCGAACGCAGCCTAGCCGTGCAAGCCGGCGATGTGCTGGCAGTGTGCTCGGCAGGCGCGTACTGCATGAGCATGGCCAGCAACTACAACACCCGTGGCCGCGCGGTGGAAGTGTTGATAGACGGCACGGCGGTGCATATCATCCGCCAGCGCGAGAGCTATGAAGCGCAAATGGCGGGCGAAATATTGCTATAAGTTTTACGAATATTTTTAACAGTGTTTTTGCTATTTTAGGCCGAAAAACCTGCCTGAACAGCTATTAAAAAGGGATTAAAAAATGCCATCTTGCAGCAATGAAAACAAACGCCTAGCCATGCAAGCCTATATCGACCGCATGAATGCCGGCGATTTGGCGGGCGTAGTGGCGCTGTACGCCGACGACGCCACCATAGAAGACCCCGTGGGCAGCAGCAAGCTGATCACCGGCAAGGCCGAGATCACCGAGTTTTATACGACTTCGATGCAAACCAAGGCGCAGCTCAAACTCAGCGCCCCCATACGCACCTCGCACAGCGACAGTGCGGCTATGGCGTTTGAAGTCACGCTCGACTGGGGCGGCCTCATGAGCATCAGCGTGATTGATGTCATGACATTCAACGCCGCTGGGCAATTCACCACCATGCGCGCCTACTGGGGGCCTGAGGATATGCGCAAGCATTGATTGCCATCCCCTTGTCATTCCCGCGAAAGCGGGAATCTGGGTATTCCCCTCTCCCTGCAGGGGCAGGGGTGAGGGTTAGCAACACACACCATTTTTAAAAGGCATGGATTCCCGCCTACGCGGGAATGACGCAAAAGATAAGGACACCACCATGACATTCGCATTCGTATTTCCCGGCCAAGGCTCGCAATCGCCCGGCATGTTGGACGCTTGGGGCAACAACCCCGCCGTACAAGCCGTGCTGCAAGAAGCCAGCTCCGCGCTCGGCCAAGACATCGGCAAACTCATCGCCGAAGGCACAAAAGAAGAACTAGCCCTGACCACCAACACCCAGCCCGTGATGCTGGTAGCCGGCATTGCCGCCTACCGCGCTTGGTTGGCTGAAGGCGGGGCAGTGCCCGCCATCGTCGCCGGGCACTCGCTGGGTGAATACACCGCCTTGGTCGCCTCGGGCGTATTGACCCTGGCGCAAGCCGTGCCCCTGGTGCGCCTGCGCGCCGCCGCCATGCAAGAAGCCGTGCCCGTGGGCGTGGGCGCAATGGCCGCCATCCTTGGCCTAGATGCCGACAAGGTGAAAGAAATTTGCCAACAAAGCAGCGCCGGCACGGGCGAAATCGCCGAAGCCGTCAACTTCAACGACCCTGGCCAAACCGTGATTGCCGGCACGAAAGCGGGCGTAGAAAAAGCCTGCGCCGACTTGAAAGCCGCAGGTGCCAAACGCGCCTTGCCCCTGCCCGTATCTGCGCCTTTTCACTCCAGCCTGATGCAGCCAGCCGCACTCAAACTGCAAGCGGCGCTGGCCGATTTGCAACTGGGCGCAGCGCAAATCCCTGTGCTAAATAACATTGATGTGGCGGTGGAGACTGATGCCGCCCGCATCAAAGACGCGCTGGTACGCCAAGCCGCCGGCCCCGTGCGCTGGGTGGAATGTGTGCAGGCGATTCAGGCGCGTGGCGTGACGACTATTGTCGAATGCGGCCCAGGCAAAGCCTTGGCAGGTATGGTCAAGCGCATCAGCCCTGATTTAGCGGCGCTGAATTTGCTCGACCCTGCTAGTTTGGCTGAGGTCAAGGCGGCGTTGGCGGTTTAAAGGCGGCGAAGATCGGCGCTATTAACCGCGCTGGCAAGCCCAGAACGCCACTCCAAAATCCGTCATTGCGGGCTTGACCCGCAATCTCAGGCTTAGCCCATCAAAAAAGTGAGCTGCTAAGGCAGGTTTTTCGGCCTAAAACACCGATTTGCTTCAAAAATACCTGGATTCCCGTTTCCACGGGAATGACGAAGCCCAAGAAACTGCGCTCCACTACCCTGTCATACCAGCGCCGCCGCGCTACACTGCCTAGGCCATGCCATCCGCACCCATGCCCAGCACCCCGCCTTCTGCGGCTACAAAACCAGCGGCAAAAAAAGCCCCAGCCAAATCGCCATCTGCCCTGCAAAAAGCCCTGCAAAAGCTGGGCCTGCGCGGCGATTTGGACTTTGCCCTGCACCTGCCCCTGCGCTATGAGGACGAAACCCAAATCACCCCACTGGCACAGGCGCAAAGGGCAAATATGGGGCAAGAGGTACAAATCGCCGGCGTGGTGCGCAGCAATGATGTGCTGCTGCGTGGGCGCAGGCAGCTGGTCATCGTGCTGGAAGAAGAGGGCAGCGCCGAAAATCCAGCCAGCTGCCAACTGCGTTTTTTCAATTTCTACCCCAATCAGCAAAAAGTCTGGAGCGTGGGCACGCGCCTGCGCGTGCGTGGCCTGCTGCAAGGCGGGCGTTTTGAAACCTATATGCTGCATCCCGCCGTCAAGATTTTTGATGCGCACCATCAGCTGCCCACGGCGCTAACCCCTGTTTACCCCGCTAGCGCAGGCTTGCCGCAGGCCTATTTGCGCAAAGCGATTAGCGGCGCTTTGCAGCGCTGCGGGCAAAACGGTTTATTGACCGAAACCTTGCCCGATTTTTCAGAAGCAAATCAGCCAAATAAGCCGTGGAAGCTGCCTGAGGCACTACAGTTTTTGCATCAACCCAGCCCGCAAGTGGCACTGGCGACGCTAGAGGACAAAAGCCACCCAGCCTGGCAGCGTTTGATAGCCGAAGAATTGCTGGCGCAGCAATTGGCGCAAGCCCAGGCCAAGCGCGAGCGCAGCCAGTACGCCGCCCTGCCTTTGCCTGCTGAACAAAACGCGGGGGTTTTGGCGGCTTTAAGGCAGCGCCTGCCCTTTGCGCTGACGGCGGCGCAAAGCCGCGTGGTGGCTGAAATTGCCGCCGATTTAGCCCGCAGCGCCCCCATGCACCGCTTGCTGCAAGGCGATGTGGGTTCAGGCAAAACCGTGGTGGCAGCGCTGGCAGCGGCGCAGGCCATAGACGCAGGGGCGCAATGCGCTCTGCTGGCACCGACCGAAATTTTGGCAACACAGCACTTTCGCAAACTGGCCGATTGGCTAGAACCGGTATTGGCCGAACGCGGCCTGCAATTGGCTTGGCTGCTGGGCAGCCAAAAGAAAAAGGCCAAGGCCGAAAATTTAGCCGCCATCGCCAGCGGGCAAGCCGCGCTGATTGTGGGTACGCACGCCCTGCTGCAGGACGGGGTGGATTACGCCAAATTGGGGCTGGTGGTGATAGACGAACAACACCGCTTTGGCGTGGCGCAGCGCCTGGCTTTGCGCAGCAAGGGCAGCACAGATGCCGCAGGGCAAGCGCGTGAACCCCATGTGCTGATGATGAGCGCCACGCCCATTCCGCGCACGCTGGCCATGAGCTATTACGCCGATTTGGATGTTTCCACCATCGATGAATTGCCGCCTGGCCGCAGCCCTATTACCACCAGTTTGCTAGCCAAAGAGCGCTATGCCGAGCTGCTGCAACGCCTGCACAAACCGCTGGCGGATGGGCGGCAGGTGTATTGGGTTTGCCCGCTGATTGAGGAAAGCGAAGCGCTGGATTTGACCCACGCTACCGAACGCTTTGAGGCGCTGCAAGCGGCCTTGCCCAGCGTGACGCTGGCGCTGCTGCACGCGCGCCTGCCTGTGCTTGAGAAGCAGGCCACCATGGCCGCTTTTGCGGCGGGGCAAGTGCAGGTGCTGGTATCCACCACGGTGATCGAGGTCGGGGTGGATGTGCCCAATGCCTCCATCATGGTGATCGAGCACGCCGAGCGTTTTGGCCTGTCGCAGCTGCACCAGCTGCGCGGGCGCGTGGGGCGCGGCAGCGCGGCGTCTAGCTGCGTCTTGCTCTACGACACGGGCGAGAGCGGGCGTTTGAGCCAAACGGCCAGAGAGCGGCTCAAAGCCATGCAAGAGACGCAAGACGGTTTTGTGATTGCCCAGCGCGATTTGGCGATTCGCGGCCCGGGCGAATTTTTAGGCGCACGCCAATCGGGTGCGCCCCTGCTGCGCTTTGCCGATTTAGAGCGCGACGCTGCTTGGCTAGACTGGGCGCGCCCCCTTGCCCCGCAAATGTGGCAAGACTGCCCCGATTTGGCGCAGCAGCATTTGGCTAAGTGGATGGGTTTTCGCAGTGAATACCTGAAAGCCTAAAGGCACTTGGCGACTATTAAAACAATAGCTGCTCAGGCAGGTTTTCCGGCTTAAAAGCCGGAAAAGACATTGAAAATTAAGGGGGAGAGAGGTTTGCAGCCGTGTGATCTGCCGTTTTTTCGGCGGCAGGGGCAAGGCTGGCATCGGCTATTGTGGCAGGGCTGATGTGGGCAGGCTCTACGCTGGGAGCCGAAACCATCGGGCCGCTGAGGGCAGGTGAGCGTGCTGGCTGTGGCAACAAGGGTGCGCTGCGTAGCACCGGGCGTTTGAGCGCGGCAGGCTGCTGCGCGTGACCCATAGCAGGGACGGAGTAGGCGGCTTGTACCAAACCCGCTTGACGCAGTCGTGCAGTAGCGGCCGATTTACTATCGCCCCGTGGCTCTTGCCTTAGCAAGGCTAAATCAGGGATGTTGGCGCCGGGTTTGAGGCTGGCGTACAGGCCCAGCACGGCACGCACATAGTTTTGCGTTTCTTTGAAATTGGGAACCTGGTTGCCCGCGTTGCGGACATTGCCCTCGCCTGCGTTGTAGGCGGCAATGGCCAACTCCATCTGGCCAGGAAATTTTTTGAGCAAATAGCTGATATAGCGCGTCCCAGCCATGATGTTGATTTTGGGGTCGGTCAATTGGGCGTTGATGTCTTTGCCCGGTGCGATCTGTACGCCCATGTCTGCGGCGGTGGTGGGTAAGATTTGCATCAACCCTACCGCGCCACGGTTGCTGACTGCTGTGTGGTCAAAGCCCGATTCTGTAGCAATGATGGCCTGCACCAGTTCGGCATCGACTTGGTGGGTCTTTGCAGCCACTTGCACAGCCTTGCGCATGGGTTTGAATTGTGGCGCTTTGTTGAATACAGCCACGGCGTCTAAGGTTGTGCCTAATTTCACGCCAGGCAGGGTGCGCTGGGCCTCTAGGCTGCTGAAATTTAAAGCCACATCGACGGTTTTGCCTGCAGGCAAAACTGTGCGTTTCATGATGCGCGCGTCTTGTGCCGTACTTTTTTCTTTGAAGAACAAGACATAGCGCTTGTCCACGGGGTGGTTGGCGTAATGCCCTACACCATTGGCATCAACATAACCCCAGACATCGGCCTGGGTGACAGGGCTGGTCAGCAGCAGGATGAAACTGCCAAAAATCAAGGTGAAGGCGTGTAATAAACCCGGTCGGCGGACACGGCCGATACGGAGCAAGGGAGTCGTATGAGAACCTGTTGCGTTTGCAAACATGCGTAAACCTCTGCCCAAAATACCCAGGAGCACTCTGACTGCTAGCGGTGTCAGGGTGGCTCGATAGCACACACGGCGAGGCTGTTCACACCGATCGCCGAGGAGGCTAGGGCGCTGGGCAGCTTTGCAATGGGCTCAAGGCCTTTAGGCACTAAACCATCTATTGGGAGCAAGTACGCAAAAAAGGTCTGCGCGTATGCTGCCCGCGTAAATTGCCAAGGTGTAGGCCGGGTGCCTTGGCCTTGGCAAAGTCTGCGCTACGGTTTTTAGGTACGCATCGCAGAAATAGCTAGCAAAAGAAAGCCTTGGTCATGCCAAGACGCGAAGGCGGTACCTCCCTCAAGGTATGGCTGATATTAAATACAGTCCTATCACCGCGCTGGTCGCATTCTAAACCCATCAGAAAAAACGCGGTGTAACGCTTATAGACGATGCGCTGCGGGCAGATAGGGCTGAAATACCGCAGCGAAAACTGGGTTTTCTAGCAGGATTTTTAGCGTTGGGGGCTTGCGCGGCTTGCTTGGGGCAAAAACAGCGCCAAACGCAAAAGCGCAGGCGCGTCGCCAGCGGCCAAGCTGGGGCGCTGCTGCACGCTGTTGTAGCCCTGGGCGGCGATTTTGTCCAAAATGCGCAGCCCGCCCGCCATGACCAAGCGCAGCTCTAAGCCCGCCTGCCCACCTATGCGCCCCGGCAGGGCGCGGGCGCGCAGCATCAGCTGGCGGGCAAAGGCGCACAGCTCGGCCAGCAGCTGGCGCATGGCCGGCGTGTCGCGCAGATTGTGGACATCGGCTTGGCTGACCCCATATTTAGACAGCAGGGCAATGGGCAGGTAGTAGCGCTGGCGCGGCACATCCACGCTGATGTCTTGCCAAAAATTGATGAGCTGCAAGGCCGAACAAACCGCGTCGCTCTCGCGCTCGGCCTCTTTGCCCTGCACGCCATACAGGTGCAAAAGCAAGCGCCCCACGGGATTGGCCGAATAGTGCGCATAGGCCAGCAGCTCTTGGTGGTTGGCATACCAAAAGCCTTGTGCGGTGTGGCGCACATCCAACTCAAAGGCGCTGAGCAAGTCTTCTAATAGTTTGGCTGGCAATTGGTATTGCGCCATAGCCGCAGCCAAAGGGGTAAATACTGGTGCAAAACGCGCCGATGGCAGCTCGCCCTTGGCTACGGCGCGCAAATCGGCGCGGTAGGCGCGCAAATCCACCAAGCGCTGGGCGGCATTGACATCGCCCTCGTCGGCCAAATCGTCGGCCGTGCGTGCAAAGTGGTAAATCGCCTGCACCGCTGGGCGTATGGCGGCTGGGCAGAGCCAGCTGGCCACGGGGAAATTTTCGTAGTGATCAATGGCCATAAATGTGCGTGCAGGCGTGAGAAGACCGCATCTTAAAGATTGGGAGATGCGCGCGCAGCCAATGCCGCCAGTACAGGCAATGCCAGCATCAATGCGTCCAGAGCTGGGCAATAGCATCTTGGCGTGCGCGTCTAATGTGCGTAGCCGCCCAGTCGCCTTGCGACATGGTGCCCTGGGTCGCTGGCAGCGCAGCGCGGGCGCGCTGCAAGACTTCGCCAGCCTGCACACTTTGCGCGGCGTGCAGGGCGGCTTGCAATTTCCGCGCTTGCGGGTAGTCGTGTTCGGCATAAGTTAAACGCCCGCGTGCATCGCACTCGCAGGCTTGCAGAACTTGCGCAAAGCGTTCTGGCCTGCGCAGTGCATCGCAACGCTCGAGCAGGCGCAAGGCCGCAGCAGGGTTTAAATCCAAACTGCGGTGAATATTGCCGTGTTCTTTGGCGACGACCAGTGCCACATCTCTGCACTCGGCTGGTACACGCCAACGCTGACAGACTTGGCGCAGCAGGTCCACGCTGCGCAGTTCATGGCCAATATGTCGGGGCAGTACATCGGGCGGGGTACTGCCTTTGCCTAAATCATGCGTCAATGCAGCAAAGCGTACCGCGAGTGGTGCCTGCAGGCGTGCCGCCATTTGCAGCACCATCATGGTGTGTACACCGGTGTCGATTTCTGGGTGATAGTCAGCACGCTGGGGCACGCCCCACAGTTTTTCTAGTTCTGGCATCAGTACGGTTAGCGCACCGCAGCGGCGCAACTCGGCAAACATGCGTTCAGGCTGAGCTTGCATTAAGCCACGGCTGATTTCTTGCCAAACACGCTCTGGCACTAAAGCATCTACCTCGCCTGCGGCCACCATGTCTTGCATCAATTGCACGGTTGCATCCGCCACTTTGAAATAGCTAAACCGCGCGGCAAATCGTGCTAGACGCAAGATGCGTACAGGGTCTTCGGCAAAGGCTGGTGCGACATGGCGCAGCACGCCAGTGCGCAAATCAGCCAAACCGCCATAGGGATCAATTAAGTGCTGCTCTAGCGTGCTAGGTGGCTGCGCCGCCCAGTTGCCATCGGCCACAACCGCGACAGGCAGCGCCATGGCATTGATGCTGAGATCGCGTCGCGCTAAATCTTGCTCTAAGCTGACATCTCCGGCAGCGTAAAAGCTAAAACCGTGGTAGCCGGCAGCGGTTTTGCGCTCGGTGCGAGCTAGGGCGTATTCTTCATGCGTATCGGGATGCAAAAAAACGGGGAAGTCTTTACCTACGGGTAAAAATCCTGCTTGCACCATGTTTTCGGGCGAGCTGCCGACAACCACCCAGTCGCGATCATGGTCTTGGCTTGCTTGCCCAAGGAGGGCGTCGCGTACAGCGCCACCAACGAGATAAATTTGCATGGATATAGTGGGCGCAAGGCCGTGCTGTTCAATGACTGTGCTTTTAATCCATCCAGTTGATCCAGCCCATTTTCCAGGTTAGCAAAATCAGGCAGCCAAAGGCTATGCGGTACCAGGCAAACACAGTGAAGGTGTGGGTAGAAATGTATTTGAGCAGCCAGCGCACACAAAAATAAGCGCTGATAAAGGAAAAGAACAAGCCCACGCCAAACACAGGCAGGTAATCCAGCGTCATCAGGGCGCGGTTTTTATACAGATCATAGGCACCAGCACCTATTAGGGTGGGGATGGCTAAGAAGAAAGAAAAATCGGTGGCCGCCTTGCGCGATAACCCCAGCATCATGCCGCCGATGATGGTGGCGCCCGAGCGGCTGGTGCCCGGCACCATGGCCAGGCATTGCACCAGA
>JAMIFN010000009.1:0-8207 GCA_035906235.1 Allobrachymonas sp. | reverse complement strand
CTGCGGAATATGCCGATTGGCGCTCAACCAGACCTGAGCCACGCCCTGGCTGCGGGCAAAATCGCGCAGGCCTTCAGCCGCACTGCGCCCCTGCCAGGGCTGCAGGCCTTTGTCTTGTCCGCCCATGCGCTGGCCTGCGCCACCGCACAAAATCAGGGCATCGACATCGGGGAAATCTTTTTTCATGCCTGCAAATCTGTGGTGCCCACTGCCTGCCAGGCAGCCAAATGCGCCAGGTCTTGCGCCTTGGCTTGCACCCATAGGCTGCTGTTTTGCCAATGCTCTTTTTTCCAAAAAGGGATGGCAGATTTGAGCTGATCCATGGCGTAATCCACCGCCTGCAAAGCGGCTTTGCGATGCGCCGCAGCAGCTAATACCAACACGATTTGCTCGCCCGCAGGCAAATAGCCGTAGCGGTGGATGATGCACAGGCCCTGCAGGGCAAAGCGTTGGGCGCAGTCTTGCCCCAGCGCTTGTACGCAGCGCTGGCTCATGCCTGGGTAGTGCTGCAGCTCTAGCGCCAGAAAATCGCCCTGCGCCGCCGTGCCGGGCGCCGCGCGCACGCAGCCGACAAAGCTGGCAACGGCACCAGTGCTTGCGCCCAAGGCTAGTTGCAAGGCGCTGGACTGCGCTGCCAGCGAAAAATCCTCGGCTTGTACCCGGCAATCTAGCAGCATGGCCTAGCCCCCTGTCACCAGTGAAAAAATCGCCACCTCGTCGCCCGCCTGCACCGGGCTGCTGGCATCGGCCCAATGCTGGTTGCGTGCTAGGCGAAAACGCGCAGGCTGGCCTAACACTGCATCCCAAACGCCACCACGGCGGCGCAAGGCGGCCAGCACATCGCCTAGTTGCTGGCAGCCAGCGGGCAGGGGCAGGTCTTCGCTTTGTAGCCCTAGCTGCTCGCCCAGCTCGCCAAAATAGAGGAGGTGCAGGCTATCGGTTTGACTATCGGTCTTGCTGGGGCTTGGGTGGCTAGGCATGGCAGTTGGGGCTTTACAAGGGGTAGCAGCGCAGCAGCTCGCCCACGGCGGGGCTGGCGCCTTCGGGAATTTCCAGCAAGGCCTGCGCTTGTGACAGGCTGGCCAAAGCTGCCGAGCCTTGCTGCGCCAGCGGGCTGATGCATGTGCCCAAATCGGAGCCTGTGGGCAGAATTTGCGCACGCAAAAACTGGCGCCTGGCTTCGCCACCACGCACAGCCTGCGCCAAGGGCAAGAGGCGCACCGGGTTGGCGCAAGTGGCTGCAGCCTGGCCTGTAGCACGGCGCAGCAGGGGTGCGAGCAAGATATAAAAAGTGACAAAGGCCGCCACCGGATTGCCAGGCAGGGCGGCTATGGGTTTGCCATGCACCTGCCCCAAGGCCAGGGGTTTGCCGGGTTTGATGGCCAGCTTCCAAAAATCGATCTGCCCGCAGGCGCTGATGGTTTGGCGCAAATAATCGGCATCGCCCACCGAGGCACCGCCCGAGCTGAGGATAAGGTCGCAACGCGCCGCCGCCTGCTGCAAGGCCGCTTGAGTCGCCGGCAAATCGTCAGCCACTCTGCCCAAATCTACGGCCGTGCAGCCGCAGGCGTGTACCAGCGCCAGCAGTTGCGGGCGATTGGCATCGTAGATTTGCCCCGCCTGCAGCGCCGCGCCAGGCTCGGCCAGCTCGTCACCGCTAGAGAGCACGCCAACGATGGGGCGTTTATAAATCGACAGCTCGGCATAGCCCTGGGCGGCCAACATGCCGATGTGCTTGGCTTCTAGCCGCGTGCCTGCGGGCAGTAGCAAATCGCCCGCCGCTTGCTCGCTGCCCCGTCGCCTGATGTGTTGCCCCAGCTTGGGGCTGTGGATGCTGCGGATGTGATCGGGGGCGGCGGCATCGACCAGTGCATGCTCTTGCGCTAACACGGCGTCGCAGCCTGCGGGCAGGGGCGCACCGGTAAAAATGCGCCAAGCCTGCCCCGCCGTCAGCGTGGCGTTGCAGACTTCACCCGCTTGGCTGCGGCCTTGTACCTGCCAGAGCCCGTCCTCAGGCACGGGCAGATGCAGGGCGTAGCCATCCATGGCGCTGGCATCAAAAGGCGGCAGGTCGTGGTAGGCGTAGAGGTCTTGCGCCAGCACCCTGCCCACGGCTTGATGCAGGGCCAAGGTTTTAGTCGCCAGCTGCGGCAGGGGCAGGGCGTCGATCTGCGCTTGGGCTTGCTCTAGGCTCAATAGACTCGATAGGCTCATGGTTTAAATATCTTAATAATTAGGCTTATTTTTAGGTATTAAATTGGAATAAATCCGCAAAAAACCTGCCTGAGCAGCTATTGTTTTTAACATCAAAAAGTATAGTTATTCATGCTGTGCATTCGGCGCCTAGCTCTGCGCCTAGCCCCCTGTGCTGGCCATAAAGCGCAAAATTTTCTCGGGCTGGGCAAGAAAGTCATGGCGTTCAGGCTTGGCCTGCAGACCCGCGTGCAGGGCGGCAATCAGCTCGGCATCGCTGGCGCCAGCGCGCAACATGCGCCCCAGCGGTACCTGGGCTTCGTCGCCCAGGCATAAATGCAATTGCCCATCCACCGCCAAACGCACGCGGTTGCAAGTGGCGCAAAAATGCTGCGACATGGGCGTGATCGCACCAAAACTGCAGCGCCCATCGGCACTGCGCCAATAGCGTGCGGGGCCAGGCCCATGCAGACCATCATCGACTTGCAAGCCAAATTGCTGCGCCAAGTCTGCCGCCAGCTGGCTGACATCCACGCGCCCAGCCTGCCGCCCCGTGCTGCCCAGGGGCATGACCTCAATCAGGCGCAGGGTAAAGCCCTGCTCTAGGGCAAAGGCCAGCATGCTGTCAGCTTCGTCATCATTCACACCCGCTTGCACCACCATATTCAGCTTAATGGGCGCCAAGCCCGCAGCCTTGGCCGCCTGCAAACCCGCCAGTACCTGCGGCAGGCAATCGCGCCCAGTAATGGCGGCAAAACGCTGGCGCTGCAGACTGTCTAGGCTGATATTGACGCGATCGACCCCAGCGGCGCGCAAAGCCGCAGCGGATGCGCCGAGGCGTGTGGCATTGGTCGAGAGCGACAGCTCTTGCAAGCCGCGCAAACGCCCCAGGCCTTGGGCGATGTCGAGCACGCCTTTGCGTGTTAAAGGCTCGCCCCCAGTCAGGCGGATATGGCTGATGCCTTGCGCCACCAACAGGCGGCTGATGTGCAGCACTTCATCGGGGCGTAGCCAAGAGTCAGGCTCTAAAAATTCAGCCCCCTGCTGCGGCAGGCAATAGCTGCAACGCAGGTCGCAGCGGTCGGTAATCGACAAACGCAGGTAATGGATGTGGCGGCCAAAGCGGTCGATGAGCATGGGGGCAGGGTTTTCCTTCGGTCGCTCATCTTAAGAAGCTGGGCTTAAAGTGGGATGAAACGCAGAATTCCCCATTCGGTCTTTCAAAAAAAAAATGAATCGTCATCGCTGCGCAGGCCGGGCGTGCGGATTTTTCGCCTCCCTACCAGGGGCGGAAAGCAAGGCGGCCCCTGCCAGCCGTGTAAGCTATCCCCATGAAAAAATCCACTACCCTCAGCCACCACCCCTACCAGCCGCCAGCGGGTTTTGTCGGCCTGCAGCAGCCCACTTACCGCGCATCGACTGTGGTGTTTAAAGACATGGCGGCGGTGGCGGGCAACACCTGGCAAAACAAAGCCGCCTACACCTATGGTCTGCACGGCACGCCCGCCAGCTTTGTGCTGGAAGAACGCCTGGCCACGCTAGAAGGCGGGCAGCACTGCCTGCTGCTGCCCAGCGGGCTGGCGGCGCTGGCCTTGGTCGATTACGCCCTGCTGCAAACGGGCGACGAAGTGCTGCTGCCGCACAACGCCTACGGCCCCAATATCGCGCTGGCGCAGCATGAACTAAAACGCTTTGGCATCAGCTACCAGCTCTACAACCCGCTGGATGTGGCGGATGTTGCCGCCAAAATCAGCGCCAAAACCCGCCTGCTTTGGCTGGAAGCCGCAGGCTCGGTGACGATGGAGTTTCCTGACCTGCTGGGCATCACCCGCCTGTGCAAAGAGCGCGGCATCACCACCGCGCTAGACAACACCTGGGGCGCGGGCTTGGCCTTTTCGCCCTTTGATTTAGACAGGCAAGGTTTGGGCGTGGGGCTGGGGGTGGACATCAGCGTCCACGCCCTGACCAAATTCCCCTGCGGCGGCGCCGATGTGCTGATGGGCAGCGTCGTCAGCCGCGATGCCGCCCTGCACCAACGCCTGATGGACTGCCATATGCGCATGGGACATGGCGTGGGCGGCGACGATGTGGCGCTGATTTTGCGCGGCCTGCCCAGCATGGCGCTGCGCTATGCCCAGCACGACGCCAGCGCGCGGCAACTGGCAGCTTGGCTGGCTGCGCAACCCGCCGTAGCGCAAGTGCAGCACCCCGCCTTGCCTGGCACAGCAGGCTATGCCTATTGGCAAGCGGTGTGCTGCAGCCCAGAACACCCGCAGGGGCAGGCAGCGGGGCTGTTCTCCATCGTGCTGCAGCCGCACATCAGCCGCCAACAGGCGCTGGATTTTTGCGATGCGCTGCGCCTATTCCAAATCGGCTATTCATGGGGCGGCCACGCCAGCCTCGTCATGCACTACGACCGTGCCGATCTCAACCGCCGCCGCAGCGCCCAAGGCAACCCCGCTTTGGCGGGCGAAGTCATCCGCCTGTATTGCGGCCTAGAAGACGCCAGCGACCTGCAAGCCGACCTCAGCCTAGGCCTGCAAAGCCTGCTGTGATTGGTGATGTTTTTGGCACAAAAAAGCCATTTCTATTAAAAAATGCTTGATTGATGCGGGAATTGGAACAATAGCCAAGGTTTAGGCTTAGCTAGGCCTAAAAAGCCCATTTTTCAGCATGTTTTAGCTGTTTTAAGCCGTGAAACCTGCCTGAGCAGCTCACTTTTTTGATGGTGTTTTTGGGTATTTTCGGGCTTTACTCCTTCCCCCTTTGGGGGAAGGCTGGGTTAGGGGCTTGGGTTTTTGGGTGTTGCCATTGCCTTGTCAGCCCCCACCCTAACCCTCCCCCAGCGGGGGAGGGGAAAATTTCTCGCCATTCCCGTGCAAACGGGAATCCATGCCCCGTCATGCTGCGCGGTAGTTACACCCCCACATCACAAATTCAATTCCGCGTGCGAACCCAGCCTAGCCAAAATCAACCGTGCAGGGCTAGCCGTAGCACTATCTGCGGCAACAAGCTGATAAATCAAAATCCAATCGGGGCGCACATGACAATCTCGGTACGCCCGCCAATTCCCAACCAGCGCATGATCGCGGCATTTTGGAGGCAGAGGCATATCCTTAGCCAACGCATCAATCACCTGCTTTAGATCCGTGTCCAACAGCTTGCGATAGCCCCCTTTACTCTCGCGTTTGAAATCCCGCCGAAACGCGGTAGTCACCTCAATCTTGCGCATGCAAATCTGAAAACAACGCATCTACCGAATCGAACTGCTGCAAGCCACCACGCTCCACCTCGGCAAAAGCGGCCAAAGTCTCGGCATTGGGCTGAAAAATCGCAGGCGGTATCGCCTTATCTTGCGCAATGCGGGTCATCAGCACGCGCATCACATCGCTCACGGTCAGCCCAGAGGCTGCAATCACCTGGCTGGCCACGGCCTGAATATCGCTAGGGATTCGTGCCTGAATCATGCGGCTACTGCTCATAGTCATCTCCTGTAAAACAGGCGAAATTGTATTTCGAATGAAATACATTGTCCACCAATTGCATGATAAAAGCCTTCGTGCTTTGCCATTCCCGTGCAAAACTTGCCCCTGCGCAGGCAGGGGCGGGAATCCATGTCCCCGTCATACCAGCGCAAGCTGGTATCTCGGTTTTTAGTAGTCAAATACGGCTTTTAGGCCGAAAAACCTGCCTGAGCAGCTCATATTTTGATATAGCCAGTCGTGCTGTTTAACCCTCACCCCAGCCCTCTCCCTCGGGGAGAGGGGGAAAAGCCCGTGTTGTATTCCCTTTCTGTCGGGGGGAGAGGAGGAAGCCCGCGTTGTATTCCCTCTCCCTCGGGGAGAGGGGTAATGCCTCCTCATGCCAGCATATTCATCACCAGGCGAATCATGGTTTCTTTATTCGCGGGGTCAGATTCAGCCACCAGCAGCGTCAGCGCAGCCAAACCCACATCGTTGATAACGGCTTGCCCATCTTGCCCAAACAGGCGGTTATTGCGGTGCAGAAAATCTACAAACAAAAACGCCGCGCTGCGTTTATTGCCATCGGCAAAGGGGTGGTTTTTGATCACGAAGTAGAGCAAATGCGCGGCCTTTGCTTCCACGCTAGGGTAAGCAGGCTCGCCAAAAACGCTTTGCTCCAAATTGCCCAGCAGCGCCGCCAAGCCATCCACGCGGTCGCGGGCAAACAAATCGGTGGCCTCGCCCCGCGCCATCAACTGGGTTTTCAGCCCATCCAAACCCGCCCGCGCCTGTGCAAAAGTGGGCAGCGTGCCGCCAGGCTGCGTTGCGGGGTCGGTCAGCAGCCCCTCGTCATAGCGCTGCAGCAGCAAAAAAGTCTCGGCATAGCGGCTGGCAATATCCACCAGCCCGCGCCCGCTTTGCACATCCAGCGCCGTGCTTTGCGCCGCCTTGCGCAGCAGCGCCATAGCCGCTTGCAGCTCTTGCGCATTGGCTTCAAAGCGTTGGCGGTTCAGCGTCCAGCCTTGGCTTAAATGCTCACGCAGAATGCGGGTTGCCCATTGGCGGAACTGCACTGCCGAGCGCGAATTCACGCGGTAGCCTACCGAAATAATGGCGTCTAAGTTGTAGTGCTCAATCTGCCTTTTGACTTGTCGCTGCCCTTCTAGGCGAACTGTTTCCAAAATGGAAACAGTTGCGGCTGGCTCCAGCTCGCCATCTTGATAAATGTTTTTCAGGTGCTTTGATATCGCCGCTTTTTGCACGCCGAATACGGCGCACATTTGCTCTTGCGTCAGCCAAACCGTATCGTGCTGGGCATCCAGCCGCACTTCCACCGCTTGGCCTGCGGCTTCGTAGATGATGATGGGGGTGGGGGTGGTGCTGGGCATGGTGGGGGCATTATTGACCAAGGTGGCAGGCGAATCTTGGTATTGGCCCCTTCCCCCTTTGGGGGAAGGTTGGGTTAGGGGCTTGGGTTTTTGGGTGTTGTCATTGCCTTGCCAGCCCCCACCCTAGCCCTCCCCCAGCGGGGGAGGGGAAAATGCCTCGTCATTCCCGTGGAAACGGGAATCCAGGTATTCGTTGCATCAGCGGCGCTGTTTTAACCCTCACCCCTGCCCTCTCCCTCGGGGAGAGGGGGGAAAGCCCGTGTTGTATTCCCTTTCTGTCGGGGCGAGGGGGACAAAGCCCGTGTTGTATTCCCTCTCCCTGAGGGAGAGGGTAGGGTGAGGGTTTTAAGTCATGGATTCCCGCGTTCGCGGGAATGACGAGCTTGTTTTATTTGCGCCTGGCTTTGGCGGTTTTGCCTGCTTTGGCCTGCACATCCAGCGGGGCGGCGAGTTCGCTATAGCGGGCGAAGAGGAAGGCGACGCGGGCGGCGTCATCTTTGCTGCCTTTGTAGGCGTAGGCGGCATCCACGGCGCGGTCTAGGGCGGCGTGGGCTTGCACCAGCTCGGCGGGCATGGTGTCTGGGTTGTAGAGCAAGGCCAGCGAGCAGTGCTGCCCCGCCTTGGCGCAACGGGCAAATTCCAAATCCCGCGCACCCAGTACGGCCTGGGCTGCGACTTCTTTGGCGGCGCGGTGTTTGTCGCTAGCGTTTTGCGGCCAAGGGTAGTTGTTGTAAACAATGGTGTTGGAATAGCGGTAATCGCTTTTCAGGCGACCCGCGACAGTGCGCATCCAAGCGTTGTGCATGGTGGAACACAACATGCCAAAGTGGAAAAGCGTAGCGTTGGGCAACATGAAGGCCGCATCGCTACAAATCGTTTCTGCTGTTAAATAGCCAAGCGGAATAAATTGTCGCGTTTCTGATGAAACACGCGGGATCAACAAATAAGGTTTGTCAGTTTGCCGAACTTCACCAAACAAATACGGCGTGGCGGCTGCGGCTTGGGTGGGCAGTTTGGGGCTAGCTAGACGCATCGCCCGTACCCCTGCAAGGCGGGTTTTCAATTCGGGCGATTGCGCTTTGTCGGCAGAAGTAGCATCGACCAGCCATAGGCAATAGCGCGGCGTGTTGTTGATAAATTCGTCTGCGCCCAAAAACGGACG
>JAMIFN010000008.1:0-12903 GCA_035906235.1 Allobrachymonas sp. | reverse complement strand
AGCCGATATGTATGCCAAAAGCCGCAGCGAGGGTTTTGGCGCCGAGGTGCAGCGCCGCATCCTGATTGGCAGCTTTGTGCTCTCGCACGGCTATTACGACGCCTACTATGTCAAAGCGCAGCAAATCCGCCGTTTGATTGCGCAAGATTTCCAAGACGCGTTTAAAGCCTGCGATGTGATTGCCGCCCCCGTCGCACCCAGCACAGCATGGAAGTTGGGCGACAAAACCCAAGACCCCGTGGCCAATTATTTGGCCGATATTTTTACCCTGCCCGCATCACTGGCGGGGCTGCCCTGCATGAGCGTACCCGCAGGTTTGGCAGGCGCTGCATCGGGTGCTTTGCCCGTAGGCTTGCAACTCATCGGCAATTATTTGCAAGAGGCCAAGCTGCTGCAAACCGCGCACCAATTGCAAAGCGCCAGCGATTTCCACCGTGCCATTGCCCCTGATTTTTGAGCATGTTTTTGGCGTTCTAGGCCGTAAAACCCGCCTGAGCAGCTATTGAAATTGATTGTCGAGCCCACCATGAGCACATTGATCCAAGGCTACGAAGTCGTCATCGGCTTTGAAACCCACACCCAGCTTTCTACGCAGAGCAAAATCTTCAGCCGCGCCAGTGTCGCTTTTGGCGCCGAGGCCAACACCCAAGCCTGCGCCACCGATTTGGCCCTGCCCGGCACTTTGCCCGTGATGAACAAAGCCGCCGTCGAACGCGCCATTCAATTTGGCTTGGCCGTTGGCGCGCAAGTGGCTGAAAAAAGCCAATTTGCGCGCAAAAATTATTTCTACCCCGATCTGCCCAAGGGCTACCAAACCAGCCAGTTTGAGCACCCCGTAGTCGTGGGCGGCGAAGTGGCTTTCTTTGTCGAAGAAGGCAAAAACAAAGAGCTGGTGAAAAAAACCGTGCGCCTGGTGCGCGCGCACCTAGAAGAAGACGCAGGCAAAAGCCTGCACGAAGACTTTGCGGGCATGAGCGGCATTGATTTGAACCGCGCCGGCACGCCGCTCTTAGAAATCGTCACCGAACCCGATTTGCGCTCATCCGCCGAAGCCGTGGCCTACGCCAAAGAGCTGCACAAAATCGTCACCTGGATAGGCATTTGCGACGGCAATATGCAAGAGGGGTCTTTTCGCTGCGACGCCAATGTCAGCGTGCGCAAGCCCGGCCAGCCGCTGGGCACGCGGCGCGAGATTAAAAACCTCAACAGCTTCAAATTCATGCAGCAAGCCATTGATTTTGAAATCCGCTGGCAGATTGAGCGCATTGAAGACGGCCACGCCATCCGCCAAGCCACGGTGCTGTTTGACCCCGACACGGGCGAAACCCGCGCCATGCGCGAGAAAGAAGATTCAGCCGATTACCGCTACTTCCCCTGCCCCGATTTGCCGCCCCTGGTGGTTGCACCCGAATGGGTGCGAGAGGTGCAAGCCGCTATGCCCGAGCTGCCGCGCCAATTGGCCGAACGATTGGTAGCTGACTACGGTTTGAGCGAATACGACGCCACCATCTTGACCGCCAGCCCCGCCACCGCCGCCTATTTTGAAGCCACAGCCAAGGCTTGCGGCCAAGGCAAACTGGCCGCCAACTGGATCATGGGCGAGCTGGCCAAGCGCCTGAATACGGCAGAAATCGACATCGCCGCCTGCCCCGTAGCGCCCGCGCAATTGGGCGAAATGATTGCGCTGATTGCCAAGGGCGAGATCAGCAATAACGCCGGCAAACAGGTGCTCGATGCCCTATGGGGCGGCGAGGCCGATGTGCAAAGCATCGTCGCTGCCAAAGGCTTAAAACAAATGAACGACAACAGCGCTTTGGAAGGCATCATCGACGCCGTGATCGCTGCCAACGCCAAGATGGTGGAAGAATTCAAAAGCGGCAAAGACAAGGCGCTTAACGCCATGGTGGGCCAGGCCATGAAAGCCAGCAAAGGCCAGGGCAACCCCGCCGTGTTTACGCAAATGCTGCGCGATAAATTGGCGTGATCGTGAATTTTTTCAAAGGCTTTATGGCTGTCGCGCAAGTCGGGCTTTAATCCGACAGTGCCAAGAGAATGGGCGCTGCGCGGGAATGGCTATCCTGTGTCCCTCTCCCCGTGGGAGAGGAGACAGCGGGGGGCCAATCGATCACCATGCAGCGTCGTAAAATTTCGCCCATGCTCATCCTCCACACCACTGCCGAATTGCGCGCCGCCCTCGCTGGCCAGACCCCTGTTTTGGTGCCCACCATGGGTAATTTGCACGCGGGACATATGCGCCTGATTGAACGCGCCGTGGCGGAAAAAGCAGCAGACCGCGCCAGCGTGGTGGTCGCTAGTCTTTTTGTCAATCGCCTGCAGTTTTTACCCCACGAAGATTTTGACGCCTACCCCAGAACCTTGATCGCCGACTGCGAAAAATTACAAGCTGCTGGCTGCGACATCGCTTTTGCCCCCAGCGAGGCTGAACTCTACCCCGAGCCGCAAGGCTTTAAAGTCCACCCACCCGCTGCCATGGCCGACATTTTGGAAGGGGCGTTCCGCCCAGGTTTTTTCACGGGCGTGTGCACAGTGGTGAGCAAATTATTCAACCTGGTGCAACCGCGCAGTGCCGTCTTTGGCAAAAAAGACTACCAACAGTTGGCGGTTCTACGCGCCATGGTGCGACAAATGGCGATGCCGATTGAACTGATTGGGGTGGAAACGGAACGCGCCGAGGATGGCCTGGCTCTGTCCTCGCGCAATGGCTATTTGACTGCGACGCAACGCCAGCAAGCTCTGGCCTTGAGCGCCAGTCTGCGTTGGCTGATTGCCCAAGCCCAAGCGGGGCGGCGTGACTGGCAGGCTTTGGAATCCGAGGCCATAGCCGCGCTCAATGCCCAAGGTTGGCAAAGCGACTATTTGACCATCCGCCAGCAAAGCAATTTATTACCATTTTTGCCGAATCATGGCGAAAACGCTGCCCAGGAAGCTATATCTTTGGTAGCACTTGGTGCCTCGCGCCTAGGGGCGACGCGCTTGATTGATAACCTGGAATTGACCCTTTAGAGCCGTGTAAACAGCTCCCTTCTTGGGGCGCTACACTGCCTTCCATGTTTCAATTCTTCGAGCGCCTGATTCAGGCCTACCCCAGTCTGCAAAAAGGCCAAGCCCAGGCCGAAATTCCGCCCAAGAACTTCTGGCGCTTTGTGGCCTACAGCACCCACGGCGTGCGGGGGACTTTCGCTTTTTTGGTTTTTCTAACGGCGGCGACTTCTGCGCTGGAGGCCATGCTGTTTGCCTTTTTAGGGCAAATCATTGACTGGCTTGCCACCGTGCCACCCGCGCAGTTGTGGAGCCAAGAGAAAGCCCGCATTTTGGGCATCGTCGCCGCCATTGTGTTGCTGCCCTGCTTGGCCACCCTGCAGAGCATGGTGCGTCTGAACGCCTTGGCGGGCAATATGCCCATGCGCTTGCGTTGGGTCTATCACCACCTGATGCTGCGCCAAAGCATGGGGTTTTACCAAGATGAATTTTCAGGCCGCGTGGCTGCCAAGGTGATGCAAACGGCGCTGGCGGTGCGCGATATGTGCAATACCTTGTGCGATGTGCTGGTGTATGTCACGGTTTACCTGCTGACCATCATCGTGGTGGTTGGGCGTTTTGATATCTGGCTGACGCTGCCTTTTGTGCTGTGGATCGTGCTGTATATCGCCAATATGGCGTATTTTGTGCCTAAGCTGGCTAAGGTTTCGCAAGATCAGGCCGATGCGCGCTCGCTGATGACGGGGCGTATCACCGATGCCTACGCCAATATCAGTACGGTGAAATTGTTTGCCCATGGCCGGCGCGAAATCGCCTATGCCAAAACGGCGATGGACGAGTTTTTGCAAACCGTCTATGTGCAAATGCGCAAAATCACAGGCTTGAATGCCAGCAACGAAGCTTTGAATGCCTTATTGGTGGGGGCTACGGCAGCTGCGGCGCTGTTGCTCTGGAGCCAAGGCCAGGTGACGGTGGGTGCGGTGGCTGCGGCCTGCGCCATGACCCTGCGTTTGGTGGGTATGTCGCATTGGATCATGTGGGAATCGGCCAGCCTGTTTGAGCACATCGGCACGGTGCGCGATGGCGTGAATATGCTGAGCCAAGCCAATTTGGTGCAAGACGCGCCCGATGCGCCCGATTTGCAGGTGAGTGCGGGCGCCATCGCCTTTGAACAAGTGCGCTTTGCCTATGCCAAACCCCCAGCTGAATCTGCTACAAAAACTTCAGTCGAAGATGTGAGCTGCTCAGGCAGGTTTTTGGCAGAAAAGCCCCTATTTGATGGGGTAAATATCACCCTAAAACCAGGCGAAAAATTGGGCTTGGTGGGGCCATCGGGTGCGGGTAAATCGAGCTTAGTCAATTTGCTGTTGCGCTTTTACGATGTGCAGGGCGGGCGCATTTGCATTGATGGGCAAAACATTGCCCAAGTCACGCAAGACAGCCTGCGCCAGCTTATCGGCATGGTGACGCAAGACTCCTCGCTCTTGCACCGCAGCATTCGTGACAATATTTTGTACGGCCAGCCCGATGCCAGCGAGTCCGAGATGGTGGTGGCGGCGAAAAAAGCCCAAGCACACAACTTTATTTTGACCTTGGTCGATAGTCAAGGGCGGCGCGGCTACGACGCGCAGGTGGGTGAACGCGGGGTTAAGCTCTCGGGCGGGCAGCGCCAACGCATTGCGATTGCACGGGTGATGCTGAAAAATGCACCGATTTTGCTGCTGGATGAAGCCACCAGCGCACTCGATAGCGAGGTCGAAGCCGCGATTCAAGACAATCTGTATCAGCTGATGGAGGGCAAAACGGTGATTGCGATTGCGCACCGCCTCTCCACCATTGCGGCCATGGACAGGCTGATTGTGCTGAACGAGGGGCAGATTGTGGAGGACGGCAGCCACGAGGAGCTGATTGCCCAAGGCGGCTTGTACGCTCGCCTGTGGGCGCACCAAAGCGGTGGTTTTTTGGGGCTGGACGGCTAAGGCTTTGAGGCGGATCCTGGCCTCGGCGCTGGGATTTACAGATTGCTGCCCAAAAAGCGTTTGAGCTGACCCATGCTCACGCCGCTACGCCCGGCTAAATCTTGGGCTTGGTCTTCGCCCACTTTGCCGACTAAAAAGTAATGGCTGTCGGGGTGGCTGAAGTAAAAGCCGCTGACACTGGCCGCTGGCGTCATGGCCATGCTGTCGGTCAGGCCCATGCCAATTTCTTCGGTTTTCAGTAGCTCAAACAGCGGCGCTTTGATGCTGTGGTCTGGGCAAGAGGGGTAGCCAGGCGCAGGACGAATGCCTTGGTATTGCTCGGCAATCAGGGCGTCGTTGTCCAAGCCCTCATCCTTGGCATAGCCCCATAAATCGGTACGCACGCGCCAATGCAGCCATTCGGCCGTGGCCTCGGCCAAGCGGTCGGCTAGGGCTTTGAGCGTGATGGCGCTGTAGTCATCCATATCGGCCATGAACTCAGCCACTTTGTCATCGCAGCCCAAGCCCGCGGTCACCGCAAAAGCACCAAGATAGTCTTTTTTAGGGGTGATTTTGGTGTTTTCGCCCGTAAAACCTGCCTGAGCAGCTCCTGTTTTAGGAGTATTTTGGGGCGCGTGTTTGGGCGCAATAAAGTCGGCCAAGCAGCGGCTGGGCAGGTAGCTACCGTCTTCAGTCAAGCCTTTTTCGGTCTGCTGGCGCAGGTTATGCCAGGTCAGCACGACTTGCTCGCGCTGTTCGTCGGCGTAGCATTCGATGTCGTCGTCATGCACGGTGTTGGCGGGCCAAAAGCCAAAAACCGCATTGGCCGTGAGCCAGCGCTCTTCCACAATTTTGTGCAACATGGCCTGCGCATCGGCATAGACTTTTTTGGCCTGGTCGCCCACGACCTCGTCGTCCAAAATGGCGGGGAAGCGCCCAGCCAAATCCCAGGTTTGGAAATAGGGCGCCCAGTCGATAAAAGGCAGCAGTTCGTGCAAATTGATGTTTTTAAACACGCGCCTGCCAATAAAGCTGGGCGCGGGCGGCTCATAGCCATCCCAGTTCAGCGCGATTTTGTTGGCGCGGATTTTGTCTAAAGGCCAGAGCGGAATTTGTTTTTTATTGGCGTGCTGCACACGCACGCGCTCGTAATCCTCTTGCACTTCTTGGATGTAGTGCAGGGCTTGATCAGACAGCAGGCTTTGCGCCACACCTACCGCACGCGAGGCATCGGGCACATAGACCACGGGGCCGGCGTAATTGGGCGCAATTTTCACGGCGGTGTGTACGCGCGAGCAGGTTGCGCCGCCTATCAGCAGCGGGGTGTTGCGGCTTTTGAAATAGTCGTCTTTTTCCATCTCGGCGGCGACATACTGCATCTCTTCCAAGCTAGGCGTAATCAGGCCGCTAACGCCCACAATGTCGGCGCCGATTTCTTTGGCCTTGGCCAGCAATTCGTGGCAGGGCACCATCACGCCCATGTTTTCGACTTCAAAGTTATTGCATTGCAGCACCACGGTGACGATGTTTTTGCCGATGTCGTGGACATCGCCTTTGACGGTGGCAATCACGATTTTGCCCTTGCTGCGCACATCGGCGCCAGCGGCGGCCATGGCGGCTTTTTCGGCCTCGATATAGGGCAGCAAATGGGCTACGGCCAGCTTCATCACACGGGCGGATTTGACCACCTGGGGCAAAAACATTTTGCCTGCGCCAAACAGATCGCCCACCACATTCATGCCGTCCATCAGCGGGCCTTCAATCACATGCAGGGGGCGGCCGCCCTTGGCGAGGATGGCTTGGTAGGCTTCCTCGGTGTCTTCGGTGATGAATTCAGTAATGCCATGTACCAAGGAATGGCTTAGGCGCTCATTCACATTGCCGGCGCGCCATTTGAGCCTTTCGCTGTCGTCTTTGGCGGCGCTTTTGGCGTTTTCGGCGACTTCTAGCAGGCGCTCGCTGGCGTCTTCGCGGCGGTTCAGCACCACATCTTCCACGCGCTCGCGCAGCTCGGGTTCTAGGTCGTCATATACGCCGACCATGCCCGCATTGACGATGCCCATGTCCATGCCTGCGGCAATGGCGTGGTAGAGGAATACGGTGTGGATGGCTTCGCGCACGGGTTCGTTGCCACGGAAGCTAAACGACACATTCGAAACCCCGCCCGAGATTTTGGCGCCAGGCAGGTTTTGTTTGATCCAACGCACCGCCTCGATGAAATCAACGGCGTAGTTGTTGTGCTCTTCAATGCCGGTGGCGATGGCAAAGATATTGGGGTCAAAAATGATGTCTTCGGGCGGAAAGCCGACCTCATCGACCAGCACGCGGTAGGCGCGTGCGCAGATTTCTTTTTTGCGCGCGCAGGTGTCGGCTTGGCCTTTTTCGTCAAAAGCCATGACGACGGCAGCAGCGCCATAGCGTTTGACCAGCTTGGCCTGTTCTTTAAACGGCTCCACGCCTTCTTTCATGCTGATGGAGTTGACGATGGCCTTGCCTTGCACGCAGCGCAGGCCGGCTTCGATGACTTCCCATTTAGAGGAATCAATCATCACCGGTACTTTGGCGATATCGGGCTCGCCCGCCATCAGATTAAGAAAGCGCACCATGGCGGCCTTGCTGTCGAGCATGGCCTCGTCCATATTGACATCGACCACTTGCGCGCCGTTTTCGACCTGCTGGCGTGCCACGGCCAGGGCTTCTTCGTACTGGTTATTCAGAATCAGGCGGGCAAAGGCTTTAGAGCCGGTGACATTGGTGCGCTCGCCCACATTGACAAACAGGGTGCTGTCGTCAATTTGGACGGGTTCCAGACCCGAGAGGCGCATGGGTGGTGGCGCGTTGGCCCAGTGATTAGCAGGGGGGGAAGGATTTGTTCTTACAGTCATCGCAGCTCACCATTGAAGGCTTACACATGGTGAGCGCGGTTGAATCGGCACGCTCGGAGGCTGCCCCGTACTCAAGCCTGACAAGCGAAAAACCAGCTTGCTGCAGCGCTCCTTGAGTGGAATTCCCTATTTTAACGGTTTAGCAGATGGGGGGGCTGCCAGCTTATTGGGGCTAGGAGCCAGGCTCGGCATGCTGCTGGGCGCAGCCTGCCCCAGCGCCACAGCCTTGGCCGATTGCGCCACCTTGCGCAGCTCGCGCAGGCGAGCCAGTTCGGCATCCATATCGGCATTGGCACGATCCAATTCGGCTTGCGCTTTTTCCATCATGGGCTGCAGTTGCAAAGTGCGGCGCTCTAGTTGCACGGCCTCTTTGGCACTGCTGTAGTCGGTGGCTTTGCCAGCCTTGCGGCGGGCATCGGCTGCAGCACTGATTTCTTTGCGGCGGACATCGATTTGCGCTTGCTCGTTCAGGGTAGGTGCCCAGCGTTTACGAATGTCTTCCAGCAGAAAACTGCGCCGTTCTTCGAGTGCAGCATCGTCGGGGTAGTGTGCCAACAGTTGTTGATCGCGGCGCTGCTGTTGTAATACTGCTTCTTTTTGGCGTTCGATTTGTTTTTGCTGCTCTTTAGCTGCTAGACGCTCGGCCTCGGTTTCTTTGGGCTTGAGGATGTTGACACGGCCTGTCGTTGTGGACAACTCGCGTTGCTCACGATCGGCGCATTCGGGAATTGGGCGATCGGCCGTGATTTTTCGCCCCGTAGCTGTGGTGCAGGTATAGACCTGCGCCTGTACCGCTGTTGCTAATAGCAAAGTGCTGGAGATACCCAGCAAAAAACGCACTCTCTCCATGGCTAAGACCATCCCCTCATCAATATGATGTCACCCCGTATTGCTGACGATAGGCCGCGACCCGGGCGGCCTCGGCTTGCAATTGGGTATCAGTTTGTAAGTATTGCAGTAAATCAGCCAAAGTGGCCACTACCCATACCTGCAAACCCAAGTTTTGTCGCACAAATTGCACAGCGCTATAGCTGCTGATTTGGCCGTTTTCGACGGCTTTTTCTTGGCGGTCTAGCGCCACAGCCACGCCCCAGGGCTGGGCGCCGTTTTGTTCAATCAAGGCTATGGATTCGCGCACAGCGGTGCCTGCGGACATCACATCATCGACTATCAGCACCTTTCCGCGTAAGGGGGCACCAACTAAGCTACCGCCTTCGCCATGGGTTTTGGCTTCTTTGCGGTTGTAGGCGAAAGGCAGATTGCGCCCCAGGCGCGCCAGTTCGATGGCGACAGCCGCCACCAGCGGAATGCCTTTATAGGCCGGGCCAAACAACATATCGGCGCGTTGGCCTGTGGCAGCTTCCTCTTGCAAAATGCGCTGGGCATAAAAAGCCGCCAATTTTTGCAATTTGGCACCGTCGTCAAACAAACCAGCGTTAAAGAAATAGGGCGAGAGCCGCCCTGCTTTGGTGGTGAATTCGCCAAAGCGCAGCACTTGGCAATCAATGGCAAAACGCACAAAGTCTTGGGCAAGGGTGTCGCGGGCGGTGTCGTTCATACAGTTGGGGGAGGTCTTAAACTCACGGCATTATGAAGCAAATGACCACCACCACGACCATCACCTCCCTCAATGCCAATGGCATACGCTCGGCCGCTAGTAAAGGCCTGGAAAATTGGCTGGCGCGCACAGCGCCCGATGCCCTGTGCGTGCAAGAGCTCAAAGCGCAAATGCCCGACATCGAAAAAGCGGGGCTGCTGGAACTGGCGGGTATGAAGGGGTATTTCTGCCCCGCGCAGAAAAAAGGCTATTCCGGCGTGGCGATTTACACCAAGCATGAACCTAGCGAAGTGCGGCTGGGTTTTGACGGCGGCGAGTTTGACGCCGAGGGGCGTTGGATCGAGCTGCGCTTTGACACGCCGCAGCGCAAGTTTTCCTTGGTTAGCAGCTACTTCCCCAGTGGCTCTTCGGGCGATGAACGGCAGGCGGCCAAATTTCGTTATCTGGCTGCCGTTTACCCGCACATCCAGCAAGCCGCGCAGGGGCGCGACTTTTTGCTTTGTGGCGACATCAATATCGCGCACCAAGAAATCGACCTGAAAAACTGGAAGGGCAATCTGAAAAACTCAGGCTTTTTACCCGAAGAGCGCGCCTGGATGACGCAGCTTTTGGATAACGCTGCCAGCGCCCCGCTGCAAGATGTGTACCGCCAGCTGCACCCAAGCAGCACAGACGAGAGCTACACCTGGTGGAGCCAGCGCGGCCAAGCTTGGGCCAAAAATGTGGGCTGGCGTATTGATTACCACCTGGCCAGCCCGGCTCTGGCACGCAGCGCGCAAAGCGCCCACATCGAAAAAACCGAACGCTTTAGCGACCACGCACCGCTAACTGTGCAATACGCAGCAGGTTTTTAGGATGTTTTCATGGGTTTAGGCCGGAAAACCTGCCTGAGTAGCTCACTTTTTTGATGCAAAGAAATGGATCCCCGCCTGCGCAGGTAAGACAAATCCCATCCCTCGTTGCCACCACGCCCTCACCCCCCGCGTGCCTGTGCAGGTGGTTTAGTCGGGCAGCAAATTTGCACCCCTCGCCAATTCACTCCGCAAAATTATCATTCTTTCTATAAATTTACGCTTTATTAATAAATTTGTCTGTAAATTAGCACTTTTTAGCACCATGAGCATATAGTTACCGTTTTTCTTCTTGGATTAAGGGTTTCAACCATGCTGCTCGGTTTCCAAGCACTTGCCCAGCGTTATGGCATTACGCTAGCGCAGCCTTTGCGCATCAAATCCTCGCTGGCTTCCACCCGTGTGCGGCGCGAACACCAGGGCCAGATAGAAAACCAATACCCTGCCAGCTATCAGCCTACAGATGACTTTGTTGGGCATTTCGAATTTGGCTTGAAATACGAAGACATCCACCTCGAATTTTTTGCCCGCCTTTTTGCCCTGCTGGGGCCTGAACCGATTGCGGCTTGGTGCCAGCAAGCGCCCTTTGGTCAATATGCCCGTCGCACAGGTTTTTTCTACGAATGGCTAACAGGGCAGCGCCTCAATGTGCCAGATGTCAGCAATGGCGGCTATATCGATGCCATTGCGGCGCAACAGTATTTAACGCGCACCCAAGCCTTGCGGGTACGGCGCTGGCGCATCAACAATAACCTGCCAGGCGATCCCGCATTTTGCCCCTTGGTGCGACGCACCGAGGCCGTGCAAGCTGCCCTGCGCTTTGACCTCGCCGCTGAGCTAAGTGCTTTAAACCAAAGCTTAGGCGCAGATATTTTGCTGCGCACCGCCAGTTGGCTCACTTTCAAAGAATCGCGTGCAAGTTTTTTGATTGAACAAGAAGCCGATAAAACCGACAGGATTCAGCGCTTTGCCCATGTCATTGCCAAGCACTGCGGCCTGATCGACCAGCCTTTGAGCAACGACAGCCTGCACACCCTGCAAGCGGGCATCTTGGGGCATGATGCTTTGGGGCTGGGTTTGCGGCGCTCGCCCGTCTTTGTGGGGCAGGCCACCATGCGCGAAAACATCGTGCACTACATCGCGCCGCCTTTCGAGGCTGTGCCGCAATTGCTCAGTGGGCTACAGGCATTTGAACAAGCAACGCGGGGTGCCGAACCGCTAGCCCGAGCCGCAGCGCTGGCCTTTGCCTTTGTATATATCCACCCCATGCGCGACGGCAATGGGCGCATCCACCGCTTTTTAATCAACGACAGCCTGATTCGCGACCAAGCCCTGCCTGTTGGCGTCATCCTGCCCATATCGGCCAGCATCATGAGTTCCCTCGATTTGCGGGGGCGCTATGAACGCACGCTGGAAGTTTTTTCGCGCCCCTTTATGCAGCGCTACGCCGCGTCCTACCGCTTTGGCGAACTCGTCAGCTACGAAGACGGCGCCCACAGCAATTTGGTTTTTGATGCCTATACCGGTGCATTACCCGCTTGGCGTTACCCGGATTTGACCGAACATGTGCTCTACACCGCCGAGGTGGTGGCGCATACCGTGCGCACCGAAATGGCCGACGAAGCGCGTTTGCTCATTGTTTTTCACCGTGCCCAAGAGCGCCTGAAAGCCGTGTGGGAGATGCCCGACCAAGATGCCAATCGCATCATCCGATCCCTTAAAGAAAACGGCTGGCACATCTCAGGGAAATTGCAAAAAGTCTACCCGCAACTGGAAGATAGGGAACTGGGCGCAAAAATCACGCAGGCGGTGCGCTCGGCCTTTGAAGACCCAGACATGGAAACTGCCGCAGAGTAAGCGCCAAATCAGCAGCCATGGACGCAGGTTTTTCATGGTTTCACCCCCGCCCAACCTGCCTGAGCAGCTCTTACTTTGGTAGCGGTTCAGCTTGCCACCAAGCCAGCACCTGCTGCACCGATTCGGCTATGCCTAGTTGTGAATTGTCCAATTCCCGCGCATCGGCGGCTGCCACCAGCGGCGCTGCGCTGCGCTCGCGGTCGCGGGCGTCGCGGCTTTGCAGGTCGGCCAGCACGGTGGCGTAGTCAGCCTCCCCCCCGCGCCCTGCAATTTGCGCCACACGGCGCTTGGCGCGTTGCTCGGCGCTGGCGGTGAGGAAGATTTTTAAAGGGCTGGCCGGAAAAACCACCGTACCCATATCGCGGCCATCGGCCACCAGGCCAGGCAGCTGCGCAAAACCGCGCTGCAAATCCAGCAGGGCGGCACGCACAGCGGGATGCACAGACACTTGCGAAGCGCCGCGCCCCATTTCCTCGCTGCGGATATCAGCCGACACATCAGCCCCGCCCAGCAGCACTTGTTCGCCCACAAAGCGCAGGGGCAAGGCTGCGGCCAATTGGGCCAAAGCCGCTTCATCGCCCCAATCCACACCCGCTTGCCTGGCAGCCAGCGCCAGCGTGCGGTACAGCGCCCCAGAGTCGAGGTAGTGGTAGCCCAAACGCGCGGCCAACTGCGCCGCCAGCGTGCCTTTGCCCGAGGCGGTGGGGCCGTCGATGCAAATCACAGGCACGGCATCGGCCTGCGCCACGCTAAACAGCGCCTCAAAAAAATCAGGAAAGGTTTTGGCGACGCAT
>JAMIFN010000007.1:0-23970 GCA_035906235.1 Allobrachymonas sp. | reverse complement strand
ATCACTGTTGCGTGCCAACTCTCGGCTGATGGTGCTGGGCGAGCGTTTCATGAATGCGCCTATGGCTCGAATGCTATAGCCCTGCGCTTTCAAGCTCGCTAGCGTGATGCGCTCTTCTGGTTGTAAGTGTTGATAAGTTGTTTCCATTTGTGCAATCTACTCCAGTTGATGAGTGTTGCACTTCAGGTTTGAATCCGCCCTTCAATTTTAGACTTTATATTACAGAATCCACATGTCACAAAAAATGATAATCAAATCATTTCTACTCGAAACTTCTTATTATTCTGCTTAAAATAATAAATAAAATCGGAAACAATCTCATCAAGTTGCGGTTTTTCAATATTTTTCTTTGAGTTTTCTGGATGAGCATCCCAATGCATAGGATTTTTAATTCTCATAACTCTGCCAGAGTTAAATATTCCAATCTCATAATCAACCCATAAGAGTACAGAAAAATCGTCTTTTAGATAAAGAAAAGTTTCCTTATCTACCCATTTGATTAGTGCGCCGCTTTTCGTTAAAAATTCTTTCATTTTCACACTTAAGTTATGGAACCACTTTGATAGGTATTTTACGCGCATTCAATATTGGTTGTTCAATTGTCCGCCAAATTGTCCCAGGTTGTACCCCTACTTTAATAGCAACCCCTCGTGCATTTGCGGCATATGTTGCAGAGGCAGCTTTCCACATCCAATATGGAGTCTTTCCTCCTAGTTGATTCATTAGTGCCCCGATTGGGGTCGACTCCAATGATCTACCCAATGAGGCTGCGCGTTGCATATTTCCCGTTCCAGACCAAAAGACAGAGCTGGCTCCACCGTTGAGGCCTGCTGGCCACATTGTCGCAACACCCCATGCATACCCAGCATACTTGCTACCGTTATATAAATTCGAACATTGATTTACAGAATCATTAATTCCAAACTCATTACTAATAGTATCTGTCATACCAAATGACACGCCATCTCCAAACCCCGCAGCACCATCCACAATGCTCTGATTAATTGGATCGCCCCAGACCCACAACCCATACGGGTCATACTGATTGATGCCGTCTTGATTAGAGTAAGCAAACCTATTCCACCCACCATTGAGCCCAATCGGGTCTGCTGAGGTGTATCTGCCAATACGCGGCTCATAGGTTCGCCACCAGTTTTGCACCAAGCCTGTTTCAAAGTCGTAATACTGCCCAGGGTAGCGGATGCTGAGCACAGGCGGGATGCTGAGGTTAGCTTGAATGCGCCAAGTCTCCTGCGCCACTTGATAGGGGTCAGCGCCTCCTGTTTCAGGCAACCCCACCCAAGTCCACAACTCTGGTTTGAAGTTGTTGGCGATCGTGGTGGGTCTGGCTTCATAGCCATTGGCCAAGTCTGCACCAAAGGGGCTATAGCTCCATTGCCAAACAGGTATCGCCAAGGGGCTGATGCCTTGCGGTTCTCCATAGTTGCCCTCTGGCAGGTCGTTGCTGGTGTCTGTTAGCGCTTTCGGGTTCTGTGGGTTCTCGATTTTGGTGACCAGGCGCGGGGTGTTGAGGTGATCGGTATAGACCGCATAGCTGTTGATGCCCTGATCAAAGCCAATCAGGATGTCGCCATGCTCATTGGGCAGCCAGTAGTAATGCGTGGCTGTTTCGTGCTCTAAGAAGCCTGTGCTGAGGCCACCCACGGTTTGCTGCCACAGCAGATTACCGTTTGGGTCGTATTGGTAGAACCCCCCCGAGGTGCTGGGGTTGAGGCTGCCAGCAGGGTTTTGGGTATTGAAGTTGGTATCGCTTTGGCTGTCGGTTTTAAAGATGCGTTGGCCATTCAAGTCATAAAACTGGAAGGCTGAGCTGTTGCCATAGCTCATGCGTGCCAAGCGGCCAGCGGCGTCATAACCCAGTTGGAAGTTGTCGTTGAAGTCACGCAGCAGATTGCCTGCGGCGTCGTGCGGCCAGCTTAAGTTGTTGCTGAGGATCATGTCAGGCTCAGGCGCCGTGGCACCAGGGGCAATAAAGCTGGCGCTTAGCGCTGCGCCGGTGTTGCGGTTGCTGGCGCTGGGGTTGATGCTGAGGTCATAGTTGACGCTATAGCCCGCTTGCACGGGTTCGGGCGTGGGTTCAGTTAAGTTATTGGTGCTGCTGTTGCTGCCATGGCTGCTGCCCGCAGCCATGGTTTTAGCCGCTGGTGCTGCAGCTTGTGGCGCTTGGCTTGCCGCAGTGGGGTTTGCTGCGGTTGGGCTTGTTCCACTTGCTGCACTTGGGGCACTTAGCAAACCTAAATGCTGCAAGCCCTTGCCTTGGCCTAAGCTGGCGGAATTGGCATAGGCTGCAGCCCCTGAAACGGCCTTCGTCGCCGCACTGGTGTCTATGCCTGCTGCGTTGTAGTTGCCCGCATCTGGCTGGGCGGCTGAGTAGATGTAGTCGCTGGTTTTGTCGGAATGAATCAGCGGCCTGCCTTGTAAATCAAAGGCACCTGCAGCATGGCGGCGCGGTGAGGGTGGGCGTGCAGCCAGCGCTGCCAAACGCGAGGGCGGGATGGGCAGCGCTTGAAAGCCCAAGGCTTTGCGCCCTGCGCGGCCAGTGCGCAGCGATTCGGGCAAGGCCTTCGGGCTAAAGGCAGCGCTGGTGTTGGCCGTAGTAGTGGCAGTGCCGGTAGGCGCTGCCAGCGTTGTAGCTGCCGCGTTTGTCTGGGCAATACCTTTATTGCTGGCCGTGCTGGCGTTGCTGGTGCCATTAGTGCTGCTTAGCCCCACCGCCATGGCTTTGAGAACGCCCGTGATCTGGCTGGGGTTGCCGTTTTTGTCCCAAGTGTAGGTTTGGGTTTCATGCATGGCAGGCAAGCCCACCGTGGCCTGGGCACTGCGGCCAAAGCTGGTGATGCGCCCGCGTTGGTCGTAGCCGATTTGGTAGAGGTTGCTTTGCAGGGCAAAGCCCAATTCATCCTCTGCCGCATCGGTTTTGGGCATATACAGGTTTTGGGTGATGCCGGTCAGAGCAGTTTCGGCAGAAACTGCGGGCACATGCAGCCCAGACCCCAAAACCCTTGCGCGACGCAGTGCGCGCACTGGCAAAGCCCGAGGCGCACGCAGTAGCGCTGAGGGTAAAGCCACTTGACGATGGCAAACAAAGCGTTGAGAAGCAGCTTTCATTACTCTTATTTTAGGAGCTGCTCAGGCAGGTTTAGTGGCTTGGAAGCCATAAAATATGCTGAAATTTTGGGTGCGCGATTTAGCCATCATCGGGGATGTGACAACCAGTAAACGAATGGTCAGGATAAGGTAGCATTATAGCTATTTATATAAAATAATTATCCCTTGCTGCTTATTAATTTTCTTAAAAATATTTTCTCTAGTAGCATCGCTAGTTATCAACAATTGATTATCAATCCATTCAAAATTTATTTCTGCATCTCCTCTAACAATATAAATATCAGATTCGAATTCGGATTTTTGTTTTATTTGAATGATTTGAGTGATTTCTGTAGTGGCGCCACAATCACGAATTTTTAGTGTGGCAAGAGCTTTTTTGTCTGACGAGAGTCGTTCAAGTATAGTTTTATCTTCGCATTCAATTGGAATTTTCATAGGCTTACAAGCAGCAATTAGAAAACAGCAAAAAATGAAAATTAAATGCTTCATCAGTACCCCATGCAGCTGCAGTAATCAATACCAGCATTGATTTGTTGTTGGTCGTCTGGGTCGTCACCGTAAGGAGCTTGACCACCATAAAGATCGAAATATGTAGCTGGCGGGAAACCCCATTCTGATCGAGAAGTGCCTGCAGCCCTTTGTGCCCTGCCAGCCTCTTGCCTCAATGTTTGAGCATAAAAACCAAAAGACTTTCCTGCTGCGCCATAGTTGAAGTTGCCGAAGTCTTGATATTTACTACCCTGCTGCTTGTAATCCCAAGGCGCTTTGTTCTTCACTTGGTTTTTAAACCATCGAGGGTCAAAGCGTTTCTTGGCTTCGGCCATGTTCTTATCAACATCTGCATTTGGTGGTGCAGGAGGAACCAAGCCGCATCTGGTTTTTTTCATTTCAGACCGCCTATAACCATCTCTAGGCAGTGGCCCCGTAAAGTCATCAGGGAACATTTTTAAACCTGTGGGGTCATAGTTGTTAATCCCATCCCCCTCTACATAAGCGAAGCGATTCCACCCGCCATCCAACCCAATCGGATCCGCACTCACATACCTGCCGATTCTCGGTTCATAAGTGCGCCACCAATTCTGCACCAAACCTACTTCAAAGTCGTAGTACTGCCCAGGGTAGCGGATGTTGAGCGTTGGCGGTGTGCTCAAGTTGGCTTGGATGCGCCAGGTCTCTTGTGCCACTTGATAGGGGTCAGCCCCGCCCGTTTCAGGCAACCCCACCCAAGTCCACAACTCTGGTTTGAAGTTGTTGGCCAGTGTTGTGGGTTTGGCTTCATAGCCATTAGCCAAGTCTGCCCCAAAGGGGCTGTAGCTCCACTGCCAAACAGGAATGGCCAGCGGGCTGATGCCTTCAGGTTCGCCATAGCTGACCTGTGGCAGGTCGTTGCTGGTGTCTGTTAGCGCTTTCGGGTTCTGCGGATTGTCGATTTTGGTAACTAGGCGCGGGGTGTTCAGGTGGTCGGTGTACACCGCATAGCTGTTGATACCCTGATCAAAGCCAATCAAGATATCGCCATGCTCATTGGGCAGCCAGTAGTAATGCGTGGCCGCTTCGTGCTCCGACACGCCAGTACTTGCACCGCCCACGGTTTGCTGCCACAGCAGATTGCCGTTTGGGTCATATTGGTAAAGCACGCCTTGGGTGCTGGGGTTGATGCTGCCAGCAGGGTTTTGGCTGTTGAAGTCGCGCAAGGTGTTACCTGCGCGGCGAAAGCGGCGACATCTTGAGCGCGGGAAATGGGCTTGCATCACTCTTTTTTCAGGGGCTAATAGGCAGCAGCACCCATACCCAGCAGTGCCCATGCCACCAGCACGCGCCAACGCAAGTGATTACTGGACTGCTGAGATTTGGCAAGCATGATGCTTTTAAAAAGCGCGGTGAGACATAGCAAGCCGGATGCCTTCATATGGTGTTCCCCCCTAGTTTTAAGGGAGCAATTTTAGGTGTGGTGATCGGCTCTACCCCTAAAATCGTTACAGTATTTTTGCCTTGCGCGCAAATTCAATTGCCTCGCTGTCGTATTCCCACATCTATGCTCAACAAGAAATATATCCAAAGCACGCATCGCCATTGCCGACGAGAAAAACCCCCAGCGAACGCGCCAAATTGCCCCATATTGTGCTGTGCAAATTACAAATTGAGCAGCCTGAGAGTGAATCAAAAAGTGAGCTACTCAGGCAGGTTTGGCGGCCTAAAACGCGGTTTTGGCTTATAAAAACCAACCCTCACCCTGCCCTCTCCCTCAGGGAGAGGGAAAGGAACTGGGGTGCTGCAACTTGTCGCGCAGCATAAGGGCAGGTATTTTTACGCGCTCTTGGCCGCTTCGCGGTACACCAGCAGCGGTTCTTTGCCTTCGCTCACGGTGTTTTCGTCGATCACCACTTTGGCGATATTGGGGTCGCTGGGCACGCGGTACATGACATCAGTCAAAGCCTGTTCGATGATGGTGCGCAGGCCGCGCGCGCCCGTTTTGCGGGCTATGGCTTTTTGCGCAATGGCGCGCAAGGCAGCAGGGCGAATTTCCAGCTCGACATTTTCCATGCTGAGCAGTTGTGCGTACTGTTTGGCCAAGGCGTTTTTCGGCTCGGTCAAAATCTGAATCAGCGCGGCTTCGTCCAATTCAGCCAGGGCTGCGACCACGGGCAGGCGGCCAATCAGCTCGGGAATCAGGCCGTATTTAATCAAGTCTTCAGACTCGATTTCTTGGAACAAATCGCTGATGCTGCGTTCATTTTTGGTGCGCACCGTGGCGCCAAAGCCTATGCCACCGCCCTCGGTGCGGGCCTCAATCACCTTGTCTAAGCCCGCAAAAGCGCCGCCGCAAATAAACAAAATGTTGGTGGTGTCGATTTGCAAAAAGTCTTGGTTGGGGTGTTTGCGCCCGCCTTGGGGCGGGATGCTGGCCATGGTGCCTTCCACCAGTTTGAGCAGGGCTTGTTGCACGCCTTCGCCCGAGACATCGCGGGTGATGGAGGGGTTGTCCGATTTGCGCGAGATTTTGTCGATTTCGTCGATATAGACAATGCCGCGCTGGGCTTTTTCTTTGTCGTAATTGCACGCTTGCAGCAGTTTGCTGATGATGTTTTCCACATCCTCGCCCACATAGCCGGCCTCGGTCAGGGTGGTGGCGTCGGCCATGACAAAAGGCACATTCAGCATGCGTGCCAAGGTTTGCGCCAGCAGGGTTTTGCCTGAACCTGTAGGGCCGATCAGCAAGATATTGCTTTTGCTCAACTCGGTGTCGTTTTTGCCGACACGCTCTTTGTAGCGCAGGCGCTTGTAGTGGTTATAGACCGCCACAGCCAGCACTTTTTTGGCTTGTTCTTGGCCGATGACATAGTTATCCAAATTGGCCTTGATTTGCTGGGGCGTGGGCAGCTCGTCGCTTTCTTTGGCTTTGGCTAAGTCGCTCACCTCGGTTTCGTGCATCAAATCGGTGCAGGTGGTGATGCATTCATCACAAATAAAAACGGCATTGCCGCCCACCAGTTTTTTCACCTCGTGCTGGGCGCGGCCGCAAAACGAGCAATGCAGCTCTTGCTCGCCCGTGCCGCCTGCACCTGTTGTGCCGCCAGCAGCACCTGTTCCACCAGTTTTTTTCGTTGCCATAATTTTTTCTTCGTTGCTTGTCGTTCGTTTTTGGTCGATCGCGCCTGCTGATCCCTTGCGCAGGCAGGGTTCATCAGGCCTACATTTTTAGGTGTGATTTTGGCAATTTAAGCCGGAAATGCTGCCTGAGTAGCTCACTTTTTTATAGTAAACACTAAAAGTGCAAGGCCATGCCAGCTTGCTCACTGGCATATTGGCTCAAATCAGCAAACAGTTCTGTGCCTTTTTTGGTGCAGCGCCAGTCTGTGCCCTTGTGCTGATAGTGAAAGCCGCCCGAGCGTGCGGCCAGCCAAATCTCGTGCAGGGGTTTTTGCAAATTGATGACGATTTGGCTGCCACTGGCAAAGGCCAAGCTAATCACGCCGCCATTGCGGGCGGCGTCGATGTCGGCATCGGTGTCGTCGTTGATGCGGTCGGCCGCCTGCTCGATGCGCAAGAGCGCCGCTTCGGCCAAGTTGAGGTATTCGGTATCAGTCATAGCAGGCGATTCTAGCCAAGGGCGCCGTCCTTGCTGGCTTTACGGGTAAACAATTGCCGCAAATGCTGGCCTAATGTGCGCACAAAACGCCCCAGCACCCACAGCAGCCACACCGAGAGCAGCAAGACCAGCAGCAGGCTAAAGGCAAAAGTCCAAGGGTGCTGCAAGGCCAGCCAGAGCATGGCCAGCACCAAGCCGTCTTCGAAAAAACTCAGCAACCAATTGCTCAAAGGCTCGGGTGAAGTATTGGCCGCCAGACGCACCGTGGCTTTGGTCGCATAAGCTGTAGCCGCCAGCGAGCCACCCAAGAGCGCCGATACCGTGGCCATGCTAGCCTCATCCGCGCCAAACACGCCAGCAGCCAGCGCCGCGCCTGCGGGGATGCGGATAAAGGCGTGGATGGCATCCCAAACGCTGTCTAGGCCAGGTATTTTGTCGGCCAAAAACTCCAAGCACAGCATGGTAAAGCTGGCGATGAGCACGGCAGGCTGCGTCAAAATCTGCAAGCCTTGGGGTGGCGCAAAAGGCAGTAAATCAGCCGCCATCAGCGCACCAACAACAAACACCACCGCATACAAACGCACGCCGCTGGCCCAGCCCAAAGCGGCTGCCAAGGCCGCTAGCTGCGCGGTATCGAGCTGTGCCAGTTGCTCGGCTGCGGCGCTCATGGGCATGATGCTGCTCAGACTAAAAATTTCAGGCTAGAAGCCCAGCCTCGTGCTTGCGTTAGATGCGATTTATACGCTTTTAAACAGCGCCGCCACTTTGCGTTTGCTGCGGATATTGCCCGAGGCCGTGCGGTTGCTGACCACAGGGGTTTTGCCGGTTTTCTCCCAGGCCGCCAGTGCGCCATCGGCCACCGCTTCGTAGGGTTGGTTGAAAAAGGGATCGCGTGAGGCCGCCTGCGGGCGATAGGCGCTGCCACCGCGCTGGGGCTTATCGTCTTCGCGCTCGCGCCAGCTGCGGCCTTCGCGCGATTCAGGGCGGGGCGCATCGCTACGGTAATCACTGCGCGGTGCGCGCTCGCTGCGTTCATAACGCCCCGCGCTTTCTCTGCGCTGGCTCTGTACTTGCAAAGCTTCAGGCGCGATTTTTTGTTTGGTGATTTTTTCAATCTCGACCAGCAATTTGCCGTCAGCCGGCGCCACCAAGCTAATGGCCAAGCCACTGGCGCCCGCGCGCCCCGTGCGGCCTATGCGGTGCACATAGTCTTCGGCGTGAAAGGGCAAATCAAAATTGAACACCGCTGGCACATCTTTAATGTCAAGGCCACGGGCGGCGACATCGGTGGCCACCAACAAATCGACTTCGCCCGCTTTAAAGGCTTCGAGTGATTTCAGGCGCTCGTCTTGCGATTTGTCACCGTGCAGCGCTGTGGTGCGCAGGCCATCGCTCTCGAGCGCGCGTGCCAAACGCCCGCAGCCCAATTTGCTATTGGTAAACACAAAAGCCTGGGTCACGCTGTGCTCGCGCAGCAGCTGCACCAAAGCCGCGCGTTTATGCTCATCGGCGACGCCATAAAACTTTTGCGTGACGGTGTTGGCGGTTTCGTTGGGTCGCGCCACCTCTACCAACACAGGGTCTTGCAGATAGCTGGCTGAGAGTCTTTTGATTTCGGGCGAGAAAGTGGCCGAAAACAGCAAGGTGGTGCGCTTTTTCGGCAGATAGCTGAGGATGCGCTGCAGATCGGGCAAAAAGCCGATGTCGAGCATGCGGTCGGCTTCGTCCAGCACCACATATTCGACCTGATGCAAAGCCACCGATTTGGCCTCGATGTGGTCCAGCAAACGCCCGGGCGTTGCCACCAATACCTCTACGCCTTGTCTTAGTTGTGCGATTTGGGGCTTCATGTCCATACCGCCAAACACCACGGCAGAACGCAGCGGGGTGTGCTTGGCATACTGCGCCACATTCTGCGCCACCTGATCGGCCAGCTCGCGCGTGGGTGTCAGCACCAGCGCCCGCACGGGGTGGCGCGCAGGCGAGGTGGAATGCGAAGCGTGCGGCAGCATGCGCTGCAGCAGCGGCAGGGTAAAGGCTGCTGTTTTACCCGTACCCGTTTGCGCCGCGCCCATGACATCGCGCCCCGCCAGCACCACAGGAATAGCCTGCGCCTGGATGGGCGACATTTGCGTATAGCCCATATCGGCTACGGCACGCAAAATCGGCTCGGCCAAGCCGAGCGCAGAGAAAGCCAAATCAGGAGCGGGTGCGACGCTGGTATCAGTCATGCAGAGGGTTACTCGGTTTAAAAATTACAGGTTTTTGTCGATCAAGGCTTGCAATTGCGCCTTGCCCGCTGCGCCCACTTGGGTTTGCGCCAGCTCGCCGCCTTTGAAAACCATCAAAGTGGGGATGCCGCGAATGCCAAACTTGGCAGGGGTGTCGCGGTTTTCATCGACATTCATTTTGCAGATTTGCAGCTTGCCCGCGTATTGCTCGGCCAGCTCATCCAAAATCGGGGCGATAGAACGGCAAGGGCCGCACCATTCAGCCCAGTAATCCACCAACACGGGCAGCTCAGATTGCAGGACATCAGCCTCAAACGAAGCGTCGCTAATGTTTTTGATCAGGTCGTTGGCCATGGTGTGATTCCTTGTTGGGCAGGGGGTTGCCGCGCCTTCGCGGTAAGCGTTTTAGACTTAGAGCCTAGGGCTTACCCTTGGGATCGGCAAAAAACGAAGCGCTGATTGTGACAGAAATTGCCGCCGAGCATTGTTACCATGCAGGTATGACGCCTAGCCCCGACCCAGTTTTCACCCACAGCCTTGAACGCGCTGACACCGCAACCGCACCTGGCCTCAGCACTTGGTCGGTCTTGTTGGGCACGATTGCCAGCGCCCACCACGCCCGCGCAGGGCAACGCAGCGTCGTGTTGCTGCCCTTTGTGCAATTGCTGCCTATGGCCAAACAGCAATGGCTGGCTACCCAAACCAGCGGCCTGCTGCCCCGTTTTGAAACCAGCAGCAGCTGGGCGGCCAGCTTGCCGCCAGTGGCGTTAAGCGCACACGATTACCGCCAAAACATGGCGCAGGACAGCTTACAGGCACGCGCTTTGCTGGCAGCTCAGGGGCAAAGCCAACACCAAGACCAAATTGAGGCGCTGTACCGCCCTTTGCTCGATATCTGCGCTGAACTTGCCCCCCTGGCCGCAGCCTGCCCGCCGGCTGAACGCAGCGCTTGGGGCCAGCGCTGGCAGAGCGAGCTGCCCAGTTTGCTGCCCGAGGGCGATTTCCTCAACACCGAGCGCCTGCTGCAAGCCAGCGCAGCCGCTTGGCTCGGCTATTCCAACTTTGCCAGTGATGTGCTGTTTAGCGCAGCGGCAGGAGAACAGTTTGAGCAGCTCATCGTGGTGCAAGGTCTGCACCCCGATCCGCTGGCCAGCAGCTTGGCCGCGTATTGGCAAAATCAGGGCAAAACCGTGTTGCGGCTGCCCTTTCATGCGCCCCTAGAAATAAGCGCACCATTGCCCGCAGACTCTAGCCCCACACTTTACGCCTGCGCTGATGGCCAAGACCTGCTGGCGCACAGCGCCTTAGCCGTCTTGCAATTGCTAGAGCAAGGCTGCAAACCCGTGGCACTGATCGCGCAAGACCGCCACATCACCCGCCAGCTACGCGCCACACTAGAGGCACAAGGCGCGCAAATCAAAGACGAAACCGGCTGGAAGCTCTCCACCACCCACGCCGCCAGTCATCTATTGGCACTGCTAGATGCGGCGCTGCAGCCCGCCAGCAACCCCACGCAATTGGCGTGGCTCAAAGCCTGCCTGCCCGCAGACCACGCCGCCTTGCGGCAATTAGAAACTTGGCTGGCACGGGCGCACACGCCTCTGGCACAAACCGCCGTAGCGCGGCAAGCTTTTAGCCACGCTGCTGGCAGCAAAACCGATAAAGCCGTTTTAGACGCGGTGCTGGCTTTACTCGAATCCTTGGCACAAGTGCAGCAGCTCTTGCCCAAAAGTGGCCGCATGGCCATTGGGCTTTGGCAAGAACGCCTAGCGCAGGCCCTGGCCTTGCATGGGCAAGAAGCGCAGCTCAGCCGCGATGAAGCAGGCGCGCAAATTCTGCGTTTGGTACAACAACACTGCGCCCATGAACGCCCCTTAAGCCTGCAAGGCTTTTGCACCTGGCTGCGCGATGTGCTGGAAAACGCGCATTTTTTAAGCCCCACTGCCCCGCAGCAAGCCGATGTGCTGGTGCTGCCCCTGGCGCAAATGCTGGGGCGCAGCGTGGCTGCCGTGGTCTGGCCCGGGTTGGATGCCCAGCGCCTACCTCTCTTACCCAAACAAATCAGCAGCTTGAGCCGCGCCCAACGCGCCGCCCTAGGCTTGCCCAGCCCTGAAGACTTGGCCGCAGCGCAAAAACAGGCTTTTTTGCTGGCGCTGCAGCAGCCCCGTCCCCATCTTCTATGGCAAACCTTAGAGGGCGAACAAGCGCTAGCGCCTAGCCCCCTGCTGCTAGCCTGGCAGCAAACGCTGGCTTTGCCAAATACGCCGCTGCCCGCCCTGCCCCTGCACGACTTTGCACGCCAAAGCGTGCTGCCCCCCCAAGCCCAAGCGGGGGCGCTGCGCCTGCCGCATATCAGCGCCTCGGCTTACGAAGCCCTGCGCCGCTGCCCCTACCAGTTTTTTGCCAGCCGCCTGCTGGGTTTAAAGGCCACGGCCGAGTTAGACCAAGACCCAGACAACAGCGACTGGGGGCAATTTGTACACGCCACTTTGCTGGCTTTTCACCAAGCCCTTCAAACGCAAACGCAAGCACAAACGCCCCCCCCAAGCGCAGCCGAGCTTGCCGCCCTGCTGCAGCGCTGCGCCCAAGCGCAAATGCAACAACTGCAAGCCGATATGGGCGATGCCGCCGCCCTATTGCTGCCCCATCGCCACGCCTGGCCGCAATTGGCCGCCAACTATTTGGCCTGGTTAGCGGCCGACGCCCCGCAAGGCTGGGGCTTTGCCCAAGGGGAGTTTTTGCCCGAGCCGCAACGCACGCTGGCACTGGATGCCCCCGAAGCGCCCCTGCGCCTGACAGGCAGCATCGACCGCCTAGACCGCCATGCCAACGGCCAGCTGCGCGTGCTGGATTACAAAACCAGCGCCGCAGACAGGCTCAAAACCCAAGTCAAAAACCCGCAAGAAGACACGCAACTGCCCTTTTACGCCCTGCTCTTGGGCGAGGATGCGCAGCAAGTGCAAAGCTTGGCCTACCTTAGCCTGCGCGAACAAGACGCCACTTGCACCATCGAACAAAGCCAGTGGCAAGAAGCCGCCACAGCCTTAGAAGCGGGCATGCAAAGCGACCTGAACCGCATCTACGCCGGCAGCCCCATGCCTGCCCTGGGCAGCGACAGCGGCGCCTGCCAATACTGCGAGGTACGCGGCCTGTGCCGCAAAGGGCATTGGGCTGAGCTTGCCTAGCATTTTTCAGCATGTTTTAAGGGTTTTAGGCATTTCAGGCCGGAAAACCTGCCTGAGTAGCTATCTTTTTTGATAAGCCTTTCAGCTATTCCCCATCAATAAGGCTGCACACCACGCCAGGCCATGCAGCAGCGCGGCCGCAATCGTCAGCACAATCACTGGGCGCAAAGACGCCACTTGACTGCGCTGGCGGCGCAGCAGCCACCACGCCCGCGCCGATAGCAGCGCAGACAACTGCGGCAGCAAAGCCCAGACATGTAACCCACAACGCCAAGCCAAATACAGCGCCAACGCGTGCGCGGCCAAAGCCAGCACACCGTATAGCAAGGGCACGCGGGAGCGACCCAAGCGCACCACCAAGGTGCGCTTGCCCACGGCGGCATCGGCCTTGATATCGGGCAGGCCATTGACCAGCAGTACATTAGCCATCAGTAAGGCATAGCTAAGCCCCAACACCAAAGGCAGGGGCGAAAATGCCCCGCGTTGCACGCAATCAGCGCCACCGACCATCAGCACCCAGGCTAGGGCTACCGCCAGCTCGCCCACGCCACGGCGCATCAAAGCCAAAGGCGGTGCCGAATAGCCCCAAGCCAGCAGTGCACCGGCCGCGCCGTAGCCCAGTAAATCGCGGCTAGCCCAATAGGTCAAAGCCACGCCACCCAGTATCACCAGAGCAAACAGCCACCCAGCCACAGCGCGGGTCTGCGCCAAACTCACCTGCCCGCTTTGAATCAAACCCGCGCCGCCAGTAAACGGGGCTATGGCTTCTTGATTGATGGCGTCGCCGCCATTTTGCGCATCAGCCGCATCGTTGAGTACATTGGCCGCCGCATGCAAAGCCAAGGCCAAAACCAGTGTCCACAAGGCATACCCGCCATGGAAAGGCCAGCGACCGCTGGCAGCCACAGCCCAGCCCAAGGCACAGGCTACTGCGCTGGCTGTTAAAAAACCGGGGCGCGTCATGCGCCAAATCAGGCCAAGGCTGGGCATAAATGGGGCGGCAAAAAAACAGAGGATAAAGATTGCCGATAATAGCCGCCACTTTTTCTCTTCTTGCTCGAAACTGCTCCATGTCCGAACTCTCTCTTAGCCAGCGCCTTTTTTTGCTCAGCCAGCGCCTGATGCCCAAGCAAGCCCTGACCGAGCTCATGGGCAAACTGGCCAATATCCGAGGCGGCGACCTCACCCGCACCGCCATTGAATTGTTTATCAAACGCTATGGCGTGGATATGCACGATGCCGAGCTGGAAAACCCCGGCGACTACGCCACTTTCAACGATTTTTTCACCCGCGCCCTAAAAGCCAATGCGCGCCCGCTGGCGCACACCGCCTGGATCAGCCCAGTCGATGGCTGCGTCAGCCAGCTTGGGCGTATCGAGGGCGAGCGCATTTTTCAAGCCAAAGGGCACGACTACAGCCTGCTGGCACTGCTGGGCGGCGACGCGGCCACGGCGCAGATGTTCAACGACGGCAGCTTTGCCACCATCTACCTTAGCCCGCGCGACTACCACCGCATCCATATGCCCTGCGCTGGCACGCTGCGGCGCATGGTGTATTTGCCGGGTGATTTGTATTCGGTCAACCCCCTGACGGCGCAACATGTGCCCGGCCTGTTTGCCCGCAACGAACGCCTGGTTTGTCTGTTTGACACCGCCGGCGGCCCCATGGCCATGGTGTTGGTGGGCGCCACCATCGTCGGCGGCATGGCCACTGTCTGGCATGGCACGGTAAACGCCCAGCGCAGCGGCCAAATCCACATGTGGGAATACGACAGCGGCCAAGTCGAACTGGCACGCGGCGCTGAAATGGGGCGTTTTATGCTCGGCTCCACCGTTGTGCTGTGCCTGCCCAATATCGGGGTGAAGTTTCAGCCTGAATGGCTGCCCGGCGCACCCGTGCGCATGGGCCAAGGCATGGCCGGCCAGTAAAAAAATCGCTGCGCAGGCAGCTTGGGCGGCTTGTCGTGCCTGGTGCTATCCCAGGCCGGATTAACCCAAAAAATTGGGACAATAAAGCCAATTTCCGAGATTTTCGCCTGATTGATTCAATTTTGGAACAATAAGGCCTTACCAAGCATTGCTATTGTTTTTAGCATGATTTTTAAGGCTTATTTCGGCATTTAAGGCCAGAAAAGCTGCCTGAGCAGCTCTCTTTTTTAATCCGTTTTTTGGTATTTTTCAGGCCAATTGTGCCGCGTGGTGGCGCAGATGCTCATCCATCAACGATTGGATGAAGTAATAGCCGTGGTCATAGCCCGCGTGTTGGCGCAGCGTCAGCGGCTGGCCTATCTGCTGGCAAGCGCTGGCAAAAGCCTCGGGCAGCAATTGCTGCTCCAGCAGGAATTTATCGGCCAGACCTTGGTCGATCAAAATGCCTTTGGGGTAAGGCACTTGCCCATGTTCTTGCACCTGCGCCGCCATCAAAGCGCTGGCATCGTGCGCCGCCCACAGGCTGCGATCCTCGCCCAAATACGCGCTAAACGCCTTGTTTCCCCAAGCGCAATTCATCGGGTTGGCGATGGGCGCAAAGGCCGAGACGCTTTTGAACAGCCCCGGGTGGCGCAGCGCCAGCGTTAGCGCCCCATGCCCGCCCATGCTGTGGCCAAAAATGCCCAGGCGTTGCAGGTCTATGGGCAATTGTTCGCCCAGCAGGGGCAGCAGTTCTTGCAGCAAATAGCTTTCCATGCGCCAGTGCTGCGCCCAAGGCGCCTGCGTCGCATCCAGATAAAAGCCTGCGCCCACGCCCAAATCCCAGCTCTCGGCTTCGCCCGCTACGCCCGCACCACGGGGGCTGGTATCGGGCGCAATCAAAGCCAGCCCCAGCTCAGCCGCTAAGCGCTGCGCGCCGGCTTTGGTGGGAAAGGTTTCTTCGGTGCAGGTTAGCCCGGCTAAATACAAGAGTGCAGGCACCTTCGCTCCTGCTAAAGCCGCTGGCGGCAGGTAAACCGCAAAGCGCATGGGCAGGGCTATGGCGCTGCTGTCATGCCGATAAAACCCTTGGCTGCCGCCAAAGCAAGCGTGTTGGTTCAAAACTTCCATCAGGCGCTTTCTTCTTGAGCAAAGTTCACCACCGAGCGGATGGATTTGCCCTCGTGCATCAAATCAAAGGCGTGGTTGATGCCCTGCAGCCCCATGGTGTGCGTAACAAAGGGTTCAAGCTGGATCTTGCCCGCCATCGCGTCTTGCACCATGCCGGGTAGCTCGCTGCGGCCTTTGACGCCGCCAAAGGCGCTGCCCAACCATTTGCGCCCTGTCACCAGCTGGAAGGGGCGGGTTTTGATCTCTTGCCCCGCACCCGCCACGCCAATAATCACCGACTGCCCCCAGCCACGGTGCGCGCATTCCAGCGCCGAGCGCATGACATCGACATTGCCTATGCATTCAAAACTGTGGTCCACGCCCCAGCCCGTCATCTCCACAATCACTTGCTGAATTGGCTTGTCAAAATCTTTGGGGTTGATGCAATCGGTGGCGCCAAATACCTGCGCCAAATCGAATTTGCCCGGGTTGGTGTCGATGGCGATGATGCGCCCCGCACCCGCCAACTTCGCGCCCTGAATCACGGCTAAACCAATTCCCCCTAAGCCAAACACCGCTACGGTGTCGCCCTTTTGCACCTTGGCGGTGTTCTTCACCGCGCCCAGCCCCGTGGTCACGCCACAGCCAAGCAAACACACTTGTTCAGGGTTGGCCTGCGGGTCGATTTTGGCCAGCGAAACCTCGGCCACCACGGTGTATTCGCTAAAAGTGCTGCAACCCATATAGTGGTAAATCGGCTGGCCTTGGTAAGAAAAGCGCGTGGTGCCATCGGGCATCACGCCTTTGCCCTGGGTGGCGCGCACGGCGGTGCAGAGATTGGTTTTGCCGCTGGTGCAAAACAGGCAAGTGCCACATTCGGCGGTGTAGAGCGGAATCACATGGTCGCCAGGCGCAACGCTGCTCACGCCCTCGCCACATTCCACCACCACGCCCGCGCCCTCGTGCCCCAGCACAGCGGGGAAAACGCCCTCGGGATCATCACCACTCAAGGTAAAAGCATCGGTGTGGCACACGCCCGTATGCGTGATGCGAATCAGCACTTCGCCTTTTTGCGGCGGCGCGACATCAATTTCAACGATTTGCAGGGGTTCGCCAGCCTTAAAGGCCACAGCAGCGCGGGATTTCATAGCCATATTCTCCAATTTCCAATGTCCGACAATCAAACGCCGCATCATGCCAGCATCAGAGGGCTGCCGGCAGCAATACACCTTTTCCTGGCAGCAATACCGCTTTGTCTGCCAGCACAGCCTTGCATCATTTACCTGTAGGGCTGCGGTGTTAAAATTTTTGCGCTGCGTCAAATACGCCCAGGCCAATATGATGCAACGCACGATAGCTACGCTGCCAATTTTTACAAGGAAGAACTATGGAACGCACCCTACCAGCCCTGCCCTACGCCATTGACGCATTGGCGCCGCATTACAGCCAAGAGACTTTCGAATACCACCACGGCAAACACCACCTAGCCTATGTCAATAAGCTCAACGAGCTGCAAAAAGGTACCGAGTTTGAAACCATGGAACTCGAAGACATCATCAAAAAAGCGCAAGGCGGCATTTACAACCAAGCTGCGCAAATCTGGAACCACACTTTCTTTTGGAATTGCATGAAGCCCCAAGGCGGCGGCGCACCTTCAGGCGCTTTGGCCGATGCCATCAACGCCAAATGGGGCAGCTTTGATGCCTTCAAAACCGCTTTCGTCAATTCAGCCGTGGGCAATTTCGGTTCAGGCTGGACTTGGCTGGTGAAAAAAGCCGACGGCTCTATCGACATCGTCAACACGGGCGCCGCTGGCAACCCCATGACCACAGGCGACCAAGCCATTTTGACCGTGGATGTATGGGAACACGCCTACTACATCGACTACCGCAATGCGCGCCAAAAATTTGTTGAAGTCTTCTTCAGCAATCTGGCCAACTGGGACTTTGCGGCGAAAAACTTCGCCTAAACCAGCCTCAGCCTCAGCCCCAGCCTCAGCCCCAGCGCCTGCTGCGGCAACAGGGAAAGGACGCCTAGGCGTCCTTTTTTCTTGGGCCACGCACATGCCCGCGCTCACACGGCGCCGTCGTCCTCTTGCACGGTGGGCTGCACTTCAGCTAGCGCTTTTTGAAAAGCCGCCAGCACCATGGATTTTGAGCAGCCCATCAGCAGCGCGTCATCCAGCGCGTCTTGCAGCAATTGCTTGAGCTCGCCGTAGTTTTCGTTCAGCACCAACACTTTTTCGTGGCAGGCCACGGTGGAACCGTCAGGGCGCTGCCAAATGATGCCGTGCGGATTGCTTTTATCGTCTTTCATATACTCTGTTTTTTATAGCTACTCAGGCAGGTTTTTCGGCCTAAAACGGTAATTCGGCTTATAAAATCACTGCTGCGGCGCTGAGCTGCGAATCAGGTAATCAAAGGCGCTGAGCGCGGCTTTGGCGCCTTCGCCCGCTGCAATCACGATTTGCTTATACGGCACGGTGGTGCAGTCGCCAGCGGCAAACACACCGGGCAGATTGGTCGCGCATTTGGCGTCAATTTCTATCTCGCCAAATTTGCTTAAGGCCACGGTTTCTTTCAAAAACTCGGTATTGGGTACCAAGCCAATTTGCACAAAGACGCCAGCCAAATCCAGCTGCTCGACCGCGCCCGTGTCGCGGTGTTTTTTCGACAAGGCGCTAACCTTGCCCTCAGTACCATGAATTTCCGTGGTGGCGCAATTGGTGTGCACCGTGACATTGGGCAATGAATGCAGTTTGCTCACCAGCACGGCATCGGCTTTGAGTGCGGGCATAAATTCCACCACATCGACATGCGCCACCACGCCAGCCAAATCGATAGCGGCTTCTACGCCCGAGTTGCCACCGCCAATGACGGCGACTTTTTTGCCTTTAAACAGCGGCCCATCGCAATGCGGGCAGTAGGCCACGCCTTTGTTTTTGTACTCTTGCTCGCCAGGCACATTGACATTGCGCCAGCGCGCGCCTGTTGAAAGAATCACGCTACGGCTTTTCAGCACCGCGCCGCTTTCGGTTTCCACCGTGATCAAACCGCCCAATTGCTCGGCAGGAATAATGCGTGCGGCTTTTTGCAAATTCATGATGTCCACGCCATAGGCATTGGTGTGGGCCAGCAAATCGGCGGCAAATTTGGGGCCTGTGGTCTCAGGCACGCTGATGTAGTTCTCTATCGATTGCGTGTCATTGACCTGACCGCCAAAGCGCTCGGCCAAAACGCCCACCCGAATACCTTTGCGCGCTGCGTAAATGGCGGCTGCGCCACCAGCGGGGCCGCCACCAACGATGAGTACATCAAAAGGCGCTTTTTCGCTGAGCTTGGCCGCGTCGCGCACGGCTGCTCCCTTGTCCATCATTTGCAGCAGCTCTGGCACATCGGTTTTGCCTGAATGGAAAATGCTGCCCGCTTGCCACACTTGGGGCACGGCCATGACTTCGCGCGCTTCCACCTCAGCCTGATTCAAGCCGCCGTCGATGATGGTGGTTTTGATGCGTGGGTTTAACACGCTCATCAGCGTCAGCGCCTGCACCACATCGGGGCAGTTGTGGCACGACAGGCTCATATAGACCTCGAAATCGAAGTCTGCGTCCAGTGCCTGGATTTGATCGAGCACAGCCTGCTCTACTTTAGGCGGATGTCCACCCGACCACAGCAGCGCCAGCACCAGCGAGGTGAATTCATGCCCCAGCGGAATGGCGGCAAAGCGCAGGTGCTGCTGGCCATCTTCACGCGCAATGGCAAAGCTGGGCACGCGCTGGTCTTGGCCGTCGGTTTTCAGGGTGATTTTGTCGCTCATGCCCGCGATTTGTTCCAGCAAACCCTTCAATTCGGCAGAAGATTCATCGCTGCCCAAGGTGGCAGTCAAGGTAATCGGGCGACGCAGCAAACCCATGTACTGCTGCAATTGCGTGCTCATGTCGTGGTCCAACATATTCATCTCCTCTTTCAAGCTAACGATGACAAAAACTCATGAAAAAACAGCTTAAAACCTGTGTTTTCATCAATTTTTGGCGATAAAAAACCGAACGGTCGCGCCCACAGGCGCCGCCGCCGCTCGGTTTGAAAAATCTACAAAATCCGTGGGGCGTAGCGATCACGCGCTGCCGCCACTTGGTTTGGATTCAATCTAGATGCTTGTGGCGTAGCGAGCGTTTTCTAGGCTAGGCGCCGTGCGCACAGCAACCGAGACATAGCTTATAGCTAGGCGAGGGAGCGAGCACACGAGCAACAAAGTCTAGGAAACGCGCAGTAGCCAAAGCTTAGATTTTGCCGACCAATTCCAGAGATGGCTTGAGCGTTTTCTCGCCGTCTTTCCACTTAGCTGGGCAAACCTCACCTGGGTGCGCGGCGGTGTACTGGGCAGCTTTCAATTTGCGCACAGTTTCGGTCACATCGCGGGCGATTTCGTTGGAATGGATTTCCAGGGTTTTGATGGTGCCGCTGGGGTCAATCACGAAAGTGCCGCGCAGTGCCAGACCTTCTTCGGGGATGTGTACGCCAAACGCGTTGGTCAGTTGGTGCGTAGGGTCGCCCACCAATGGGAATTTGGCTTGGCCGACAGCGGCTGAAGTCTCGTGCCAAACTTTGTGGCTGAAATGCGTGTCGGTAGTCACGATATACACCTCGGTATTGGCCTTGGTGAACTCTTCGTAATGCTTGGCCGCGTCTTCAATCTCAGTAGGGCAGTTGAAAGTGAAAGCGGCGGGCATAAAAATCACGACCGACCAGTTTTTGCCGTTAGACCAGTCTTTATCCGTCACTTCAATGAATTTGCCATTGTGGAAGGCGTTGACTTTGAAGGGTTGCACTTTGGTGTTGATCAAGCATGCGCTCATGGAAAAGCTCCTTTAAGGGGGTAATGAATAAACAATTCGAGCATCGAACGACTTTTTAATGAATCAATCGCTGATGGATGAATCATAGCTATAAACTATTAAAAAACCAGCCCTAGCCGATTCATTTTATGCAATGCATGCATAGCTTTTATGAATCGTAAAAATCTACGCTGACGCCACAATCTGCGCGTTTGACTTGTAAAAGAAGTGCGGGCTAGCACATGCTACTGGTTAAAAAATCGCACATCGCCTAGACTGCACGCAAAGGTTTTTTGCTACATGATTTTCAGTTTTTCCAAGGAGACACAAGATGAGTATTTCCCGTCGCACATGGGTTGCCGCCACACTACTGAGCGCCAGCTTCGCTTGGCCCGTATGGGCCGAAGATATTGTCGTGGGTAACACCAAACTCCCCATAAGCGCCACGGTCAGCGGACAAACCATAAAGCTCAATGGTGCAGGCATCCGCTACAAGGCCATTTTTAAAGTGTACGCAGCAGGCTTGTATTTACCCAAATCGGCCAAGACTGCCGAAGAGGTCACCAGCATGGCGGGCCCCAAACGCGTCACTTTGGTATTCCTGCGCGAGCTCGATGCCAAAGAATTTGGCAAACTGATGATCAGTGGCGTCGAAAACAATGTCAAAGACCGCAAACTTTTGGTCAATACTATGCCGGGTTTGCTGCGCATGGGGGATATTTTTTCACGCTATAAAAAAGTCAATGCAGGCGACACCGTGCATTTTGATTTGAATGCAGACAATAGCGTATCCCTGCATGTTCGGGACAAGCAAGAGGTCATTCCTGGCGGGACAGATTTCTTTAAAGCGATTTCCCTCGTTTGGCTAGGCAACAACCCCGTAGACTGGAAGCTGAAAGAAGCCATGTTGGCTGGTGGCGTTGAAAGGGCCAGCAAGAAATAGAGGGCACGAGGCAGCAACCTGCTCAAGTGGCCGCCAAGTAATCGTTAAATCCAAAAACGCAGCCTAGGCTGCGTTTTTTCGTGATTGCTATCCATCTCACTCATGCGCAAATGAAGCGGTAGCCCCACCAACCATGCCCATCATTTTTCAGCATGCACCACCAATACCGAGCGTGCAGCATGGGAGACGACTTTTTGCGTCACGCTGCCCAGCAGCAGTTTTTGCACGCCTTTGCGTCCGTGGGATCCCATCACAATCAAATCGGCAAGCAAATTGTCAGCAGCATCCACAATGCCGCGCCAAGCCGATACGCCATCGAGCTTCATCTCTTGCGCCTCTACCCCTAAGCCTTGGAGCACGGCATGCGCCTTGAGCAAGAAGCCATCGGCCTGCTGCTCGGCAATTTGTGCATACTGCTGCTGCGCAATGCCCAAATCCATTTCGCTCATGGTTAGCGCCGGAAAAGGTTCAATCACCGTCAGCAACACAACCTGACTGCCGAAGGTTTTAGCCAATTGTCCCGCCTTAGCCAGCGCCAAATTCGCGGTTTCTGAACCATCAACGGGAACCAAAATTTTGCTGAACATCATGCACTCCTGTATCTGTTGTGTGAAAAAACGAACACACGATTAGTGTAGAGCAAGCGCAACATCAGCGGAGCAGAAGATGTTGCAAAAAAAAAGCCCCGACGATGCAGGGCAGGATGGTCAAGGTGCTTGAGAACAGCAGAACGGTCAAGCGCCTCACAATAAGAGAGGGGTGTCTGCGGCACAGAGCGCTGGCGTAAGCCTGAACCGGGGTTCAGGTGGGCGAGTTCAGCCGCAATTTTGGGTTCATCTAACGCGAGACGATCACGCTAACTGGGCAATTTACAAGCCCGGCTCTAAGAGCATTGGTTCAAGGACATAAAAACCAGCACGGGCCGCAGACGGGCGCTATTTTACCCGTTGCAGCCCGCCATTTTTGCCATCAATAAGCATAAGTTGGCATCGCGCCAGACACATCCAGCCATTGGCTTTGGCCAACCATATTGTCGCCCACACGCGGCAGGGCATCGTAAATTTCGCTTTCGACTGGGAAGCCTAAATCGGCAATAGATCCCGGCGCGATCTCGCCCAAGGGGGTGCCGTACATGGCAAAGAGCTTGCGCATGTCTTTGCCAATAATGCGGCTAGACAACACCTACAGCAGGTCGTGATTGCTGATCGCTTTGCACTAAAACGCTCCACGCCCACCGTGCGCGGTACTGATGCTCGCCAGGCTGACACCGCGCAGGCTTTTTGCTGCGGTATCGAGCAGGGTTTTCGCAGCGCATCGGGCGGGCTTTTCGACTTGCTTGAACAAACGCATCGGAACACCGCTAGGGCGCATTTTCTCGTCGCCTACCCCACCTTGGTGCCTCAACGCCAGCAGCCAAAAAGGCTGATGCCGAGGCGCCTTAGGCAAGGATTGGTCATTTAGCCCATGTGTCTTTTAAGCTCGTGATTCGGTTAAACACCAATTGTCCAGCTTGGTGCTCCTGTTTATCGGCCACGAAATAGCCAAAACGCTCGAACTGAAACTTGGCCTCCGCTTGCGCTTGTGCCAGCGATGGCTCGACAAAAGCTTGCACCACCTGCAGGCTGTTGGGGTTAAGCAAGCTTAAAAAGTCTTTGCCTCCGGCATCAGGGTGCGCATCGGTAAACAGGCGGTCGTACAAACGCACTTGTGCAGGCAAGGCATCAGCCACACCAACCCAGGTAATAGCGGCTTTCACCTTCACGCTGTCTGAGCCTGGCGTGCCGCTTTTGGTATCTGGCACGACAGTAGCCAGCACTTGGGTGATGCGGCCATCGGCGTCTTTTTCGCAGCCTGTGCATTCGATCACAAAGCCGCCTTTGAGCCGCACTTTATTGCCCGGGAAGAGGCGCTTATAGCCCTTGGGCGGCACTTGGGCAAAGTCTTCGCGCTCAATCCAGACCTCGCGCCCCAATTTGAAATGGCGCTGCGGTACTGCTTGGCCTTCGGCTGCGTGCGGCAGGGTGGGCAGGTGGCAAGGCTCTAAATGGCCTGCGCCCATGACTTCGTCCCAGTTCGTCAGCACCAGCTTGACGGGATCGAGCACGGCCATGGCGCGGTGGGCGGTCGTCTCCAAGGTGTCGCGCAGCGCGCCCTCGAGCACGCTGTAATCGATCCAACTATCGGCTTTAGACACGCCTATGCGTTCAGCAAACAATCGCAGCGCTTCTGGCGTATAGCCTCGGCGACGCAGACCAACCACGGTGGGCATGCGCGGGTCGTCCCAGCCGCTGACTTTGCCCTCGTCCACCAGTTGTTTGAGCTTGCGCTTGCTGGTGACGACATAGGTCAAATTCAAGCGGGCAAATTCGTACTGCTGCGGTGCTGGGCTGCTGACCAAACCGGCGGCGGCTAAATGCTGCACCACCCAGTCGTAGAAGGGGCGCTGGTCTTCAAACTCCAAGGTACACAAACTGTGGGTAATGTTTTCGAGCGCGTCTTCAATCGGGTGCGCAAAGGTGTACATGGGGTAGATGCACCAGG
>JAMIFN010000006.1:0-5637 GCA_035906235.1 Allobrachymonas sp. | reverse complement strand
AGCAACAGTTCGACACCATCGCCGGCCTGATCGCCCACGAACTGGGCCATGTGCCCAAGCGCGGCGAGAGCTATGCCAAAGCCGGGCTAATTTTTACCGCCCTGCACACCGTCAGCGGCACGGTGAAATGGCTCAAGGTCAGCAAAATCGACAAGGTTTAGGGCTTAGGGTTTAGCTGCAGGGCGCTGCGGCGCGGCCTGCCCAGACAAAAAATTCGCGGTTGCCATCGCCCCCTTGTATGGGCGAGTCGAGCCAGGCTTGCACCTGCAGGCCGCAATCGGCGCACACGCGGCGGATTTTGGCCTCTACCTGCGCGTATTTGGCCGCGTCACGCACGATGCCGCCCTTGCCGATATCGGCAGGCTGCAGTTCAAACTGGGGTTTGACCAGCAGCAGCAATTGCCCACCCGCCGCCAATAGCGGGGCTAAGCGCGGCAACACCAGGCTAAGCGAAATAAAAGACAAATCCCCCACCACCAGATCAAAGCCATGCTGCAGGGCAGTAATCAAGTCATTTTTAAGGGTGTTTTTGGTGTTTTCTGGCGTAAAACCTGCCTGAGTAGCTATCAAAATTGATGCCGTCAAAGCCTCGGCACTCAGCTCACGGGCGTTGATGCCTTCTAAGGCCAAAACTTGCGGATGCTGCGCCAAACTGGGGTGCAACTGCCCATGCCCCACATCCACGCCCAGCACCGCCGCCGCGCCCGCTTGCAGCAGGCAATCGCTAAAACCGCCCGTGCTTTGCCCCACATCCAAACAAGTTTTGCCCGCTGCGCTGATGCCCGTAGCCGCCAGCGCCCCTTGCAGTTTTAGTCCGCCACGCGAGACAAAAGCCGCTTCGCTGGCGTCTTGCAATTCGATCTGCGCCGCCTGCGGCAGGTCTTCGCTGTTTTTCTTCACCTGCTGCCAAGGCGCAGCATCCCCCATGCGCCAGCGCACACCAGCGGCCAGCAGGCGCTGCGCTTGGCTGCGACTGGCGGCCAGGCCGCGCTCCACCAATAATTGATCGGCTCGCATATCCGTGGCGGGGCTTTAAGGCTGGCGCGGGGCAATGCCGATGTAAATCACGGCTGAATCGGGCGCGTCATAGTGCTCAAAATCTGTGCCATAGACGCGCACATAGGGCAAGGCATCGGCCTGTTCAGCTGCAAAGTGCGCCCAAATCGTCTGCCAGGCTTGCACCACCGCCCTAGGCATTTGCCCCTGCGCGCGAAAGGCCAAATAGCTGCCCGCTTGAACTTGAACCGTGACGCCGTTCGCAGCGGCCTGCGCCTCGGCGCTGTCGCGGTTATCGCGGTTATCGCGGCTGCCCACCGTCAGGCGGTAATCGCCCGAGGCATCGGATTCGTAATCAGAATACACGCCATAAGCCTGCGCCCCCGCAACGGCACTGCTGGCAGTGGCGGCATAGTCTTGCCATAGCTGCCCGATGCGGCCTTGGCCACTGGCTTCGAGCGCGTTATTGGTGCGGATGCTGGCTCCGCTGATGCGGAAGGCCGCGATGTCTACAGTTTGCATGGGTTCAGATTCCTGTTGGCGTTTATGGCAAGGTGGCACTGGGCAAAGCGCCCAAGCTGTGCAGCGCGGCGCGTCCTATGGCTTCGCGTTTGTACAAATCGTCTAGGCGTTTGGGGGTGTCGATATTCAGGGCAAAAAACACCGGGCCTGTGGGGTGATCTACCCAGCCGACCCACCAGCCATAACGCCCTTCCCAGCCAGTTTTGGCGCGCAAAATCCAATTGCGCCCGGCTTCCACAATCATCAAATCTTCCACCAAGCGCTGATCTTGCAGGGCAAAGGGCAGCTGGTGGCGGTAGAGCTTGCGCAGAAAATCCACTTGCTCATAGGCGGAGATGGCCAAATCGCCATCCACCCAATAATCGCCCTTTTGCGTGTGCGCGCTGGCATTGCCGTAGGCGATTTTTTTTAAATACGCTTGCGCTTTGCGCTCGCCCAGCTGCTTTTTAAAACCCTGATACACCCAAATCGTGGAGTTGCGCATGGCGCTGCGCAAGGTTTGGTCTTGGTTATGGCCGGCAAAGCTGCGCGGCACGCCATCCCAAGGGAAAACCTGAAACTCGTCGCGCACCAAGCCCGCATCTAGGGCAAACAGGGTGTGCGCGATTTTGAAGGTGGACGCGGGCGAATAGCGCTGCTGCGCCCGCTTCGGGTTAAAAACCCAGAGCGCGGGTTGGGCGCTGCGTTCATCGGCCACCAGCAAGGTGCCCTGAGCCCCCAAGCGCGTAAAAATTTCCGCAAAATCTGTGCGCTCTTGCGCGCTCGCACGGCCCCCTACCTGCGCCTGGACCTGAGCTTGGGCACTCAAGGCCGTGCCGCAAAGCAGCAAGCTCAACAGAAAACGCTGCAACCGCATGGCTACATCTCCAAAAAAAAACAATGGCACCAAAACCCCAGGGCGGGCTGACTCACCCAGCCCTAGCCTAGCCTAGCCCCGCATTTTGCCTGCAGAAGTGGGCCGCTAAAAAGCCGCCGCAAAACTGCGGGCGCAGCCAGCGTGCGAAAATCGCCGCCTATGGCCATTCTTCCTTACTCCCTCATCAAAGCGGGGCTCTTTAGCCTGCCGCCTGAAGAAGCACACGATTTCTTCATCAACACCTTGGCACGCGGCCAGGGCACGCCCTTAGCCTGCGCCTGGAGCCAGCCCATGGTCAGCGACCCTGTCACCGTGGCGGGCTTGCGTTTTCCCAATCGCGTGGGCTTGGCCGCAGGCCTAGACAAAAACGCCCGCGTGATTGATGGCCTAGGCGCCATGGGTTTTGGTTTTGTCGAGGTCGGCACCGTTACGCCCAAGGCGCAGCCGGGCAACCCCAAGCCGCGCATGTTCCGCATCCCCGAGAAAAACGCGCTGATTAACCGCCTGGGCTTTAACAACGAAGGCTTAGATGCGTTTATTGCCAATGTACAAAAGGCCAAATTCCGCAGCACGGAGCGCATTTTGGGGCTGAATATCGGCAAAAACGCCGCCACGCCCATAGAAAACGCCACGGATGATTACCTCATCGGCCTGCGCGGGGTTTATGCCCACGCCGATTACATCACCGTCAATATCAGCAGCCCCAACACGCAAAACCTGCGCAGCCTGCAAAGCGACGAAGCGCTGGACGCTTTGCTCAGCACCCTGCTGGCAGAACAAGAAAAGCTGGCGGCGCAGCACGGGCAAATGAAGCCCCTATTCGTGAAAATCGCGCCTGATTTAGACCAAGCGCAGGTGCAGCTGATTGCCGCCACCCTCAAACGCTTGGGCTGCGATGCCACTGGCCTGCCCACGCAGCGCCTAGGCGTGATTGCCAGCAACACCACGCTAGAACGCAGCGCTGTAGCCGGCCTGCCACACGCCACAGAAGCGGGCGGCCTATCGGGTGCGCCCGTGCTGGCCAAAAGCAATGCCGTGATTGCGCAATTGCGCAGCGCCTTGGGCGCGGGTTTCCCCATCATCGGCGTGGGCGGTATTGTCAGCGGCGCTGATGCGGCCAGCAAAATTGCCGCCGGCGCCGATGTGGTGCAAATCTACACCGGGCTGATTTACAAAGGCTCGGCACTGGTGCACGAGGCCGCGCAAGCCATAGCCCGCAGCCAGAAAGCCTAAAACGCATGCCCAATTCCCGCCCCATCCACCTGATTTTGCTGCCCGGCCTAGACGGCACGGGCGAGCTGTTTGCACCCCTGCTGCGCCGCATAGGGCGGATGCAAGTGGGCGCGGATGAGCCGCAGCTGATTGCCCATGCCCTGCACTACCCCGACAACGACAAACTCGATTTGCAGCAACTGCAGCACGCGGTCGAACACTATATTGCGCACAACCTGCCCGTGGATGCGCGCTACCTCATCTTGGGCGAATCCTTCTCGGGGCCCGTGGCCATCAGCGTGGCCTGGGCCGCGCAAACCGCGCGCGAAGAACAAGCCCTGGGGCAGCGCCGCTGCATGGGGCTGATTTTGTGCTGCAGCCTGGCGCGCAACCCCTATGTCATGTTGGCGCCGCTGGCGCCGCTGTGGTCGGTGCTGCCGATTGAGCTGGTGCCCATGGGTTGGGTCAATCGCCTGGCCCAGGGCAAGATGGATTTTTGGGCGGGGCAAGAAAAACTGGTGGGCAAGAATGTCAGCATGGAGGTCTTCCGCCACCGCCTAAAAACCATCAGCAAGGTGGATGTCACGCCCGAACTCTCGGCGCTGCGCATGCCGGTTTTGTATTTGCAAGCCACCAATGACCTGGTAGTGCCCGCCAGCTGCGCCCGTTTGGTGCAAGACTGCGCGCCGCAAACCATGTTGGTGCGGGTCGAAAGCTCGCATTTCTTGCTGCAAAGCAAGGCCGATGAAGCGCTGGAACACATCAAATCCTTCATCGTGCAGATGGTGGTGGATGGCTTTTCTTCGCTGCATATGCCCAGCCAGCTGCATAGCCAGTTGAATAAACAGGCCAACAGCCGCTTTCTTTAACATGCCCATGTCTGAACCCAGCCCTGATTTGCCCCTGCTGGCGCCCGGCCAGGCCTTTCCGCCCGTAGCGCAAGCTTGGCACGCCGAAGATGGCGCCGCAGGTTTATTGGCCATGGGCGGCGATTTGTCGGTGGCGACTTTAAAAACGGCCTATAGCCTAGGCATTTTTCCGTGGTTTAGCGCGGGCGAGCCTGTGTTGTGGTGGTCGCCCGACCCGCGCATGGTGTTGGCCGTGCATGACTTCAAAATCCAACCCTCGTTTGCTCGCACGCTGAAGAAATTTGTGCGCGACCCGCGCTGCGAAATCCGTGTGGACTTTGACTTTGCCGCCACCATCGCCGCCTGCGCCAACAGCCCACGGGCGGGGCAAAACGGCACTTGGGTTTTGCCCGAGATGCAAGCGGCCTATACCGATTTGCACCGTGCGGGCTGCGCGCACAGCATCGAAACCTGGGTTGATGGCCAGCTGGTGGGTGGCCTGTACTGCACGGCACTAGGCCAGGCGGTGTTTGGCGAATCCATGTTTGCGCGCGCCAGCGACGCCTCCAAAATCGCCCTGGCCGCACTGGTGGCCTTTTGCGCAGCCAGCGGCATCCGCCATATTGACTGCCAGCAAAACACGCCGCATTTAGCATCGCTGGGCGCTGCCGAAATGCCGCGCACTGCCTTTTGCCAGCATGTCGCCCTGGCCTGCCAGCAACCCGCGCCCGTATGGGATTTTCACAAAGGCCTGTTGCGCACGCTGTGGCAAACAGCAGAGCCAAGCTAAAGCCAAATTTCGATGTTTTTAACATCAAAAATAAGAGCTATTCAGGCAGGTTTTCTCGGTGTTTTTTGCAAAATGATGCTGTAAAAAACCATTAAAAATAAGAGCAGATGCTAATTGTTCCAAATATGGAACAAATCATGGCAGATAAGGCATTTATTTGCCTATTGTCCCATTTCTAGGCTTTTCTATTTCAGCCTGGGTGCTGTGGTGCTGTGGTGCTGTGGTGCTGTGGTGCTGTGGTGCTGTGGTGCTGTGGTGCTGTGGTGCTGTGGTGCTGTGGTGCTGTGGTGCTGTGGTGGTGTGGTGTGGTGGTGGCGCTTGGCCTAAGCGGGATTGGGCACATCCACAAACTCATGCGCCAGCCCCAGTTGCGCGGCGATATGCGCCGCTGCAGCGGGCGCGCCATAGCGTTC
>JAMIFN010000005.1:0-8345 GCA_035906235.1 Allobrachymonas sp. | reverse complement strand
ATAGGGATGTGCATTTTGCTCATCAGCACCAGGGTGAGGTTGCCTTGGGCGATAGGCACGCCAAAGGGACTCATGGTTTTGCATTTTTCTGGGTCGGTGTGGATCCAGTAGTTATCGCCCGAGAGTTCGGCAAATTGGTTGATGAGTTCTTGGCTGACGGTGACGGTGTTGGACCAGTCGCTCCAGTTTTCAGTCACCAGGCTTTGCATTTCTTCCAGGTTTTTGGAATTGATGGCGCGTTTGGCTACTGCGGGCGCTGCGGGGGCGGCAGGCGCTTGCTCGGCCTCTTCCTCGGCCTTGATGACTGAGGCCTGGGCTGAATCCAAAGCGGTGTAACGCAAAATGGTTTGCACGCCTGGGCGCTCGTCAAACACGGGGCGCACTTTCATGCCGATTTGGATTTTGTCGGCATCAACGCCGATCAAATTGGTGTTGATGTGCACGCCTTCCGCCAATTGCACCACGGCCAGTTGCTGCGGCGCTTCATCGGTGAATTCGGGCATGGTGGGGATGCGCGCGGTGGTGTAGGTGTAGAGCGTGCCTTCGCCGCTGATTTTCTTCCATTGCAGATTGGTCGAGCCGCAGTGGTTGCAGTGCGCGCGGGGGTAGAAAACCCAGTTGTTGCAGTCGCCGCATTGCTGCAGCTGCACTTCGTGCTGTTTCAGTCCGTCCCAAAAGGGTTGGCTGATTTTGGTGGGGTAGGGCAGGGGTTTATTCCAGGTGCTCATGCGGCTAGGCTCCTTCAGGGGGCAGTGGGTACTTGGGCGCGATTCTAAGGGCTGGGCTAGACCCCGCGTATCAGCCGAATCTATTAGACCAGCGGCTTTTCTCAGCGTTTGCGAAAGACCAAATCCCAAACGCCGTGGCCGAGCTTGATGCCACGGTTTTCAAACTTCGTCAGGCGGCGGTAATGCGGTTTTTCAGCCCAGCCAGCGGCGGCGCTGCTGGTGTTTTGCAATTGGGTTTCGGCGCTCAAAACCTCTAGCATTTGCTCGGCATAGGGCTGCCAATCGGTGGCCATGTGGATATAGCCACCCGTCTTTAAGCGTGCGCAGAGCTTGGCTACTAATTCAGGCTGCACCAGGCGGCGTTTGTTGTGGCGGGTTTTGTGCCAGGGGTCGGGAAAAAAGATATGCACGCCGTCAAGGCAAGCGGGCGGCAGCATATGGTCGATGAGCTCTACCGCATCGTGCGCGATGATGCGGATATTGTTTAAACCCGCTTCGCCTGCGCGTTTGAGCAGCGCCCCAACACCAGGCTCGTGCACCTCGCAGCAGATGAAGTTGGTGTCAGGCAGCACCTGGGCGATGTGGGCTGTGGTCTCGCCCATGCCAAAGCCGATTTCCAGCACCACGGGGCAGACGGCGCGTTCGGGCGCAAACAAACTGGCTGGCGGTGTGATTTGCGCTTGATAAGGGCGCAAAAATTGCGCGCCATAGACCTCATAGGCTTTTTGCTGCCCAGCGGTGGTGCGCCCGGCGCGGCGCACAAAGCTTTTGATGCGACGGGGGTGGGCAATGTCGCCTGCGTCGGCTGCGGGCGATGTGTTGCTGGGGGCTGGGGTTTCGTGCGGATTCATGCGGATGGGTTTTCTAGGGCTAGGGCTTGCAGCTCGTGCAGCAATTGCAGGTAGATTGCGCTCAGGTCAGCCAAGTCTTGCAGGGCGATGTTTTCGTTCACTTGGTGAATGCTGGCATTGGGCGGCCCCAGTTCTAACACTTCGTCGCACACCTGCGCAATAAAGCGCCCGTCTGAGGTGCCGCCCGTGGTGGACAGCGCGGTTTGCAAGCCTGTGGCTTGGGCGATGGCGCGCTCGGCCGCATCCACCAGCCCACCACGAGGGGTGAGAAAAGGCAGGCCGCTGACCGTCCAATCGATTTTGTACTCCAGCCCGTGTTGCTGCAGCACGGCTTCTAGGCGCTGCTGCAGGCCTTCGGGCGTGCTTTCGGTGCAGTAGCGGAAATTGAAATCCACCACGCATTCGCCCGGGATGACATTGCCCACACCCGTACCAGCGTGCATATTGCTGATTTGAAAACTGGTGGCAGGAAAATAGGCATTGCCCGCATCCCACTCCATGCCCACCAATTGCGCCAGTGCAGGCGCGATTTGGTGGATGGGGTTGCGCGCCAAATGCGGGTAGGCAATATGGCCTTGTATGCCTTTGACCGTCAGCTTGCCCGTCATGCTGCCGCGCCTGCCGTTTTTCACCATATCGCCGGTGCGTTTATTGGCTGTGGGTTCACCCACGATGCACCAATGGACGCGGCGCTTTTGTTCTTGCAGCCAGCGGCAGACCACCACGGTGCCGTCCACATTTTTAGGGCCTTCTTCATCGCTGGTGAGTAAAAACGCGATATTGAAAGCAGGCTGGGGCACTTGCTGCAAAAACGCTTCGCAAGCGACCACCATGGCGGCGAGCGAGCTTTTCATATCGGCTGCGCCTCTGCCATAGAGCTTGCCTTCGCGCACTGTTGGTTCAAAGGGCGGGCTATGCCACCAGTTCAGCGGGCCTGTGGGCACCACATCGGTGTGGCCTGCAAAGACCAAAGTGGGTGCATGGCTGGCAACCTGTCGTTCTGCCCACAGATTGCTGACGCGAAAGTCAGCCGGACCTGAAGGGAAATCTTGGCGCACAAAGCCCAGTGCCGCTAGGCGGTCTGCCAACAGTTGCTGGCAGTTGGCATCGTCTGGCGTGACCGAGGGCAGGGCGATGAGTTGCTGGCTTAAATCTAAGGTCTGGGCGCTAAGGGTATTCATACCGAAATTTTAAGGGCGTTTTAAGCAATAAACGCCGAAAAACCTGCCCAAACAGCTATCAAATAAAGAGCTCCTCAACCCCGCTTTAGCCCCATATTTTTAAGATCATTTGGATGACAAATGCGTTGATGATGTCAATAAAAAACGCTCCCACCAAAGGTACGATCAAAAACGCCTTGTGCGAAGCGCCGTACATATTGGTGACCGCCTGCATATTGGCGATAGCCGTAGGCGTAGCGCCCATGCCAAAACCACAATGCCCCGCCGCCAGAATCGCTGCATCGTAGTCGCTGCCCATGATTTTGAAGGTCAGCAAGGCGGCATACAGCACCATCACAAGGGTCTGCGCTCCTAGGATGATGACCAAGGGGCCAGCCAAATCGTTCAACTGCCAGAGTTTGAGCGAGAGCAGCGCCATGGCCAAATACAAACCCAGCGAGGCATTGCCAAACACATCGATGGCGCGGTCAAAAATGGGCGTATTCAGCCCTGATTCCAACACATTGCGCAGCAGCACGCCGCCGCCTAATGCCCAGACGAAAGTTGGCAATTCATACACCTTGCCCTTGCTGAAATCGGCCATGAACAAGGCAAATGCCAGACAGGCGGCAAACATCCCCAGGGTGCTGATGGCGTTGTCGGCGGTGATGTAACGCACCTGGTGCGGAAACTCAAATGCCGCGCCGTCCTCGGGGCGCGTCAAAGGCTGTTGCTCCTCTTGGATGACCTGCTCCAGCGATTTGCTTTGCGCCAGACGATGACGCGCAATCAAAAATTTGGCCACAGGCCCGCCGATTAGACCGCCTATCACTAGGCCAAAAGTCGCGCTAGCCATGCCCAAGGTGGTGGCGCCGCTGATGCCGTGTTTGCTCTCTAAAATCGCACCCCAGGCGCCCGCTGTGCCATGCCCGCCCGTGAGGGTGATCGAGCCTGCAATCAGGCCTATCAGTGGGTCTAAGCCCAGCATCTTTGACAAAGCCATACCCACGGTGTTTTGCACGGCAATAAAGCCGATGATGACCAGCAAAAACACCAGCAGGGCGCGCCCGCCTTCTAGCAATTTTCGGATATTGGCGCTCAGGCCGATGGAGGTGAAGAAAATCAGCATAAAGCCCGTCTGCAGCTCTTGGCTGAACTGGGCGCTAAGGCCAAAGACGCTGTGCAAACCCCAAGCCGCCAGCGCCGCCACCAAGCCGCCAACGACAGGCTCAGGGATGTTGTAGCGTCGCAAAATATCGATTTTTAGCACCAGCCAACGCCCCAGCAGTAAGACCAAAACCGCCGCGACCAAGGTGTAATAAGCGTGCAGGGTGTATTCCATAAAGCGGCTTTCTGGCGCAGATGGCGCCTATGCTGATGGTGCCATTTTTCCGCCAGTACAGCGAATATGTCCAGCTAAATCGTGGCGCTGGCTGATGCCCGTAAACCCTGATGCCTGCAGCAGTGCGGCCACGGCTGCGCCTTGGTCAAAGCCGTGTTCTAACAGTAAGCAAGCCCCGGGGCGCAAATGCAGTGGTGCTGTGGCAATGATGTGGCGGATGTCAGACAGGCCGTCGTCCTGGGCCACCAACGCGGCCCAAGGTTCATACTGCAATGCGGCCAAATGCGGATCACCCGGCGCGATATAAGGCGGATTGCTGACGATGACATCAAAGCGCTGCCCCGCCACAGGCGCCAGCCAAGACCCCTGTAAAAAAGCTACATCCAGCCCCAAACGCTGCGCATTGCCTGCCGCTACGGCCAAGGCGGCCGCGCTGGCATCCACGGCGGTGACTTGCGCTTGGGGCGCATGCGCCTTGATGGCCAAGGCAATAGCGCCACTGCCTGTGCCCAAATCCAGCACCTGGGGTGTGCTGTTGCGGGGGGGATCAATCAGGCAATCAGTGAGGCAATCAGTGAGGCCATCAGCCAGACAATCTAGCACCCAATCGACCAGAATTTCGGTATCGGCTCGGGGATCCAGCACGGCGGGACTGACCTGCAAATCCAAACCATAAAACGCCTTGCGCCCAGTGATATAGGCCACAGGCTCGCCCGCCAAACGGCGCAGGGTAAGCTGATTAAACGCGGCGCTGGCAGCCAGGGGCAGCGCATCGTCATCGTGCGCCAGCAGCCAGGCACGGTCGCTGCTGCTGCGGCCTAGGCTGTGCAGCAGCAGCATCTGCGCCTCTAAGCGGGGCAAACCCGTTTTGCTGGCTTGTTGTAGGGCGGTTTTTAGGCTGCATGCACTAGCAGATGCGGCGCTGCTGTCGGAGCTGTTTTGCAAGATTTAGTCCGCGACAATTTCTTCTAACGCAATCGCGTAGCGCTGGCCATTTTTGACATAGTTGGCGGCGTTTTGCTGCAGCTTGGCCAGCGCAGCGGCATCTAGCTGGCGCACCACTTTGGCGGGGCTGCCCATGATCAGGCTGCCTTCGGGAAATTCTTTGCCCTCCGTCACCAAACTGCCCGCGCCTACGACTGAATTTGGGCCGATCTTGGCGCCGTTCATTACCACAGCCCCGATGCCAATTAAACAGTTATCGCCTATGGTGCAGCCATGCAGCATCACCATATGCCCCACGGTGACATTGGCGCCTACTGTCAAAGGCTGCCCAGGGTCGGCATGGCAAACGCTACCGTCTTGGATATTGCTGCCTGCGGCGATGCTGATGCGTTCGATATCCCCGCGCAAAACCGCGCCAAACCAGATGCTGACCTTTTCGCCCAAATGCACATCACCAATCACGCTGGCAGTGGGGGCAATCCATACCCCGGGGGCAAGGCTGGGGCTAAGGTGGTTTAGGCGGTAGATGCTCATGGTGGTGGGATGTTTCAGTATGCTTTTGATAGCTGCTCAGGCAGGTTTTACGGCTTTAAATGCTGAAAAATCGGTATTTTAACGGCCTTGATCACAACCATCACCCTGCTGGAATCCGCCCGCGCCATCCAAATCAGCGGTTTGCTGGGCACAGGGTTAGATGATTTTTGGGCAGCCGTGCAAGAGTACCAAGGCGCTAGAAAGCGCCTGAGAAAAACTCCTAAAACAAGAGCTACTCAGGCAGGTTTTGCGGCCTAAAACCCATAAAATCCTCTTAAAAATCACCCCAAACAGAACTAAGCTTAGCCAAAACGCGGCGATTATCCCAATCTTGAAACAATAAGCGTTAAAAATGGCTTTTGTTTGATGATTGTCTCAAAATGGCATACTCACCATCCCCGCAAAAATCGTCCAGTTCCTCACCGAGGCAAGGCGCTGAGCTTGCGGATTTTTTGCATCATGGCAGCCACGCGCTGTGCGTGCAAATCGTCATAAGCCAGCAAGCCGGGCAGCACGCTGTCAAAATGCGGCAAGGCCAATAATTTCTCACATTGCTCGGCTAAATAGACTTGCAGCTCAGGTGTGCTCGTTTTGATATCAGCCTCGATAGACAGGCTGCCTTCCAGCACATTGATGATGTCCTCTAAGTCGTGGCTGGTGAGTGCGTCACCCTTGCCGCGCGTCCTAAACGCTTCAAACTTTGTGGCCAAAAAAACGGGCGCTGCAATCAAACGCATCACCTGCCCACTGGGCAAACGCAATGGCCTAGCCGATGCCGCAGCCATTGGGTACCAAGGGTTACTAAAACCCAGCACCGAGGCATCTGTGGGCATCAAATCCACCGCCACCGCACCCAAACGCCAGCGGCAGATCGGCGCATCGGCTGAGAGATCGCGCACAAAACCACGCTGCACAAACTGCTCTTCCATGGCGTAGTAATCGCGTAAAACGGCCAGCTCCACCAGCAGATCCACATCGTAAGTGACTCTGGGCGGCGGCGCAGTGGGTGCATCAATAAGCAAACTCACCGCGCAACCGCCAAGCAAAACCAACTCGGCACACAAATCGCCCAATGCGCCAGCCACCACTTCCACCCGCTGCACATTCGGGTCGGCGGAGTTCATAGGCGTTCCTCAAACAAACGCTCGGCCAAAGCGCGTTCGCGTGCGTTGCCTGTGCGCAGGGCGTCAAACAGCGCCAAATTTTCATAAAGCGCCGGGCTGCGCAAAGCTGCCAAAGGTGCCGATGGGTAGAGCGGAATCAAAGCCATACCGCGCGTGCTGCCCTCCATCGCAGGCCACACAGGCGGCGGATCCGCCGAAGGCGCTATCTGTGCGCTCAAAGGCGGCGCGGCATAGGCCGTGGGCACGCCCGCAACCAGGGCGCCACGCACCGCTGGGAAGGCATATTTGGCGCCATGAAACAGAAACTCTTTAAAGGCCGGCAGCAAGATGCGTGGCCGGCGATCATCAAAAAACAGCAGGCGTGCAGCGGCGGCGCGCTTGAATGCGCCATGCACCTCGGACATAGACAGGCCTGCAAAAGCCGCCAATTCTGGGTAGCTGCTGCCCTGCTCGCGGCAGGCCTGCAGCGCCAACAAGAGGTAAAAATCTTGGGGCTTGAGCACGAGCTGGCGGTTGGCTTGTCGAGGCATGGGCTTTCCTAGCGCTGGGATGGATACTTTCGTATTTCGCGAAATGCGAAAGTTACAGCAAAATTATTGCACACCAGCCGCACCGTGGTCGATCGTATGCTGGACGCGGCCAACACGGGCTTGACGCTGGAAACCCTGCCACCTTGGGCTTTGGGCTTTGGGAAACGCAGCAACTACTTTATGACACATAAGCAAACACTATTGCAAGATTCAGCACGATTCCCAAAGCGACAAAAGCGGCCGCTGAAGCACCTGCAGCAAGAGGATTTAAGCCAGTTTCTTTGGCAGTAACCGTCCCCAGCAATGTGGCAGCGGCTGCACCGGGAAGCGAAAACCAGTAGAACAGCCAAGCCATGGAATCAGGGGAGGGATCGCTAAAGACCCAGCCATGAAACATCGCTAAGTACAAAGCCATTGAGAACCCGATGCCAGCAACGATGGCTGGACGAGGACGGAACAATAGCGCTAGTGGCAGTACGAAAATTTGCGTCCCCCAATAGAAGGCGAAATTTGGAAAAAAATAATCGTCTCCCTTCGCAAGGAACGCAGCGAGGCCAAGCCCGAGAGCGAGGCAAGCAGCCGTGACTTGTTTCTCTATTCTGCTTACTGTTATTGCCATTTTTTTGGAAGTCCTAGCTGAAATTTTGCTGTCCCACATTGCTTTTGCTATGCATGATAACGACAAGCAAACAAGAGCCTCCCCACGCACGAACTTGCATCCATAAAGCATTGAGACAAATCTAAATTTTTTGTCTGGATACGCAAAGCCAGCCCTCAAAGCATCGGTTTTGCCAATTCACGCCCTCGAGGGTGCATAAAAAAACGAAGCCTAGGCTTCGTTTTTTTTGCACTAACACACTGGGCAAATTATTTATCCGCCTTGGTGTCATTAAAGCGCCCAAAGCTTTGCAGCTTTTCATAGCGGCGGTCGAGCAGCTCTTTGGTTTTGAGGTCGGCGATTTGGCGATAAGCCTCGCCCAAGGCGCGTTTCATGAATGCGCCCATTTGTTTCGGGTCGCGGTGGGCGCCGCCCACGGGTTCGTTAACGATTTTGTCCACCAAGCCCAAAGCTTTGAGGCGGTGCGCGGTGATGCCCAGCGCCTCGGCGGCCATTTCGGCTTTTTCGCTGGT
>JAMIFN010000004.1:0-9399 GCA_035906235.1 Allobrachymonas sp. | reverse complement strand
GGCCAGCCAATTGGCTGAGATTCAACCCGCTTAGCTGTCAAGCTATTTTAGGACGGGTCAGTGCGCTTGTGTTTGCCGCTGAAACTCCATCTTTCTGATTTATGCCCAAGGTTTCGCTCGCTTCAAAAAAACGCTCGCAGCCGGAGTTGCTGCTTTTGCCTGATGCTCCTGGCTTGGTGGCTGGCGTCGACGAGGCGGGGCGCGGCCCTTGGGCGGGGGCAGTGGTGGCAGCCGCAGTGATTTTGGATCCTGATCGGCCTATTGCTGGCTTGAACGATTCAAAAAAACTCAGCGCCGCCAGACGCGAAGCTTTGTATGCCGAAATTTGCGACAAAGCATTGTGTTACAGCATCGCCGAGGCAAGCGCGCAAGAAATTGACGATATCAATATCTTGCAAGCGACCTTTTTGGCCATGAAGCGGGCGGTGCAAGGCCTAGAGCAGCAGCCTGGTTTGGTTCTGGTTGATGGCAATCGCCTTCCGCAGTGGTCTTATGCTGCTGAAACAATTATTGGTGGCGATGCCAAAGTGGCGGCCATTGCCGCCGCCTCCATACTGGCCAAAGTCACGCGCGACCGCGCCTGCCATGAATTGCACGAGCGTTACCCCATGTACGGCTTTGCGCAGCACAAAGGCTATGGCACGGCGCAGCACCAGGCCGCATTGCAAACATACGGCCCTTGCCCAGCGCACCGCTACAGTTACGCCCCGGTGCGTGCCGTCTTATCCGCGCAACGCTAGTGCGCTATTGGGTAGAAAAGTGTTTAAAAAGTGCATCGGCTTGTACTCCCATAAGCAGGCTTCTATACTCGGCAGCGCTATCATGTGCGCACAATGTCGTCATTCAGGGCGGCACTTCGTGTGTTGTGTATTCTTCGGTGTACTTGTTTCTTTTGTTTGTCCGTTTTCCTTATGTCCAGTCCAGTAGCATCCCCTTCTAACCTTAGCAATTTGCCTGGTTTGGCGCGTGCCTTGATGATGGTGGGTAAAATCACCGAGGCCACTGCGAATGAGGTGGCACGCAAGGCACAAGCCAGCAAAAAAACCTATGCTGACGAACTGTTGGCCACAGGCCAAATCAGCGCACTAGAAATGGCGCAAGCCATGTCGCAAGCCTACGCAGCTCCTTTGGTGGATCTGGATGCGATTGATGTTCAGCGTTTGCCAAAAGATCTGATCGATCCCAAAATTTGTCAAATTCACCATTTGCTGGCCTTGTCCAAGCGCGCCAATCGCATCATGGTGGCAACAGCCGACCCCTCCGATCGGGAGGCGGCTGATAAGATTAAATTTTCAACCCAAAATGCGGCTGATTGGGTGGTCGTCGAACACGACAAACTGGCCAAAATTTTGGAGGCTATGGGTGCAACTGCGACCCAGGCTTTGGACAGTCTTGTTTCGGGCGATATCGATTTTGGGGAATCCAATGTCGAAGAAATCGACGAAAGTGCAGATGGCGCTGGTGAGGCCGATGTCGAAGATGCACCGGTCGTCAAGTTTTTGCAAAAAATGCTGTTTGATGCTTACAATATGCGCGCCTCAGATTTGCATTTTGAACCTTACGAGTTTAATTACCGCGTGCGCTTTCGTGTGGATGGTGAGCTGCGCGAAATCGCCAGCCCGCCTGTCGCAATTAAGGATAAGCTCGCTTCGCGCATCAAGGTGATCTCGCGCCTCGACATCTCTGAAAAGCGTATCCCGCAAGACGGGCGCATGAAAATGAAAATTGGTCAAAACACGATTGATTTTCGGGTTAGCACCTTGCCCACCATGTTTGGCGAAAAAATCGTGATCCGTATTTTGGATCCGTCTAGTGCCAAGCTCGGTATTGAAGCCTTGGGCTATGAGCCTGAGGAAAAAGAACGCCTTTTGGCAGCCGTGAAGCGCCCCTATGGGATGGTCTTGGTGACTGGCCCGACGGGTTCTGGTAAAACCGTATCGCTCTACACCTGCTTGAATATTTTGAACAAGCCTGGGGTAAATATCTCGACGGCGGAAGACCCTTGCGAGATCAACTTGCCTGGTGTCAATCAGGTGAATGTGAACGATAAAGCGGGTTTGACCTTTGCTGCCGCGCTCAAATCTTTCCTGCGCCAAGATCCTGATGTCATCATGGTGGGGGAGATTCGCGATTTAGAAACCGCAGATATCGCTATTAAAGCCGCGCAAACGGGGCATATGGTGTTGTCCACACTGCACACCAACGATGCGCCGACAACGCTCACGCGGATGCTGAATATGGGCATTGCGCCTTTCAATATCGCATCCAGCGTGATCTTGATTACCGCTCAGCGTTTGGCTCGGCGCTTGTGCGCCAAGTGCAAGGAGCCCTTGGATGTACCGCAAGAAACTTTGCTAGACGCAGGATATAAGCCCGACGAGTTGGATGGCACTTGGGTTCCCTATAAGCCCGTAGGCTGCAACGCTTGTAATAACGGCTACAAAGGGCGCGTGGGTATCTACCAAGTCATGCCTATCAGCGAAGAAATGCAGCGTCTGATTTTGACTGGCGGTACCGCGCTGGATATTGCTAAGCAGGCCGAGGAAGAAGGCGTGCGCAGTTTGCGCAAGTCAGGTCTGCTCAAGGTTAAGAAGGGCGATACTTCGCTAGAAGAAGTGCTCTCGGTCACCAACGAATAACAATAGCTTAAGAAAAGAGACAGATATGGCAACTGCGAAACTTGGAGCGGGAAAAGGGAGTTCAGCGGCGAAGTCGGCTGCTGGAAGCGATTTGATATTTTTGTGGGCAGGGAAAGACAAGTCGGGCAATGCCGTCAAAGGCGAAATGCGGGCGGTCGGTGAAACCCAGGTTCAGGCTGCTTTGCGTCGTCAAGGGGTTACGGTCACCAGCATCAAAAAACGCCGCATGAAGGCAGGCGCAGGGATCAAGCCTAAAGACATTATGATTTTTACGCGCCAGCTGGCCACCATGATGAAGGCCGGCGTGCCTTTGCTGCAGGCATTTGATATCGTAGGGCGCGGTAATCCCAATCAAAGTGTGGGGAAGTTGCTCAATGACATTCGCTCCGATGTGGAAACAGGCACATCGTTATCGACGGCTTTTCGTAAATTCCCCAAATACTTCGATAGCCTTTATTGCAATTTGGTTGAAGCAGGTGAACAAGCCGGTATTTTGGAGTCGCTATTGGACCGTTTAGCGGTCTATATGGAGAAAACAGAAAATCTTAAATCCAAGATTAAATCGGCGTTGATGTATCCAACTGCGGTTGTGGTCGCTGCATTTGTCGTGATTGCGATTATTATGATTTTCGTGATCCCCGTGTTTAAAGAAGTATTCGCAAGCTTTGGCGCTGAATTGCCTGCGCCTACGCTATTTGTTATGGGGATGAGTCAGATTTTTGTGACTTATTGGTGGTCGATTTTTGGGGTTCTGGGAGGTGGGATTTACTTCTTCTTGCAGGCCTGGAAACGCAGCGAAAAGGTCCAAGCATTTATGGATCGGGCGATGCTTAAATTGCCGATTTTTGGTCCATTAATCGAAAAAGCGGTGGTCGCACGGTGGACGCGCACGCTGTCCACCATGTTTGCTGCGGGTGTGCCACTAGTAGAAGCCTTGGATTCAGTAGGTGGGGCGTCTGGGAATTATTTGTACAAAACGGCAACCGAGAGAATTCAACGCGAGATATCCACGGGCACTAGCCTGACCATGGCGATGAGTAATGCCAATCTTTTCCCCAGTATGGTGTTGCAAATGACGGCCATTGGTGAAGAGTCCGGCTCTATCGACCATATGTTGGGTAAAGCAGCCGATTTCTATGAAGCTGAGGTGGATGATGCCGTTGAAGGCCTGTCTAGTCTGATGGAGCCGATCATCATCGTGGTGCTGGGCACGGTGATTGGTGGCATTGTGGTGTCTATGTATCTGCCTATCTTCAAGCTCGGCTCGGTGGTTTAATGCTGGCGGATTTTTTGGCGGCTTTGCAGTCTTTGCCGCCTGCGTATTTGGCTGCGTTTATTGGGGTTTTGGGGCTGCTCATCGGCAGCTTTCTGAATGTGGTGATTTATCGCCTACCCAAGATGATGGACGAGGCTTGGGCTATTGAGGCTGAAGCCTATCGCCAAAAAGACAAGCCCGACTGGTTGCCACCGGCGCCGCAAATTAGCCTCAGCCACCCCAGCTCGCGTTGCGGCCATTGCGGCCATGCAATCCGTTGGTACGAAAACATCCCCGTGTTCAGCTGGCTGTTTTTGCGTGGCAAATGCGCGGCCTGCAAAAGCGGTATTTCGTGGCGCTATCCTTTGATTGAGTTGCTTACGGGCATGCTGTTTGCCTATAGTGCTTGGCGTTTTGGTGTGAGCTGGGCCATGCTGGCTTGGTGCGTTTTTTCGGCGCTGGTCGTCGCGTTGTTCTGGATAGACTGGGATACCACTTTCCTGCCCGATAGCTTGACCCAGCCTTTATTGTGGTTGGGCTTGATGCTGGCCATGTTGAGCCTCAATCCCCTGATTGAACGCTTTAGCGATGCATTTTGGGGTGTAGTCATCGGCTACTGCCTGTTTATTCCCCTAGCTTGGATCGTGGGCAAAATCAAAGGCCAGCAAGCCATGGGCAATGGCGATTACAAACTTATGGCCGCGCTGGGCGCTTGGTTGGGCTGGCAGGCTTTGTTGCCGATTGTGCTGATGTCGTCCATCACGGGATCAGTCATCGGCATAGGCTTGATGCTGGCATCTAAACTGCGCAGCTATGGCAACCAAGAGGGCGAAGGCGGTTTATACATGCCCTTTGGCCCGTTTTTGGTGCTGGCGGGCGGCTTGGTTTATATCCTAGGTTGGCGCAATATTCTGGCGCCTTTGGGTTTGGCTTAAGGCGCAGATGCAAGTACAAGTGCGCATGCCCCGTATAGGTTTGACTGGCGGCATAGGCAGCGGCAAAAGCACAGTGGCTGCCATGCTGCACGATTTAGGCGCGGCCATTGTGGATGCCGACGCCATTGCCCGCAGCGTGGCAGATCAAGGTGGGGCGGCAGTACCAGCCTTACACGCGCGCTATGGCGATGCTTTGGTCCATTCGTCTGCGGGTTTAAATCGTGCAGCTATGCGGGATTTGGTGTTTCAAGAGCCGCAGGCGCGCCAAGAGCTAGAAACTCTGCTGCGCCCCTTTATTTTGCAGGGCATAGCCGATGCCGTGCAGCTTGCTGAGCGACAAGCCGACACGCAAGCCGTGGTGCTGGATATTCCGCTGCTGGTGGAAAATTTGGCGCAGTGGCGCCCACATATCGATGCGCTTTGGGTGGTGGATTGCCCGCCCGAGCTGCAAATCGCGCGTGTGCTCGCACGCCCCAGTAGCCAAGGTTGGAGCCTGGCGCAGGTGCAAGGCGTATTGGCTGCACAAGCCAGCCGCGAGCAGCGTTTGGCCGCAGCCGATGTGGTGCTGGATAACGGCGCTGCCGTATCTCTAGATGCTTTGCGCGCCCAGGTGCAGCAGCAGTGGGTGGCCATAACTCGGCGGCAATAACTCGGTGACAATACGCGCTGAATATTGCTGATTAGCCCCAACCATGAACCGCGATCACCTCCACCACCTGCGCAAAGACTACGCCCAAGCCGTTTTGCTGGAAGCCGCTGCGCCCGCCTCGCCCTTTACCCTGTTTAAAACCTGGTTCGAGCAAGCTTTAGCGGCGCAAATCCCCGAGCCCAATGCCATGACCCTGGCTACCGTGGGCAGTGATTTGCGTCCCAGCACGCGCATCGTCTTGATCAAAGAATGCGATGAGCGCGGCCCCGTATGGTTTACCCACTACAACAGTCGCAAAGGCCAGCAGTTAGCCGGGAATCCGCAGGCGGCGCTGCAGTTTCATTGGGTCGAGCTAGAGCGCGTGGTGCGGATGGAAGGCCGAGTTGAAAAAATTGCCGCAGCCGATAGCGATGCCTATTTTGCGACCCGCCCTAAGGGCAGCCAAACTGGGGCTTGGGCTTCGCCGCAAAGCCAAGTTTTGCAAGGCCGTGTTGATTTAGATGCCAAGGTGCAGGCGCAAGCTGCGCATTTTGCTGGCGCCGATAGCGTGCCGCGCCCAGATACTTGGGGCGGCTACCGCCTTGTGCCCGATTATTGGGAATTTTGGCAAGGCCGCCCCAGCCGCCTGCACGACCGCCTGAGCTACCGCTTGCAAGCAGGGCAGTGGCAGCTGGCGCGTTTAGCGCCCTAAAGCGGCGCTCGCCCCAAGCCCCTGTTTCGCCCGTGATTCACACCTCCATAAGCTCATGACCGCTAAAAAAACCAGCCCAGCCCAGCCCGCTTCTACCCGCCCCCCAGCGGCAAAGAAAGCAGGCGCTAAAACCGCAGCCAAAAAAACGGCGAGCAAAACCTCTCGCGCTGCTGCCCCTGCCAGCCCTAGTGGGTCTGCGCCCGCCTTTGATGGCGTGGTGATTAAAAAATACCCCAATCGTCGCCTCTACGACACCAGCAGCTCGAGCTATATCACCCTGACCGAAATTAAAACCATGGTGGTGGCGCATAAAAAATTCATCGTGCTCGATGCCAAAACGGGCGAAGACCTCACGCGCAGCATCTTGCTGCAAATCATTTTGGAAGAAGAGTCAGGCGGCCTACCGCTCTTTAGCGCACAAAGCCTCTCGAACCTGATTCGCTTTTACGGCCAAGCCACACAAAGCGTGATGGGGCGTGCGCTGGAAAAAAACTTTCAAGCCATGATGGAAATGCAAGCGCGCATGCAAGAGCAGCGCAAAGTCCTCAGCCCCGATGCTTGGGCGCAGATGATGAACCCGCAATCGGGCGTGATGCAAAACCTAATGGGCAATTATGGCGAGCAGTCGCGCAGCATGTTGGCGCAAATGCAAGAGCAAATGCTGAAAACCTTTCAGCTGAAAAAATAAGCATAAAATCCGCGTTTTAAGCCGTAAAAACTGCCTGAGTAGCTATTGTTTTGATACTGGTTTTGCCAGTACTCGCAGCGCCAGGCCTCTTTCTTCTTGCCCTTATGTTCAAACTCTTTTGCTGCTTGCGTTCTGTCCTTCATATGCTGTGGATGATGCTGACCGTCGTACCCTTTGCCTGCGCGATTTTGTTGGCGCGGCCTTTCGCCTCTAAGGCTTTTTTGTACCGTATTGCGCGCACTTGGTTGAACCATGTGGTGGTGAGTTTGCGCACCATTTGTGGAGTGCACTGGCGCATTCAGGGCATGGAAAACATCCCGCTCGAAGGCGCGGCGCCGGTGATTTTGGCCAAACATCAATCCACCTATGAAACCTTTTTGCTGCCCGCCATCATGCCGCGCCCCATTGCCTATGTGTACAAAAAAGAGCTGAACTGGGTGCCCTTTTTTGGCTGGGCGATTGCGCAGCTCGACATGGTGCATATCGACCGCAAACAGGGCAGGGCGGCGTTTCGCAAAGTGACCGAAGAAGGCGGGCGCATCATGGCCGCTGGTGGCAGCGTTGCGATGTTTCCTGAAGGCACGCGCATCCCGCGCGGGCAAGTGGGCGAATACAAAACGGGCGGCACGCGCCTGGCGCTGGCCACGGGCAGCCGCGTCGTGCCTGTCGCCATCACCTCGGCCAAGTGCTGGCCGCGCAAAGGCTTTATCAAATACCCGGGCGTGGTTGATGTCTCTATCGGCGCGCCCATTGCGGCGCTGAAAGGGCAAAGCGCCGACGCGCTGATGGCGCAGGTGCAAGGCTTTATCGAGGGCGAAATGCGCCGCCTAGACCCCGAAGGTTTTGCCGCCTGATGGAAAGCCGCACCATGAACAAGGCCGCTTGCCTGCGCTGGGCTTTGCCCCTGGCTGCGATTTTTGGTTTAACCGGTGTGGGCATGGCTGCCTACGCCAGCCACGGCCTGGGTTTTATCGCTGATAGCGCGTTGCGCGAAGCCGCCCGCGCCAGCTTGCAGCAAGCCGTGTTGCAGCAAATGCTGCACGCGCCGGTGCTCTTGGTCTTGGGGTTTTGGGGCTTGTACTGCGGGCAAACAGGGCGGGTTGTGCCCACTGGTTTGCTGTGCGCAGCGGCGCTGTTTGCCCTGGGCGTGTTGCTGTTCAGCGGCCTGATTTATCTGCGTGTGCTGACGGGCTTTGGCGGTTTGAACCGTTTTATCCCACTGGGCGGCACGCTGCTGATGCTGGCTTGGTTGCTGCTTTTGCCCGCAGCTTGGGGCTTGCGGCGGGCGTAAAGGCATGGTTGGCTTTTTAATCGACGATTTCTTGATACGGCTGGGGCAAGCCTAGGCTGAGCATTAAAAACCCCTCGGTCATTTCCATCTCGTCAGCGTCGGCTTCGCTGGTTTCGTGGTCCCAGCCTTGGGCGTGCAGCAGGCCGTGGATGACGAGGTGGGCGTAATGCGCTTTCAAGCTGATGCCCAGCGCCCGCGCTTCTTTGGCAACCACGGGGGCGCAGATGACGATATCGGCCGCCAAATCGGGTGCGCCGCTGTAGTCGAAAGTCAGCACATTGGTGGCGTAATCTTTTTTGCGATAGGCGCTATTGAGCGCCAAACCCTCAGTCTGCCCCACGATGCGCAGGGTGATGCTGGCGTTTTCAACGCTGGGTGCGAGCGCCTGCTTGACCCAGCGGCGCAGCATGGCGTCGCTCACGCTCTCGCGCTGTTTGGGGCTGCTGAGCCACTGGATGTCGATGTTGATGCTCATGATTTTGGATGGATTTGTGTGGTGCAGAAAAATAAGAAGGTTTACAGGTGCTGGTCGTTTAACGCCTGCAGCTCAGATCGTGCTTGGGCAATGAGTTCGCTCGCTGCCAATCCGCGTGGGATGCCCAGCATTTCAGCAGCCAGGCCGTGCACATAAACCCCAGCCAAAACGGCGGCCAATGCCGCGTCCGCGCTGCCATCGACCTGTGCCAACAAGCCGGTGATCAGGCCAGATAAGACATCGCCACTGCCACCCGTGGCCAAGGCTGGTGTGCCTGTGGGGTTGATGAAGAGGCTGCCTGCGGGCGTGGCGATGATGCTGCCGCAGCCTTTGAGCAGGACGATGGCTTGGTATTTTTGCGCCAAACCCAGCGCCGCAGCAGGGCGATGGGCATTGATGTCTTGGTATGGGCAGGCCAGCAGCCGCCCCGCTTCGGCGGCGTGGGGGGTGAGGACGGTGTTGCGTCCGGCGGCTGCACGCGCATGCAATAGGGGCAAAAAATCAGACGCGTGGGCGGCCAAGAGGTTGAGGGCATCGGCATCGAGCAAAAGGGGCGCGGCTTGCGCCAAGGCGGTTTGCAAAATAGCCAAGGCGGCGGCACTTTTCCCCATGCCCGGGCCCAAACACAGGGCGCCGCTGCCGCCCAATACCAGCTCGGGCGCTTGCAGCATCAGCTCGGGCTGGCCGTAATCGACAGCAGGGGCTGCGGTGTCTAGCAAACCTAGAAAGGTGCGACCGGCACCCATATGCAGCGCCGCGCGCCCGGCCAGTAGCGC
>JAMIFN010000003.1:0-33946 GCA_035906235.1 Allobrachymonas sp. | reverse complement strand
TAGGCGCTGGCGCCGGCGATGATGAGCTTGGGCTTGGTTTCGCGCGCTTTGGCTTCCATGGCTTCGTAGTCGATGGCTTCTTTTTCGTTCAAGCCATAGCTGACGATATTGAACCACTTGCCCGACATGTTCAGCGGCATACCGTGGGTCAAGTGCCCGCCTTCGGCCAGGCTCATGCCCATCACGGTGTCACCAGGTTTGCAAAACGCCATATACACGGCCATATTGGCGCTGGCGCCGCAGTGGGCTTGCACATTGGCCGCTTCTGCGCCAAACAATTCTTTGACGCGGTCGATGGCCAGTTGTTCGGCCACATCCACATATTCGCAGCCACCGTAATAGCGGCGGCCTGGGTAGCCTTCGGCGTATTTATTCGTCAGCTGACTGCCTTGGGCTTGCATCACGGCGGGCGAGCAATAGTTTTCGCTGGCAATCAGCTCGATATGGTCTTCTTGGCGCTGGTTTTCAGCTTGGATGGCCGCCCAAACTTGGGGGTCGGCTTGTTCGATTAACACTTTTTTATCGTACATGGTGGCAGTCTTTCTGAAGTGAGAAAAGGGTGGGGCTGCCCAGGCGAACGGCTGAACGCCAAAGAAAAATCTTCAGCGGCACGCTTCCTAGTGGTTGCGCCACATCGATGCGCTAGCTTTAAGGGCTGGGCATCTATCGCCAGTCGCGTGCAGCGGGCAAGTTTAACCGATGCGGGTTTTATGCAGACTGGCTGGGTAAAAGATCTGGCCGCAATTTTTGCGTTAGTTCTAGGCGCTGCGCTTGCCGCCATTTGTCGATGTCGGCATGGTTGCCAGACAGCAGCACGGGCGGCACGCTTTGGCCTTGCCAGACTTCGGGGCGGGTGTAGTGCGGGCAATCGAGCAGGCCGCCTATGCTGGGGTTGAAGCTGTCTTGAATATGGCTTTGCGCGTCGCCGAGCACACCGGGTTGCAGGCGGGCGATGGCGTCCAGCAAGGCAAGGGCGGCAATTTCGCCGCCCGAGAGCACAAAATCGCCCAAGCTGATTTGGTGCGTGACCAAGCTGTCTATCAGGCGCTGGTCTATGCCTTCATAACGGCCACACAGCAAGATGGCGCCTGAGCTTTGGGCATGCCCCCAGGTTGCGACTTGCGCGTGATTGAGTTTTTCACCTATGGGCGAAAACAAGATGACGGGGGCTTTGATGCCTCTGTCCGTTTGGATTTTGGCGATGCAAGCGGCCAGCGGCTCGGCCATCATCACCATGCCAGGCCCGCCGCCAAAGGGGCGGTCGTCCACGCGTTTGTAATTGCCTTGCGCAAAGTCGCGTGGATTGTGCAGCTGCACATCCACTTGCGGCGTTGCACCGTTTTCACCTGCAGCAAAGGCGCGGCGGTTGATGCCGCTTGTTAAAAACGGCGTAAAAAGTTCGGGGAAAAGGGTGATGATGTCAAAGCGCATGAAAGGAGACCAATAAGGATCAGCTTGGACGGTGATTTGGGCTGGTTTCTTTAGGGGGGATTACGGTTTTTTTGGATTTTTTTGCAGGGGCGTTGGCGTCTTTGGGGGAAATTGGCAAGCCTTTGATTTTGCTGCCTGTTTTGACGCCAGCCTGTGCAAACCAGCCTTGCGCGGCTTCCAGCACATAGCGCACGGGCTGGGCCGAGCAATGCGGCTGGTCTGACAGCGGCTGCATATCGGCGATATTGATGATGCGGCCATCGTCGGCCAGAAACGCCGCGCTGAGCGGGATCAGGGTGTTGCGCATCCAAAAGCACTGCACGCCGTGCTCAGGAAAAACAAAGAGCATGCCTTCGTCGGTATTCAAGCTGGTGCGCGACATCAGGCCGATGGCGCGTTCGCGCTCGCTCTCGGCCAATTGCACTTGCAGCTGTTTTTTGCCGATGTGCAGGGTATTGCGCGGCAAATCGGTTTGTGGCGGTGGCGGTGCGATATTTTGGGCTTGCACCAAGGGTGCAGCCAGGAATAGGGCAACGCTGCTGGCGTTGAGCAGCCAAGATTTCAGGGTTTGCATAAATGGCGGTTTGGAGAGAAAACAAAAAGCGGAAGGCAGTTTAGCGCCCTTGCGCGCTTTGCAGCAGGTGGCGGTGGCTGGCGTGGTGGGCATGGGTGATGGCGGCGCCCAAGGCGTCGGCGGCGTCGGGCCCAGGCAGGCCGGGCAGTTGTAAGAGACGCTGCACCATGGCCTGCATTTGCGCTTTGTCGGCGCGGCCATAGCCCACCACGGCTTGTTTGAGCTGCAGGGCGGTGTATTCATGCACGGCTAGGCCGCTGTGCGCCAGAGCGGTGAGGCAGGCGCCGCGTGCTTGCCCCAAGAGCAGGGTCGATTGCGGGTTGACATTGACGAAGACGATTTCAATCGCCGCGCAGTCGGGGCGGTAGTGTTGCTGCAGCTCGCAAATGCCGTCAAACAGGGTTTTTAAACGATTCGCCAAGGGCGCGTCGGCGTCGGTTTTGATGGTGCCGCTGGCAATGTAGCGCTGGCGGCTGCCCGCGACTTCAATCACGCCAAAGCCCGTGGTGCGCAGCCCCGGGTCTATGCCTAAAATTTTGTTGATGCTTGCCATGCGCGGCATTATGAACACGCGGGGGCAGGGCAGGGTGCTGGGCGCGCTTACAATGCGGGCTGATTTTTAGGTCTTTTTGCCAAAAAACGCCGTAAAACCTGCCTGAGCAGCTATTAAATTGATATTGCTTTATGAGCCCAACTTTGCCTTCAACCTTTGTTTTGACCTTGGCTTGCGCCGACCGCACGGGCATCGTGCACGCGGTTTCGGGCTTTTTGCTCGAACGCGGCGGCAATATTGAAGAGGCGGCGCAGTACAACGACCACGCCACGGGCTTGTTTTTTATGCGCGTGCGCTTTAGCTGCCCGCATGACGCGGCAACCTTGGAGCGCGAGCTGCAAAGTTTTGCCCAGCCTTACGCCATGCGCCTGCGCCTGCACACCGCGCATGCGCCCATGCCCACGGTCATCATGGTTAGCAAGCAAGGCCATTGTTTGAACGATTTATTGTTCCGCTGGAGCACAGGGCTGCTCAACATTGATGTGCGCGCCATCGTCAGCAACCACCGCGATTTTTACCAATTGGCCGCTTCCTACAATGTGCCGTTTCACCATGTGCCTGTTACGGCAGCGACGAAAGCGCAGGCTGAGGCCAAGCAGCTAGAAATCATCAACACCGAAGGCGCCGAGTTGGTGATTTTGGCGCGCTATATGCAGGTGCTGAGCCACGAGATGTGCGGCGCGCTGGAAGGCCGCGCCATCAATATCCACCACAGCTTTTTGCCCAGTTTCAAAGGCGCCAAACCCTATTACCAAGCGCACGATCGCGGCGTGAAATTGATAGGCGCAACCGCCCACTATGTGACGCAAGACTTGGACGAAGGCCCCATCATCGAGCAGGATGTGGCGCGGGTCGATCACAGCCAAACGGTGGAGGATTTGACCGCGCTGGGGCAAGACACCGAACGCCGCGTGCTGGCGCGCGCGGTGAAGTGGCATAGCGAGCACCGCGTGCTGCTCAATGGGCACAAGACGGTGGTGTTTCAGTAAAGTTGCCGCTCGCAGCTCAGGCTAAGCACTAAAATGCGGGCTGCTTATTGGGGTAATTTGCTCATAAAAGAATAGCTATTCAGGCAGGTTTTTCGGCCTAAATCGCCTAATTCACGCCTAAAACACCCTTAATTTTGATAGCCAGGCAGCGCTGCACTGCGCCAGCTGGTCTTGCATGTTGAACGCCACCCACACCGCGACCTCCACCGCCCTTACCCCTAGCGCCATGACGGCTGGCGAGCGCAAGCTCTCAGGCTCGCTGGCGCTGGTTTTTGCCCTGCGCATGCTGGGGCTGTTTTTGATTTTGCCCGTGTTTGCCATTGAGGCGCAGCGCTACCCTGGCGGCAACGACCCCGCGCTGGTGGGGCTGGTCATGGGCAGTTATGGCATGACGCAGGCGCTGCTGCAACTGCCTTTTGGCTGGGCATCAGACCGCTGGGGGCGCAAACCCATCATCTTGTTTGGCCTGCTGTTTTTTATTGCTGGCAGCGTATTGTGCGCGGCCAGCGATAGTCTTTACGGCTTGCTGGCGGGGCGCTGTTTACAAGGTGCAGGCGCTATTTCTGCGGCGATTACTGCGCTGCTGGCCGATGGCACCCGCGAGGTGGTGCGCACCAAAGCCATGGCGCTCATCGGCATCAGCATAGGCTTGATGTTTGCGCTGTCACTGGTGTTGGCGCCGCTGCTGGTGGGCAGCATCGGTTTTCAGGGCATGTTTTGGCTGATTGCTGCCCTGGGTGTGGGCGCGTTTTTGCTGATAGGCTTTGTCGTGCCGGCGCAAAAACAGCAACGCGTGCAGGCCGCGGGCGATGCCTCGTGGCGCGTGATTTGGCGGCAATTTACCGCAGCGCAAACTTGGCGTTTGAATCTGGGCGTGTTTGTTTTGCATGCGGTGCAATTGGCCATGTGGTCGGCTGTGCCCATCATGCTGGTGCGCGATGGCCTGCCCAAGGCCGAGCATTGGCAGGTTTATCTGCCGGCGGTGCTGGTGTCGATGTTGATCATGGGCGGGCTCCTTTTTCGCCTAGAGCGCAAGGGCTATTTGCGCGCGGTATTTCTGTCGCAAATTGCGCTCTTGGTGCTGGTGCAGTTGGCGCTGTTTTTTAGCAGCACGGGCAGCAGCCTATGGGAGACGGGTTTCATCCTGTTTGCCTTTTTCTGCGCTTTCAATATGTTGGAAGCGACGCAGCCATCCCTTGTATCGCGCTACGCCGCCAGTGATGAGCGCGGCACGGCGCTAGGGGTGTACAACACCATGCAGTCCATCGGTTTATTTGTAGGCGGCGCAGCTGGGGGCTGGTTGATCAAAGATTTTGGTATGCAGGGCTTGTTTGCGGTTTGTACCGTGGCGCTGTTGCTGTGGTTGGCTGCCGCCTGGAGTATGCAGGCTATTGCCAGTGCTGAAAAAGTCGGCATTAAGAAGATGCAGGACTAGGGCGCGGCAGCGCATTGGGTAGAATACCGCTTTAACTACTTTGCCTTGTAGCCATGTCCGTTTGGATTCTGCCTGATCACCTTGCCGATGTATTGCCTAATCAGGCACGGCACATCGAAGCCTTGCGGCGCAACTTGCTCGATACTGCAGCGGCTTATGGCTACGAATTGGTCATCCCGCCCAGCCTAGAGTATTTGCAATCTTTGCTCACAGGCACGGGCAGCGCCCTGAATCTACAAACCTTCAAACTCGTCGATCAGCTCTCAGGCCGATCTATGGGTTTGCGTGCCGACACCACGCCGCAAGTTGCGCGTATCGACGCGCATTTGCTCGGTCGCGCTGGCGTTACGCGCCTGTCTTATTGCGGCAGCGTTTTTCACACCAAACCCAGCAAACCCCACGCCACGCGTGAACCCTTGCAATTGGGCGCAGAGCTATACGGTTATGCCGGCGTCGCCGCCGAAATCGAAATCGTGCAATTGGCGCTCGATTGCCTGAAAAAAGCTGGGGTGCAAGGCTTAACCTTGGATGTGGGCGATGTCGGCGTGGTCGATGCCATTATGGAGATGGCAGGTTTGAGCGAAGATGCGCAAGCGGCCTTGCACCAAGCCCTGCAAGCCAAAGACCAAAGCACCTTGGCCGAGTTGCTGGCGGCCGTGCCCCAGCCCGCCCGCGCTTTGCTGCAAAGTGTGTCGCAAGCCTTTGGTCAGCCTGAATTGGTACTGGCTAAATTGCAAGCCGATTTTGCCGCTTACCCGCAACTATTGGCGCGTTTGGCGCAATTGCACGGCTTAATTGCCAGCGTGCAAGCGGCGCACTCCGATGTGGCGCTGCTGCTGGATATGGCCGACAACCAAGGCTGGAGCTATTACACCGGCCTGCGCTTTACCGTGTATGCGGCAGCATCTGGGCAAGATATTTTGCGCGGTGGCCGTTACGACGGCGTGGGCGCAGTATTTGGCATAGAGGCAGGCAAAAGCCGCCCTGCCGTGGGCTTTAGCCTGGATGTAAAAGAACTGCTGGGCGCAGTGGCGCAGCCCGCTGCCCGCACCGCCATTGCCGCCGTGTGGAACGCCGCCCCCGCTTGGGCACAGGCTGTTGCCAGCCTGCGTGCCGCAGGGCAGACCGTGATCTGCCAATTGCCAGACGAGCAGGGTAGCACGGCCGCCGCAGGTCAGAGTGAATTTTCTTGCGACCGCCAACTCGCCCAGCAGGGCAGCGTTTGGCAAGTCATCCCCCTTTAATCCCTTTTTGAAATTTGAATTGAGAGCTGTTATGGGCACTACTACGCGCGGAAAAAATGTCGTTGTCGTTGGCACGCAATGGGGCGATGAAGGCAAGGGCAAGCTGGTCGATTGGCTGACCGAGCTGGCCCAAGGCGTGGTGCGCTTTCAAGGCGGCCACAACGCCGGCCACACCTTGGTGATTAACGGCCAAAAAACCGCGCTCCACCTCATCCCCAGCGGCATCATGCGCCCGGGCGTGAAATGCTATATCGGCAATGGCGTGGTGCTGTCTGTCACCAAACTATTGGAAGAAATTGCTGGCCTCGAAAAAGCCGGCGTCGAAGTCAAAAGCCGCCTGCGCATCAGCGAAGCCTGCCCGCTGATTTTGCCCCTGCACGCCGCCCTAGACCAAGCGCGTGAAATCGCGCGCGAAGGCGGCGGCCAGCAAAAAATCGGCACCACAGGCCGTGGCATAGGCCCGGCTTACGAGGACAAAGTCGCGCGCCGCGCCCTGAAGGTACAAGACCTGAAATACCCCGAGCGCTTTGCCGCCAAACTGCACGAAGTGCTGGATTTGTACAACCACATCCTGACAACTTATTTGAACGCGCCCGCGCTGGAATTTCAACCCATGTTCGACGAAGCCATGGCGCAAGCGGCCATTATTCGCCCCATGATGGCCGATGTCTCGCGCGAGCTGAACGAAGCCCATCTGCACGGCGACAACCTGCTGTTTGAAGGCGCGCAAGGCACGCTGCTGGACATCGACCACGGCACCTACCCCTATGTCACCTCGAGCAACTGCGTGGCTGGCAATGCCGCTGCGGGCGCGGGCGTAGGCCCCAGCTTGCTGCACTATGTGCTGGGCATCACCAAAGCCTATTGCACCCGCGTCGGCTCGGGCCCATTTCCAACCGAGCTGGACTGGGAAAAAGCCGGCACCCCTGGCTACCACATGAGCACCGTGGGCGCCGAAAAAGGCGTGACCACAGGGCGCAGCCGCCGCTGCGGTTGGTTTGATGCGGCGCTGCTCAAGCGCTCGGCTCAGGTGAACGGCTTAACGGGTTTGTGCATCACCAAACTGGATGTGCTCGATGGCCTGAAAGAGCTGAAAATCTGCACGGGCTATGAACTAGACGGCGAAAAAATCGACATCCTGCCCATAGGCGCAGACGAAATCGAGCGCTGCCTGCCCATTTACGAAAGCTTGGAAGGTTGGAGCGACAGCACCGTGGGCGTGACCGAGTTTGACAAACTGCCGGCCAATGCGCGCCTGTATCTGCAACGCATTGAGCAAGTGACTGGCGTGCCGATTCATGTGGTTTCGACCAGCCCCGACCGTGACCACACCATCTTGCGCAAGCACCCCTTTTTGGCGCACAGCAGTTAAGGTGTAATGAATGTAAAAAATGGAACAATCTGGTGGTCTTTAGCTATTTAAGGCTAGATTATTCCACCCATGGGACAAAGCAGGCCTAAAGCCTGCTTTTTTTGCGTTTCAGCGTATTTTTCAGGGTGTTTTTGGCGTTTTAGGCCGAGAAACCTGCCTGAGCAGCTCACTTTTTTAATGCGAGAATAGCGACTCCACTTTGGGTTGGAGTGATGGCTGCCTTGGATTTTTCCAGCCACCTAGGTCGGGCTTGAGCCCGACTCTAAAATTTTGCAGGAATGACAAGGTAGTGGGGCGCGGCGTCTAGATCGGTCGAATTACTCCACCCGCACCACATCCTCGGGCTTAAAGCCCCAGGCGGTTTCTTTGCCTTTTTTGGCGCGGCTGGCTAGGGCGTTGTTCAGGCTGCGGATTTCCAGTTGCTCGGTCTTGGCCTTGCCACCCCGTCCACTGCCACTAATCAACACGCTGCGGCTGTAGGCGCAAGCGCCAGCCAAGCGGTCTTTGGCTTCTAGGGCCATCAATTGCAAGCCCTTGCCGCCTTTTTCGAGCACCTTGGCCTCGCCAATGGCAAAGGTCAAAAAGCGCCCAGCTGTGCTGGCGCAAGCAATATGGCTGGCGGCCACGGCTTCGCATTGCTCGGGGTGGTGCGGGTTGCTGGTTGCTATGGTATTACTAGCTGCTCGGGCAGGTTTTTCGGCGTTTTCTGCGGTTTTTGGCCAGAAAAGTTGCAGGGGCGATGGGCGACAAATGCCATCGCCTTGGCCTAGGGTGATAAAGGCTTTACCGGCTTTGCCTCGGCTGGTCATGTTCTCGACGCTGGCAATAAAACCATAGCCGTGGCTGGCAGCCAGCAGCAGCTGCGCCGCAGGCGGGCCGGCAAAATAGTGCTGCACCTGGGTGCCCGCTTCCAGCTCAATCAGGCTGGTAATGGGCTGACCGTCGCCGCGCGCGCCGGGCAGGGCATCGACGCCCACGCTGTACACGCGCCCATTGCTGCCGAAGATTAACAGGGTATCGACAGTGCGGCATTCAAAAGTGCCGTACAGCCCATCGCCGGCTTTAAAGCTAAAGCCAGCTGGATCGTGGCCGTGGCCGGTGCGCGCGCGCACCCAGCCTTGGGTGCTGATGACCACGGTGACGGGTTCATCGGCTATTTTTGCCTCCAGCACGGCTTTTTGCTCGGCCTGTATCAGGGTGCGGCGCGCATCGCCAAAGGTTTTGGCGTCTTGTTCGATCTCTTTGATCATCAGGCGGCGCAGGGCGGCGGGGTTGGCCAAAATGTCTTCCAGCTTGGCTTGCTCGCTTTGCAGCTCGGCCAGTTCCTGCTCGATTTTGATGGCTTCGAGGCGAGCCAATTGGCGCAGGCGAATTTCTAAAATGTCTTCGGCCTGCCTGTCGCTCAGCTTAAAGCGGGCGATGAGCGCGGCTTTAGGCTCCTCGCTCGCGCGGATGATGCGGATGACCTCGTCAATATTGAGCAGCACCAGTTGCCGCCCTTGCAAAATATGGATGCGGTCTAAGACCTTGCCCAAGCGGTGCTGGCTGCGCCGCGTGATGGTGTGCTGGCGAAACTCCAGCCATTCGCCCAGCATCTGCCGCAGGCTTTTTTGCACGGGTTTGCCGTCTAGCCCCACGCTGGTCAGGTTAATGGGGGCTGAGCTTTCTAAACTGGTGTGCGCCAAGAGCGCCAGGGCCAGCTCGTCTTGCGCAATGCGGCTGCTTTTGGGTTCAAACACCAGGCGCACGGCGGCGTCTTTGCTGGATTCATCGCGCACCGCGTCCAGCAAGCCCAGCATGTGGTTTTTCAGCTGGATTTGCTCAGGGCTGAGCGCCTTTTTGCCGGTTTTGATTTTGGGGTTGGTCAGCGCCTCGATTTCTTCTTGCACCTTTTGGGTGGAAGCGCCAGGCGGCAGCTCGGTCACCACCAGTTGCCATTGGCCACGCGCCAGCTCTTCTATCTTCCAGCGCGCGCGCACCTTGAGCGAGCCGCGCCCTGTGCGGTAGGCCTCGGCAATCTCGGCGCTGCTACTGATGATTTGCCCGCCGCCCGGGTAATCGGGGCCGGGCAAGAGGGCAAATAAATCTTCGTCGCCTAACTTGGGGTTTTTGGCCAAGGCGACGCAGGCCTCGGCCACTTCGCGCAGATTGTGGCTGGGGATTTCGGTCGCCAAGCCCACGGCAATGCCGCTGGCACCGTTGAGCAGGGCAAAGGGCAGGCGTGCGGGGAGCTGCTGCGGCTCCTCGGTCGAGCCGTCGTAATTGGCGATGAAATCGACCGTGCCCATGTCGATTTCGTCGGTCAGCAGGGTGGTGATTTTCGCCAAGCGCGCTTCGGTGTAGCGCATGGCGGCGGCGCCATCACCGTCGCGGCTGCCAAAATTACCCTGGCCGTCAATCAGCGGATAACGCAGGCTGAAGTCTTGCGCCATGCGCACCAGCGCCTCATAGGCCGCGCTATCGCCGTGCGGATGAAAACGCCCGAGCACATCGCCCACCACGCGGGCAGATTTAACCGGCTTGGCACCGCTGGCGCCATTGCTGCCGCCAAAGCTCAGCCCCATGCGCAACATGCTGTAGAGAATGCGCCGCTGCACGGGCTTTTGTCCATCGGCCACATCGGGCAGGGCGCGGCCTTTGACCACCGAGAGCGCGTATTCCAAATAGGCGCGCTGCGCGTAGGCGGCTAAAGAGGTTTGGCCATCGTCGTCAGCGGCCTGTGACGGGGGGGCTAGATCTAAGGTGTCGCTCATCTTATGGGGCTGGGTAGCTGGGTAAAAGTACAGGGTTTTTATACAGTATCGACTGGCATTGTAGAGGGATTTGTGGCCGTTTTATCCCTTAGGATGTGCGCCATATGACATCTACGCCCAAGCCCTCGCGCGCGCCCCATGCTGGGCCTTTTCTTGTGCCCAACTGGTCGGCCCCGGCCACGGTGCAGGCGCTCTTTTCCACCCGCACCGGCGGGGTGTCCGAGGGCAGCTACGCCAGTTTGAATCTGGGCGATCATGTGGGCGACGCGCCTGCAGCTGTGGCAGAAAACCGCAGCATTTTTGCGGCGGCGCTGCAGGGCGCAAAGCCTGTGTTTTTGCAGCAAGTGCACGGGGTGGATTGCCTGCCGCTAGTTGCCAGCACTGCGCAGGGCAGCATGGCCGATGCTTGCAGCACACAAGCGGCAGATGTGGCCTGCACCATCATGGTGGCTGACTGCCTGCCGCTGCTGTTTTGCAATGCCGCAGGCACGCAAGTGGCAGCCGCACACGCGGGCTGGCGTGGTTTGGCGGCAGGGGTTGTTGAACAAACTTTAAGGGCCTTTTTGCCAAAAAACGCCGCAAAACCTGCCTGGGTAGCTATGGAAAATGAAGCAGATGAAGAGCAAGGACGAGGGCAAGAGCAAGAGCAAAAGACTGGCCTGATGGCTTGGCTGGGCCCCTGCATAGGGCAGGCGGCCTTTGAAGTGGGCGCCGAGGTGCGAGCGGCTTTTATGCAGCAATACCCCTGGAGCACCGCCCACTTTGCCCCGGGCGCAGCCTCGGGGAAATGGCTCTGCGATTTAGCGGGCATCGCACGCAGCCTGTTGCAGCGCCTAGGCGTGGCCGTTTATGGCAACGATGGCAGCGTGTTTTGGTGCACCTATAGCAATCGTGAAGTGTGGTTTAGCCACCGGCGCGAATCGCAGCAAGCTGGGCAGTCTGGGCGCATGGCGGCGGCGGTGTGGATAAAGGGATAGGGGCGCGCCGGCATGGGCAGCGTCGGGTACGGTTAAAGGCTATGAGCAAGTGCTATGAGCGCAAGGCCTGATAAATGACCTCAGCCAGCTCTGATGAAATGCCCTCGACGCTGGCCAGATCTGCAGGACTGGCGGTGCGCACACCTGCGACCCCGCCAAATCGTTTGAGTAAGGCGGCGCGGCGTTTAGGACCAACTTGGGGAATGTCCTCTAGGCGGCTGCTGCCCGTGCGTACTTTGGCGCGTTGCGCGCGCATACCCGTGATGGCAAAGCGGTGCGCCTCATCGCGGATTTGCGCCACCAGCATCAGCGCGGCCGAGTCCGCGCCCAGCCAGACCTTGGCACGACCATCGGCAAAAACCAATTCTTCTAAGCCCACTTTGCGGCCTTCGCCTTTTTCAACCCCTACCAGCAGGGTCAAATCTAGCCCCAACTCGGCAAACACTTCGCGCGCCACGCCAATTTGCCCTTTGCCGCCATCAACCAAGACCAAATCGGGCAAGATTTTTTGCTCGGCGTTCTCGGCCTGCTGTGCGGCCTCGACCAGCTTGCTATAGCGGCGTTGCAGCACCTGGCGCATGGCGGCGTAGTCGTCGCCCGGGGTAATGCCCTCAATGGTGTAGCGGCGGTATTGGCTGCTTTGCATTTTGTGCGCTTCAAACACCACGCAAGACGCCATGGTGTGCTGCCCGCCGGTATGGCTGATGTCAAAGCATTCAATCCGCAGGCTGGTCAAATCGTCTTGCGCTAGCGCCAAAGCCTCAGCCAAGGCCAAGGTGCGTGCCTGCTGCGAGCCTTCTTGATCGAGTAGGCGAGCCAGTTGGATGCCGGCATTTTTTTGTGCCATCTCGAGCCAAATGCGGCGCTGCTCTTTGGGTTGGCTCAGCAGCTGCAGGCGGCGGCCTTTGCGCTGGCCTAGCCATTGCGCCAGCCCCGCGTCTATGGCGTGGCTAAGGATGAGGGTATCGGGTAGCACACCATCGCTGTAATGCTGCGCCATAAAGGCCTGCAGCACCAAGCTCTCGGTTTGCGCCAAGCTCGGCCGCGCCTCTTCTTCGTCTTCAGCGTCCAGCGTCAAGGGCACCGCGTCTTGCAATTGCTGCGGAAAATAGGCACGGTCGCCCAAATGCCGCCCACCCCGCACCATGGCCAAATTCACGCAGGCGCGCCCGCCCTGCACTTGCACCGCCAAGATATCGGTATCCTCGTTGCCCGTGGTCTCCACTGCCTGCTGCGCCAACACGGCAGAAAGATTGGCAATTTGGTCGCGTACCAGCGCGGCTTGTTCAAACTTCCAGTCGCCCGCCAGTTGCGCCATTTGTGCCTGCAGTTGTTCAAGTAAAACCGTGGTGTCACCCTGCAAAAAACGCTGGGCATGCCACACATCTTGGGCGTAATCCTCAGCCGCAATCAGCCCCACGCAGGGCGCGGTGCAGCGCTTGATTTGGTAGAGCATGCAGGGGCGGCTGCGGTTGGCAAAAACGGTGTCCTCGCAGGTGCGCAGCTGAAACACCTTTTGCAAAAGCAGCAGGCTTTCTTTCACCGCCCAGGCATTGGGGTAGGGGCCAAAGTAGTGGTTTTTTTGGTCGGTCGCACCGCGGTAATAGCTCATGCGGCTAAAGGCTTTGGCCTCGGGTTTGTCCACCTTGGCAGCTTGCGCTGCCGTCATTTTCAAATAGGGGTAGCTTTTGTCATCGCGAAACAAAATGTTGAAACGCGGCGCCAGGGTTTTGATCAGGTTGTTTTCAAGGATTAGCGCCTCGGCCTCGGTGCGCACCACGGTGGTTTCTAGACGGGCGATTTTGCCCACCATATAGCCGATGCGGCTGCCGCCATGGTCTTTTTGAAAATAGCTGGCCACGCGCTTTTTCAGGCTTTTGGCCTTGCCCACATACAACACCGCGCCCGCAGCGTCAAAGTAGCGATACACCCCGGGCAGTGCGGGCAGCGCTGCGACTTGCACCAGTAAAGCCTGGCGCTGAAGATCGGAGCTTTCGCTGGGCTGATTGGTGGGCTGATTATTAGCCTGATTACTGGGCTCAGGCTGCTCGGGGCTGGTCATCTTGAATACTATTAAAACAATAGCTGCTCAGGCAGGTTTTACGGCTTAAACCTTAGATATGGCTCTCAATTTTAAAGCGCAAATCGTGGGTAGGCAGGCCACTGGCTTGCAAATGCGCTAGCAGCCTAGGCTGCAATTGCCGCAGTTTAGTGGCTGCGGCGGCGTTGGGGCAGAGCATATGCCAGACGCCGTCTTCTAGCCCGGCGGCTTTAACCAAAGGGCGCAGGGCAGGGGGCAGCAGGGGCAGCACGCAGTCTAGCCGCGCTTGCGATTGCGCCCAGTGGTAGCGCAACTGCGCCAGCAAACTGCTGCTTTGCACCACATCGTGGATATTGCGCGGGTCAGGGCGGGGCATAGTGGAGTGGCTTCCTCTAGGGCGCTCAGATATTGATCTGGGCTTTGGCTTTTGGTGGCGCGCCAGAAGACGACGAACTCGATGGACGAGGTTGCGGCCGAGCCTCTGGTAAACCCGTACTTCCACTGAGCAGAGCCTGCAATTCCTCTTGAAACAATTGACGACCTAGCCCGGTTAGGCGCAAAACAAAACGCAGACGCCCGTCGGATTGCAACTCTGGGTTAGGCATAGGCAGTACCTGGCAATGGCTGCCACAAAAAAGGGCCGCATCGCGTTGAATCAAACGCGCAGCTTGCAGAGCTTGCGCTTGCTCGGCAGCGTGGGCGTAGCGTTTTTTGCTGAACACCAGGACTTGCGTGTCTTTGCCAGCATAGGACACGCTGGCCTGTACCATGCCATTGAGCACAGATTTGGTTTGTAAATCTGCCCAGGCTTGCGCAGCGTCTGGGGCTTTAGCTGTCTCAGTAGCAGCGGATAGGCCAGGATTTAGTCCCAGCAAGCCCAGCAGCGAGCAGATAGGCGCTAATGTTTTAATCGGTCTCATGCTGCCTCCAATAGCGTTTTTGCCAAAAAAACCAAGCCATACCCGCAGCCGCCATGAGCATCGCCAACACCGCTAGCCAGACACCCCAAGTTTTGTGAATGAGGGGCAGTGTGTCGAAATTCATGCCAAAGAAACCCGTCACGAAATTCAATGGCAAAAAAATGGCGGCAATCACGGTCAACATCTGCATGGCCGCGTTGGCGCGATTTGCCTGGGCGCTAAAGTGAATTTGCACCGCGTTTTCCATCGAGGTTTCCAATTTACTGACATATTGGTTGACGCGTTGAATGTGCCCAATGATGTCGCGGCTGCGTGCCAAGAGCAGATCGCGTTGCAAACTGTGGCCGGAGCCATCCTCAGGCGACTGCTCCAGTTGTGCGTCCAACCACTCTTGCATGGTGTCGTGTTGTTCTTCGCAAATGCTGGCCAAGTCGCTGAAATAGGAGCGTTCAGCCAGTAGCGCCTGCCAAGCAGTAAAGTGCGTATTCGGTCGCAATAGTCGTACCTGCCAGTCATGCAAACGCAAGCCCAATACCTTTCGCAGGTTCAAGAAATCATCCACCAGCGCATTGGTCAAACGCAGCATCAAATCGGCGGGGCTGTGCGGCAGACGCGCATCTTGCATAAAACGCAGTAAAAAATCATCCACCCAAGGGCAGTCGTCCTCGTACACCGTGATCAGCAGTTGGTCAAACAGGACAAAGCCCACGGCCGCCGTCACCAAAGTCGGCAAAGTCTGGTGTTCCTGCGCAAGATGCGCTTGCGCCAATTGGCGAAAAATCAGCACATCGTAGTCGCTACTGAAGTCATACCGGCTGGGGTGCTGGGCATTGCATAAATCTCTCAGATGCAGTTGCAGCAAACCCGCTGCGCTATAGCCGCGTACCACGGTTTGCAAAGCCTCCCAGTCTTGCGTTAACGCGCTACGCGGTAATACGCACCAGAGAAAGCTCTGTGCATCGGGTTCGGGTACATGAGGCAAACCCCTTGCATGCGTGGGCTTGCCCGGCTTGGCTCCTAAGGGAAATTGGTAGAAATTCATAAGGCTGCAGGCATACATGCAAAGGCGATGGGGAGGGCGCCGCAGATTGTATCGGGCGAGCTGCTCACGGCAAGCGTATTTGCCTCTATAATGGCGGGCTGTACGGCAAATCGGTCTTTGCCGCGCGGTAACAGCTTTCAAGGCCCTAGCCTAGCCTAGCCTAGCCTAGCTAGCCTTAGCCGCAAATCGTCAGCTTGATCGGGCCCCACAAGCGTTGTGCAGAAACATGCCGACCGCCTAGTATTAAGCAAAAACCATAAGGAGCATCAACATGCCCAAGATGAAGACCAAAAGCAGCGCGAAAAAACGCTTTCGCGTTCGTCCAGGTGGTACCGTTAAACGCGGTCAGGCTTTCAAACGCCACATTCTGACCAAGAAAACCACCAAAAACAAACGCCACCTGCGCGGTGCGGTGAATGTGCATGAGACCAATCTGGGTCACATGGCGCAAATGCTGCCCAAGCAAGGCTTGTAATTCAACGGACGAACAAGGAGTAATACTATGCCTCGCGTCAAACGTGGTGTGACAGCACGCGCTCGTCACAAAAAAGTTCTCGCCCTAGCTAAAGGTTTCCGCGGTCGCCGTGGTAATGTCTTCCGCGTCGCCAAACAGGCGGTGATGAAGGCTGGTCAATACGCCTACCGTGACCGCCGCAACAAAAAACGCGTCTTCCGCCGCTTGTGGATTGCCCGTATCAACGCTGCTGCACGCAGCCACGGTATCACTTACAGCCAGTTCATCGCTGGTTTGAATAAAGCGCAAATCAGCCTGGACCGTAAAGTTTTGGCCGAAATTGCTTTCCATGATGCAGCCGCTTTTGCAGGCATCGTGAGTAGCGTGCAAAAAGCTTTGGGTAAATAATTTCCCCAATCGTTGCTTTTCCAAGCTGCACAAAAAGCCCCTCTTTTGAGGGGCTTTTTTATGTGCCGGTATTTTTGGCCAAAAAGCCTGCCTGAGCAGCGCTTAAAAAAGGAGTTACCCTTTGAGGTTCCCTTTAGCCGAAGCGCGGGCAATCAGGGCCGATGCCACCTGCAACATGCGCGGCATGCCGCCAGTCATCGTGCCGTTGGTCAGGTATTGGCCTGCCACCCCCAGAGCGGGTACACCGTCTAGCTGGTAGGCATTTTGCAATTTTGTCGCGCGAGTGGCTTTACTGGCGATGGCAAAAGAGCTAAACATGGCGCTGAATTTGGCTTTATCTACGCCTTGTTTGGCGAGCCATTCAGTGATTTGCGCTTCGGTGTCGAGTTTGATGCGCTGCTCGTGGATAGCTTTGAAAATTTTAGGCATCAGACTGCTCAGCAACCCCATAGCTTCGAGCGCGTAGAACATTTTTTGCTGCGGCACAAAGTTGGGATCAAAGCCCACGGGCACTTTGCGGTAGGCCACATGCGCGGGCAATTTGGCAACCCAAGGGTTGAGTAGGGCTTCAAAGTGGTAGCAGTGTGAGCAGTTGAACCAGAAAAATTCGACGACCTCAATTTTTCCAGCCGGTGCTTCCACGGAGGCTTTGGGATTGATAGCCAAAAAGTCTTTGCCAGGGCTGATCGGCAAGGTTGCTACTGTGCTTGCTGGCGCTGCTGCCGGGGGTGGGGCTTTAGCTGCGGTGGCAGCTTGCGCCAAGGCTAGGCCGCTGCCTGCGCTTAAACCTAGGGCCGCGGCTTGGGTGATTTGACGGCGGTTCATCATGAAGAAGCTCTCCTCTAAATGCAAATAAGAAAAATCGCGAAACGCTAACTGGGAAAAATGAGGGCACTCATACCAAGGGGGTGCACCAATACGGTATACGCGTGTCGCCCATTAACGCGGGATGCGAACCAAAGCTGATGACATCCCCGCAGCTGTAGCGCGGGCTTTGGCGGCGTCGGCAGCCTCTTTGCTGTCAAAGGGGCCTAAACGCACCCGATGGACTAAGCGCCCAGCCTGGTCGCGTTCGCTGATGCTGGCACTAAAGCCCGACATGGCAGCCTGCGCTTTTTGGCTTTCCGCTTCTGTGCGGTTGACGAATGCGCCAATTTGGATGTAGTAAACAAAGGGTTCGGTTTGGGTCGCCATGTCTTGGCTAGAGACATCGCCCTGGGGCACAGCAGCTTTGCGTTTGACTAAATCGGCCAAGGGGTCATCGCCGTTAGCGGGTGCGGGTGCTACTGTGGCTTTAGCTACAGGGCTAGACTGCAATGTATCGTCAGCAGTTTTGGCAGGCTTTGGTGGTTTTGTCGGTTTGGGTATGGCGGTATTAGCCGCTTCGATGGGGTCGCTAGGGTCTTGCGGCTCTGGGGTATGTTCTGGTGGAGTCACGGTTTTGCCTAGACCAGTCAGGCCGTCGCTCAGGGCGGCATTAGGGTCCCAGCTTTTATTTTTTTCGATTTCAGCCTGCACGCTGCCGCTGGCTGTTTTGTTTTGTGAGGAGAAGGGGATAGGGACTTTTGTGACATACACCGCCACTGCTAGGGCCACAAAAAGGCCGATCAAGACCCCGATGATGATACCCAGCAAGGTGCCGCCGCGTTGTGTGGAGCGTAGCGGGAAGGAGGCAGATGTGCGAGGGATAAACATATAGAGGGCGGTCAAGCAGAATAAGAGAAAGGCATTCTAGCGATTGAGCAGGCCGCCAACGGGGGAGTTGTCGGGGTTGCTGCGAATATTATTTTGCAGTGCGGGTGCTTGTAGGCGAGGAGGCGAGGTGACCGACGCGCCGCCCATCCCTGTGCCCAGTGCCGCATTGCCGCCGTCCGCACTGTCCTGTTCGTCCGATACCTCATCATCGCCTTCCCCCAAAATCAGGCTGCCTGGCGCGGGGGCTGTGCCATCTGGGTAGAGATAGGTGTCGGCATCGATGCCTTTGGTATAGGCGAGGGGTTTGCCAAAGTTGTTTCCCCAAGAGTCTGCAGGGGGCATTTGGCGGCTTAAGCCCCCTAGCAAGCGATTGGGGTCCCAGCCCTGATTGGCAGCGGCTTCTTCATCAGGGCTGCGTAGCTGGGTTTGAGCACGGTTGTGAAAACCACTGCCCACGCCCTTAATCACCACCCAAAAGCTCAGACCAAAGGCCAAAAGCAGAGCAGCCACCGCAAAGGTGCTGAGGAGGAAGGTTTGCGCAGCGCTGCGCTCAGGGGTTGTGTGGGGCATGCAAATGGTGTTTTCAGTTTGAGCGGCAACTTTACATCTTTTCTGGGGCGCTCACACCCAAAATGCTTAAACCATTGCGAAGAACTTGTGAAGTTGCGGCAACCAGCGCCAGACGCGCCAGTTTGGTGGCCTCGTCATCGACCAAAATGCGCTCGGCGTCGTAATAGCTGTGGTAGCTGGAGGCCAATTCGCGCAGGTAAAAGGCCACATCGTGCGGGGCAAAGTCGCGTGCGGCGGCGCTCAGCATTTCGGGGTATTTGGCCAATTGCAGCATCAGGCTTTGTGCGGCAGGGGTGTCCAATGCAGCCAAATCAGCCTGAGCCAACTGTGCCATGTCGCCGCCCGCTTCGCCCCAATTGCGCAGCACTGAGCAAATGCGCGCATGGGCGTATTGCACATAGTAGACAGGGTTGTCGTTGTTCTTTTGCACGGCCAGATCGACATCGAAGGTGTATTCGGTATCGGGTTTGCGGCTGAGCAGAAAAAAGCGCACCGCGTCTTTATTCGTCCACTCAATCAAATCGCGCAGGGTGACATAGCTGCCCGCGCGTTTGCTGATTTTGACTTCTTCGCCGCCGCGCACCACGCGCACCATGGTGTGCAGCACATAGTCGGGGTAGCCAGCGGGAATGCCGACATCGGCGGCCTGCAAGCCCGCGCGCACACGGGTGATGGTGCCGTGGTGGTCGCTGCCTTGGATATTGACGACTTTGGTATAGCCGCGCTGCCATTTTTGGATGTGGTAGGCCACATCGGGCACGAAATAGGTGTAGCCGCCCTCAGATTTTCGCCCATCCGCCTCGATAACGGCGGATTTTTTCATCACGCGGTCTTTGTCGTCGCCGTAATCGGTGGATTTGAGCCAGAGCGCGCCGTCTTTTTCATAGGTTTTGCCGTTGGCGATCAGGCGCTGCACCGTGGCTTCGACATGGCCATTGCTGTAGAGGCTGGACTCTAAATAGTATTCGTCAAACTTCAGCGCAAAGGCCTGCAAGTCTTTGTCTTGTTCGTTGCGCAAATAGGCCACGGCAAACTGGCGCACATTGTCGTAATCGGCTAAATCGCCATTGGCGGTGAAGCTGCGGTCGTCGGCGCTGACGGTGCTTTTGGCGATAAAAGCATCAGCAATGTCTTGGATGTAGTCGCCGTTATAGGCCGCTTCGGGCCAAGCGGCGTCGCCAGGTTTCACGCCTTGGCCGCGCAATTGTGTGCTTTTGGTGAGGGTGTCAATCTGCACGCCTGCATCGTTGTAATAAAACTCGCGATGCACTTGCTTGCCTTGGCTGCTGAACAAATTGCAAATGGCATCGCCCAAAGCGGCTTGGCGCCCATGCCCCACATGCAAGGGGCCTGTGGGGTTGGCTGAAACAAATTCGACCAGCACTTTTTCACCGCTGGCGGGCTGCAGGCCATAGGCCGCGCCTTGTTGCAGCACGGCTTTCACGGTTTGCTGCTTGGCCGCTGGCTTGAGGCGGATGTTGATAAAGCCAGGCCCCGCAATTTCGATGGCTGCCACCCATTGCGCAAAAGCGGGCGTGGCTTCTAAGCTGGCTTTGATTTGCTCGGCCAGGGCGCGCGGATTGGCTTTTAGCGGCTTGGCCAGCTGCATGGCGCAATTGGTGGCCAGATCGCCGTGTTCGGCCACTTTGGGATTTTCAAAAGCGGCTTTTTCGCCTGCGCCCGCTTGTAGGGCTTCCAATGTGGCGGCTAGCGCGGCTAAGAGTTCGTTTTTAACAGCTTGCATAGTGTTGTTCTGGATAAAACCCATGAAAATCAAAGGCTTAGTAATGAGCCTGTATTTTAGCCCGAGTACCAGCTTGTAGAGCCGATGTTTTAAGGATGTTTTTGGCCTTTTAGGCCGAAAAACCTGCCTGAGCAGCTATAAAAAACAAAGCACCAACAAAGGGGCAGTTGGCGTAGATTGGGCTGCAAAAAAAGCGCCTTGCGGCGCTTGGTGTGTGGGGCAGGGCTTGCCGTTTTACAGGTATTGCACTTTAACGATGTCGTAGCTTTTGCTGCCGCCTGGGGTTTGCACCTTGACGCTATCGCCTTCTTCCTTGCCGATCAGGGCGCGGGCGATGGGGCTGCCAAAGTTGAGCAGGTTTTGTTTGATGTCGGCCTCGTCTTCGCCCACGATTTGGTAGGTCACTTCTTGCCCGCTGTCCTCGTCTTCTAGCGTGACGGTGGCGCCAAAAACCACGCGGCCATCGGCGTTGATGCTAGTTGGGTCGATGATTTGCGCGGCGGAGAGTTTGCTTTCCACCTCGGCAATGCGCCCCTCGATAAAGCCTTGACGATCTTTGGCGGCCTCGTACTCGGCGTTTTCGCTCAAATCGCCTTGGGCGCGGGCTTCGGAGATGGCGTTAATCACCCAGGGGCGATCAACGGTTTTGAGTTTGTGCAGCTCGGCCTTGAGTTTTTCTGCGCCGCGTGTGGTGATGGGAATGGTGCTCATAGACAAAAACCGTGGAAGGACAAAAGAAGACAAAAAAGCAAAACCGCCTCGGCTGAGGCGGCTTGAAAACTGGGTAAATCTTGCGGCCAATTATGCCCGATTTCATGCCGTATTTTTCGGCCCGATTTCTACCCCGCAGCGCGCAGCATCATGCTTTGGCTTACAAAATATGGTGTTTGAGCTGTGCGCGCAAGGCTTTGTAATCGGGGCAGTGCTGCGCCACGATGGCCCAAAAACGCGGGCTGTGGTTCATCTCGTGCAGGTGCGCCAGCTCGTGCACCACCACATAGTCCAGCAGTTCAGGCGCGAGTTGCACCAATTGCCAATGCAGGCGGATGCTGCCATCGCGCTTGGCCGAGCCCCAGCGCGTGCGGGCGCTCGAGAGTTTGAGCAAGCTCCAGCGCACCGCCATGCCTGGGGCGTAGTGGTCTAGGCGCTGGCAAAAATGGGTGTAGGCGTAAGGGCCGTACCAATCCATCGCGGCGCGTTCAATCTGCGCGGCGCTGGCCTGGGCGGGAAGCGCCAGCTGCAGCTGCCCATCGTGTAAGCGATGCGCCCCTGCAGGCAACTCGGGGCGCAAGCTCAGGCGCAGGTTTTGGCCGTGCAGCAGGCAATCGGCGCCATCGGCCCAGATGGGGCTGGGCTTGTCCGCCTCGATCTGCTGCGCTTTTTCGAGGTGCTTGAGTATCCAGGCGCTGCGCTCTTGCAGCAGGGTTTCAATTTGCACCAGGCTGATGCGGGTGGCCGCGCGCACCTCTAAACCCAGCTTGCCGATCATGAAGCCCACGCTGCGCCGTGGGCTACGCACCAGCTTATAGCTCACGGTTTGCCCCTGCAGCACGGTGCGCTGCGTAGCGTGCGGGTGCAGCAGCAGGCTGCTGTGCATAGCCTGCAGCCATGGATTTTGCGTGCTGTTTTTGGGGATTTTTGGCGCCAAATCTGCCTGAGTAGCTTCTTTTTTAGGAGTTTTCTCTAGGCTGTTTGCTGCTGCTGGCGTTGGTGTCTTAGGTGTTAGCGAACTGGGCGCAGGGGCGCAGCTCTCGGGCGCTGCCCAAAAATCCAATTGCGTAGGCGCTGCGGTGTTGGCGATGTGGGGCATGGGCAAAATCTGCAGCGCAATATCAATCGCGTTTGAGGAAGATTTGCGCCAAGATGTCTTGGCGCGTCTGGCGTTCATCTTCGCTGGCGTTGCGCAGATAGTGGTAGGCGCCGTGCAGCATTTTTTGGCTCAGGCTGCGGCTCAAACTTTGCAGCACCAGCTCGGCGCTCTCGCCCTTGGCCAGCAAACGCTGGGCTTTGTCCAGCTCGGCGCGGCGCCAGTCTTCAGCCTGGGCATTGAGTTGCTGAATCAAATCGACCTGACCACTGCTGCGCCCAGCCAGCCAGCCCATAAAGTCCTCAACCCCACGGTTGACGATATGCTCAGCCTGCGCCACGGCCGCTAGGCGTTGTGCCTGGCCAGTTTGCACCACGCTGGCCAAATCATCAACGCTGTAGAGGTAAACATCGTCCAGCGCCTTGACCTCAGGCTCGATATCGCGCGGCACGGCCAAATCCAGCATAAACATGGGGCGATGGCGGCGGCTGCGTACCGCGCGTTCGACTGCGCCCAGGCCGATGATGGGCAGGGTCGATGCGGTGCAGCTGACCACCACATCAAATTCATGCAGGCGCAGCGGAATATCGGCCAGGCGCATGACGCTGGTGCTCAAACCCTCGGCCGCGTATTTATTGGCCAAAGCTTGGCCGCGCTCGACGGTGCGGTTGGCCACCACCATCTGCGCTGGGCGTTTGGCCGCAAAGTGCGCTGCGGTCAGCTCGATCATTTCGCCCGCGCCTACCAGCAGCACTTTGGTACGGCTTAAATCGTCAAACAATTGCCCGGCCAGGCGCACGGCAGCGGCCGACATGCTGATGCTGTGCTCGCCTATTTCGGTATCGCTGCGCACCTCTTTGGCGACATGAAAGGCGCGTTGAAACAGTTGATGCAGCGTCGCGCCCATGACGCCCGCGTCTTCGGCAGCGCGCACCGCGTCTTTGAGCTGCCCCAGAATTTGCGCCTCGCCCAGCACCATGCTGTCTAGGCCAGCGGCGACGCGAAACACATGGCGCGCGGCCTGATCGGCTTGTTTGATGTAGGCGTGGCTTTGCAGCTCGGCTAGGCTAACGCCGCCGTTGGCGGCCAGCCACGCTAGGCCTTGGCTGGCTTCTATGCCTTGGCCGGCGCAATACAACTCGGTGCGGTTGCAGGTGGAGACGATGGCGGTTTCGGCCTGGCTGCCCAAAGTGGCTTTGAGCTGCGCCAGTGTGGGCGGCAAATCGTGCGCGGCAATGGCAAAACGCCCACGCAAATCCAGCGGTGCGGTGGTGTGATTAATGCCTAATGCCCAAACTGCCATAAGCCGGCGATTATAAGATGCGGGCTTTTCTCGGGTTTGCTGGCTTTAGGCCGCAGCGTGTTCTAGCGCCGTCTGCAGCGCGGCATGGAGCTGCGGCAAGCTGGCGCACAGGGTTTGCAGCTTGGCGCTATCGGGGCTGCGCTGCGCTGCTGCCCATACCGGGGCGGGGTAGTGGCTGTCCCAGTCATAGCGGGCGATGATGTGCCAGTGCAAATGCGGCACCACATTGCCCAGGCTGGCCAGATTGATTTTGGTGGGGCGTAAATCTGGGGGCAGCTGCTGGCGCAGCACTTGTTCGACCGTGGCCACGGCTTCCATGCAGATGCTGCGTTCAGCCTGTGATAAATCGCTGAACTCGGCCACATGGCGCTGCCAAATCAGGCGGTAAAACAGGGGAAAGCCGGCTTCATCAGCACGGATCAGGCGGTAGTGCGCAGTCTGGGCGATGAGTTCGCCGCCTAGTCCGCTGCAAAGTGGGCAGTCGATCATGGTTTAGAGGCCGGTGGTGGAGGCAGGAAAAGCGCTGCTGGCCTTGAGCAAAATTTCATCGAGCACGAGTTCTAGGTCATGCACCATATGGGCTTCGTACAGGGCAATGCCACGGCAGCGTACAGGATCCAAAATGTGCAGAGCGCTGTGAGGCGCTGCCAAGATGCAATGCGGCAAACTACCGCTGTGTACGGGGGCAGGGGTATGGGCGTGCACGATGTGATCCCATTGTCGGCGCCACTGGATGAAGCGCGGGAAATTCCGCTCGATATGGCGGTAATCGGCGGCGATGATGGTGAAGCTATTGGGGCGGTGGCTCCAGTTTTCCAGGGCCGCCAAAATTTCAGTATCGTTCAAAGGCCAGAGCGAAAAATCGCTATCGCAAAACATCAATTTCGGCCATTTTTCGGCGGCGGCGCGTTGCAAAAAGGCCAGTAAGGCGCTGCGCCATTCGGCTAAGCCAGAAAAACGGGTGTAAGGGCTGATAGGGGTGGTGGTGGCAGGGTTGTCCATGGGGGCCTCCAAGTTCAGGGCGGCTAAATCGCTAGTGCAGCATAGCCTGCGCCGCACTGGCGTGCAAGCAAATGGCAGCCGCTGTGGCCACATTCAGTGATTCCTCCGCCGCCTGCCAAATGCGGATATGCCCGCTGGCAGCAGCTTGCCAAGTTTCGCTCAGGCCCTGGCCTTCATGCCCCATGAGCCAAGCGCAGGGCTGCGGCAGCTGCGCTTGGTGCAAATAATCGCCTTGGTGCGAGCTGGTCGCCAAGAGGGGTAAGCCAAGTGCCTGCAGCTGCGCCAGCGTGTCGGTGCTGTCGCACAGTTCGTGCAATTGCAGGCCAAAATGCGCCCCCATGCCAGCGCGCAATACCTTGGGCGACCACAATCCCACGCTGCCTTTGATGGCCACGATTTGCCGAAAACCAAAGGCGGCGGCGCAACGCAAGATGGCACCTACATTGCCCGCGTCTTGCAGGCGGTCTAGCAGCACGGTGGGCTGGCGCGTCAAGAGGGGCGCGCTTGCCGCTGTGGCGGCGGCCTCGGGCGCCATTTCCAGCAGCAGGCCTATGGGGGCGGGCGATTCCAGGCTGCTGATGGCGGGCAGCAAGCTATCGGCCACGAGCTGCACCGGGCAGGGCAGCGTTGCACCATTGAGCGCTATGCCGTAATGCGCCAAAAACTGTGGCAACTGCGCTTCGTAGCTGGCAGCGACGATGAGTTTTTTAGGTAAGATTCTGCCATTTAAGGCCGAAAAACCTGCCTGAGCAGCTCTTGTTTCGATAGCATTTTCAGCCTGCCATTTGAGTAAAAAACTGCTGCTCAAATGCTCGCCTTCCAGCCAAATATGCCCCAGTTTGCGGTAAGCATTGCCTTCGTGGGCCAGCTTGTGCAGCTGCTTGATCAGGGGGTTTTCGCGCGAGCTAATGGCCGCTGTGGTGGCGGGGGCAAAATCCTGGGGCATGGCAGTTTTTTTACGCGGCAAAAATTTCTAACAGACGGTCTAGGCCACCGGCGTTGATGGCGACCTTGGCCTGCGCCCGCACCGCAGGTTTGGCGTGGTAGGCCACAGATAAGCCCGCCGCGCCCATCATGGGCAAATCGTTGGCGCCATCGCCCACGGCGATACATTGGCTCAGCGCTGCGCCATGGTCGGCAGCAAATTGCGTCAGCGCCAGGCGTTTTTGTTCGCCATCGACGACATCGCCGCCCCAGGCTTGCGGCAGCACGCGGCCGGTGAGTTTGCCGCCGACTATCTCCAGTTCGTTAGCTCGCATGGCCGTCATGCCCAGCTTGGCCTGCACCACGCGGGCAAAAAAGGTAAAGCCGCCCGATACCAGCAGGGTTTTGATGCCCTTGGCGTGCAAGGCCGCCAGCAGTTTTTCTGCCCCAGGGTTGAACTGCAAGCGGGTGTCTAACACGGTTTGCAGGGCGCTCTCGTCCAAACCTTCCAGCAGCGCCAAGCGGCGCATCAGGCTGGCGCGAAAATCGGGAATCTCGCCACGCATGGCCGCTTCGGTGATGGCGGCAACCTCGGCTTTTTTACCCGCAACGGCGGCGATTTCGTCGATGCACTCGATATTGATCAGGGTCGAATCCATATCAAAGGCGGCGATGCGGAAATCCGCCCAGCGCAGCGGCGGGGAGATGCCTTGGAGAACGAGGGAAGGGCTATCAGTGCTATCAGACATAGTATAAAAACAAGAGCTGTTCAGGCAGGTTTGGCGGCCTAAAACGCGTATTTGACTGTAAAAAATGCATGGATTCCCGCTTGCGCGGGAATGACGAATACAGGGGTCTCGTCATTGCGGGCTTGACCCGCAATCTTGGATATATGCTATCAAAAACAAGAGCTGCTCAGGCAGGTTTTTCGGCCTGAACTGCCAAAATCATGGGTAAAAATGCAAGGCTGCTGCCAGCCCTGCCAGATTTTAGGCTGCAGCGGGCGCGGCCAGGCTGACTTTCAGCGGCAGGCGGGTGATGCGGCGTGAGACGATATTGCTTTCAAACACGGGCGCTTCGGCCACGGCCAGGCTGGCATAACGCGCGAGCATGGCTTCCAGTACGGTATCGATAATGGCTTTGGCGATATTGGCGCCCAGGCAGTAATGCGGCCCCGTGCCAAAGTGCAGCATTTTGTCGAGCTTGTCGCGGTGGATGTTGAAGCGATTTGGCTCGGGGTAGACGCTTTCGTCACACAAAAAAACGGGATGCACCAAACGCAGCATCTCGCCTTTGGGGATGGTCACGCCATACACCTCTACCGGCTCGAGCGTAAAGCGCGTAAAGCCGCGATGCCCCCAGTGGCTCCAGCGAAAAGCCTCTAGGCTGGCTTGCGGCAGCAGCTCGGGGTTTTGGCGGATTTCTGCCCACACAGCGGGAAACTGCGCCAGGGTGTGGGCCACGGTGGTGATGTGGTCGCGCACCGAATCGGGGCCAGCGGCCAGCACCGAGGCAATCAGCGCCAGCATTTCGTCTTCGCTGAGCTTATCGCCGTCTTCTGCCGTGGCCGCCAGGACGCTAATGAGGTCGTCTTGCGGGTTTTTGCGCTTTTCGGCCACCATTTTTTTCAGCATATCTATGCCTTGCAGGGCGGCGGCTTCGTCTAGCTCGGCGCTGGGGTTGAACTGCCCCAAAATCGCCTCAGACACAGCGTAAAAGTCTTTTTGATAATCGCTGGGCACGCCTAAATACTGGGTCAGAATTTCTAGCGGAATGGCCTTGGCCAGCTGCACAAAATCGATCACGCCGTTTTGGCTTTGCGCTTGCATGGCGTCAAAGTGTTGGGCCACCGTGGCGCGGATTTGCGGCATCAATTTATCGACCATGCGCGGCGCAAAGGCCGTGACCGACAGGCGGCGCAGGCGCTGGTGGTCGGTGCGGTGCTTGCTCATCAGCAGGTTGTCGGTGAGTTTGTCCAGCGCGGTTTTTTTGTGCTCGGCCGCACGGGGGTAAAAGCGCCAATCGGCAAAGCGCAGCGACAGGCGGTCGTCACGAATCAACTTGGTAAAAGTCTCGTAATCGCCCGCCACCGCCCAGCCCAATTGCTTGGGCATATAAAACACGCGGTTTTCGTGGCGCATGCGCTGGTACACGGGGTAGCAGACTTCGCGCGGGTAAAAGCTGGCATCTTGCGGGCGAAAATCGGCAAATTTTGGGTAGCGCAAAGCGCCCCAAGCGGCGGCAGCGCCCATGCGCGCCATCTGGAGGAGAGAAAAAGACTGCATAAAACGGAGCTTTCCACAAGAAAAAAGCCGCACTGGGGTTTTCCCCAGAGGCGGCTTGCAGCATAACAGAGGGTGGGCCTTAGCCCGCTAGTGCTTGGGTTGCCTCAGTGGGCTCGGTTTTGCTGGGCAAGGGGGCTTTTTTTACGCGCAGCGGCAGAGCTTTGATGTGGCGCGCCACCACATTTTCCGCATACTGCGCGGGCGCTAGCAGCTCCACGCTTTCGTAGCGATCGAGCATTTCGTTGATGATGCTTTCGTAAATCGCACGGGCGATGTTCGCGCCCAGGCAATAGTGCGGCCCCGTGCCAAAGTGGATGACTTTGTCGAGGTTGTCGCGGTGGATGTTGAACTCGTTGGGCTGGGGAAAGACTTTGGGGTCGAGCAAAAACACCGGGAAAGCCAGGCGAATCATCTCGCCCTTTTTCACGATTTGGCCGTGGATTTCCATGTCTTCCAGCGCAAAACGGGTGTAGCCACGGTGCCCCCAGGCATCCCAACGGAAGCATTCGCGCGTGGCGTTTTGCAGCAGCTCACGGTTTTCGCGCACCTCTTTCCAGGCGGCGGGGTGTTGCGCCATGCCATTGACCACGCACAGGCTGTGGTCGCGCGTGGAGTCTGGGCCTGCGGCCAAAACAGACGCAATCAGCGAGAGCATTTCGTCCTCGCTGAGTTTGTCGCCGTCTTCCACCGCAGTGGCTAGGGCGCTGATCAGGTCGTCTTGCGGATTGGCGCGTTTTTGGCGCACCATGTCTTTGAGCATGTCTATGCCCTTGAGCGCACCCGGCAGGTCGATTTCGGTATTGGGGTTGAACTGCCCCAAAATCGCCTCAGACACCGAGAAAAAGCCCTTTTTACAATCGGCAGGCACGCCCAGGTAGTCGGTCAAAATCTCCAGCGGAATCACCCGCGCCAGCTCCACAATGTCGATGCTGCCATCTGGGCTGGCCGCTTCCATTTCGGCAAAGTATTTTTGGACGGTGGCGCGGATTTGCGGCATCATTTTATCGACCATGCGCGGGGCAAAAGCCGTAACCGATAAGCGGCGCAGGCGCTGGTGGTCACTGCGGTGTTTGGCCATCAGCAGATTGTCCGTCAGGCGATTGAGCGCGTTTTTCTTGGCCTCAGGAATGCGGGGGTAGTAATCCCAATCCTGAAAGCGCAGCGACAGGCGGTCATCGCGCAGCAGGGAAGTCAGCACCTCGTACTCGCCCCCCACCACCCAGCCCAAAAAGCGTGGCACATAGAAAATCTTTTTATCGCTGCGCATGCGCTCGTACACGGGGTAGCAGGCCTCGCGCGGGTAAAAGCTGGCTTCGTTGCTGCGAAATTCAGGAAATTGCGGGCGCGTCATGCGCGTCCAAATGCTGTGGCCTATGACTTTGAGCAGCTGTAGCGGTGGGTAGGGTTGCATAAATCGTGTCTCCTCGGTGTTGGGCTGGGCCGTTCGGTTATTGTTGATTAAATCAGCGTAAAGTGGAATTTTTTTACTGATTTTGGCAACAGTCTATTGCCTTTGAATGTGGGAACGAATACGCAGCCAAAGACAATAGAGCTGGTGCAGTGATCGCAACGCCTAGCACGCCATTTTGTCTGTGATGGCATCTACTGCCAAAACATAGCCAGCCACGCCCAAGCCGGCTATCACCGCATCGACTGCGGGTGAAATATAAGAATGGTGGCGAAACGCCTCACGCGCAAAAGTGTTGCTGATATGCAGCTCGATTTTGGGGCAGTTTAAAGCCTTGAGCGCATCGTGCAGTGCGACCGAGCTGTGGGTATAAGCGCCCGCGTTGATGATGAGCCCCGCCATGAGACCCTGCTGCTGCAGCCGCACGGCTTCGTGGATGCTATCGATCAACGCACCTTCATGGTTGCTTTGGCGGAAAACCAGCTTCACGCCTGCGGCCAAGCAACGCGCGGAGCACCATTGCTCGACATCGGCAAGGCCGGTGTAGCCGTAAATCTCGGGTTCGCGCACCCCTAGCAGGTTGAGGTTGGGGCCGTTCAAAATGAAAAGTTCTTGCATAGGAGTGGCGCGTTGCGAAAAAGTAAATTTGAGCTATTGTGTCGCAGTCTTAGGGGGAAATGCAGGGACAAGCTGGAAAAAACTGGCGCATAATGGCTCGCATGAGTAGCACGCCCCCATCCCCAACAACAGCTTCCGCGTCCCTAATGTCAAATTCTGGGCGTGCGCCTTTGACCGAGGCGTCCAAGGTCGCCAGGCCAGGCGTCATCCAATTGGCGATTAAAGAAAAAGCTGCTTTGTATGCTGCCTATATTGCGCAGTTTACCGATGGTGGTATTTTTATACCATCCAATAAAGAGTACAAACTGGGGGATGTTGTTTATGTGCTCATGACTTTGCCCGACGACCCCATGCGCTACCCCGTGGCAGGTAAAGTTGCCTGGGTCACGCCAGCGCGAGCTGCAGGCAATCGTACCCAAGGTATCGGTGTGCGTTTCCCTAGCGATGACAAGACTAAGGCTCTGAAACACAAAATCGAAGCGATTTTGGGGGGGCATTTAGGTTCGGATCGCCCCACACAAACCCTGTAAATGCTAAGTATCAGTCGGGTGCCGCAGCAAAACCGCTTAAATAGGCGGTTTTTTCTTTTATAATGCTCGGCTTGCCCTTGCCCCACACCTTGAATTGACGCAGGTGGGGGCTGTTTTTCATCCTTAAGGAGAAGTTATGCGTCACTATGAGATTATTCTCATGATCCACCCGGATCAAAGCGAACAAGTCCCTGCCATGCTCGAGCGCTACAAAGGCGTTATCGAAGCGGGCGGCGGCAAAATCCACCGCGTTGAAGACTGGGGTCGCCGCCAACTGGCTTACCTCATCAACAAACTGGCTAAAGCGCACTACATCTGCGTGAATGTCGAAATCAGCAAAGAAGTTTTGGCTGAGCTGGAACACGCTTTCCGCTTTAACGACGCTGTTTTGCGCCACCTCACCGTGCTCATGGACAAGGCCGAAACTGCGCCTTCCATCATGATGAAGAGCGTTCAGCAAGAAGAAGCGCGTAAAGCGCATCAAGACGCTGCCACGGCCTAATTTTTAGGTCTTGTGCCCAATATTTTTCTTTGATTGAAAGGGTGATGACAGCCAGTACTTGCAATTTGCTTAACTTGTCAGCGCAAATCCAGGCGCTACAGGCTTTGCGTTACACCCCAGCTGGGGTGCCTGCATTGGATTTTGAGGTCTTGCACCTATCCACGCAGAGCGAAGCCGGGCAAGCGCGATTAACCCAATTCACACTGCGTGCCATCGCTTTTGGCATGGTGGCCGAACAAGTGGCCAAGCAGCCCCTAGGGGCGCAGCTACAGTGTCAGGGTTTTTTGGCGGCGGGCAAAAGCGGCAAAGGCTTGGTCTATCACCTGCAATCGTTTGAATCCCTTTTTTAAAAGAAAGCATCAGCATCATGGCTACCGCTTCTCGTTTTGGTAAAAAACCTTTCGACAAAAATCGCCCTAAGCGCAATACGCAGTCACCCCTGTTTAAACGCAAGCGCTTTTGCCGCTTCACCGTTGCTGACGTTGAGCAAATTGACTACAAAGATGTCGATCTGCTGCGCGACTTCATTGCTGAAAACGGCAAAATCATCCCCGCTCGTTTGACTGGCACACGCGCCATCTACCAGCGCCAGCTCAACACCGCGATTAAACGCTCACGCTTTTTGGCTTTCCTGCCTTACAGCGATCAGCACAACATCTAAGCGCCCAAGGAGTCCTTACCATGCAAATCATTCTCTTGGATAAAGTTGTCAATCTGGGCAATCTGGGCGATATCGTTAAAGTCAAAGACGGTTACGCACGCAATTTCCTCATTCCTTCAGGCCGCGCTAAGCGTGCAACTGAAGCGGCTAAAGCCGAATTCGAAGCGCGCCGTGCTGAGCTGGAAAAGCTGGCCGCTGAGAAGCTGGTTCAGGCCCAAAGCGTTGGCGAAAAATTGACAGGCTTCACGGTCAAGCTGACGCAAAAAGCTGGTGTTGATGGTCGCCTGTTTGGTTCCATCACCAACCATGACATTGCCGAAGAGCTGAACAAACAAGGCTTTAAAGTGCACAAATCGCAAGTGCGCTTGCCTAACGGCCACCTCAAAACGGTAGGCGATAGCAGTGTCAGCATTGCGCTGCACACAGATGTTGTTGCCGATATCACCGTAGCCATCTACGGCGAAACTGCTTAAGCGCCAATTCGACGCGAGCATAAGCCCACTTCGGTGGGCTTTTTTATGCAAAAAATATAGCTACTCAGGCAGATTTTTCGGCCTAAAAGCCCCTTTTGACGGCTAAATTACTCGCTTGTTTTTATAATCACGCCCATGACGATTCAAATCAAATCCGCAGCCGATATCGAAAAAATGCGCGTGGCTGGGCGCTTAGCCTCTGAGGTGCTGGACTACATCACGCCCCATATCCAAGCGGGCGTCACGACCAATGCAATCAACCAACTCGCGCATGACTATATGGTCAATGTGCAAGGCACCATCCCCGCGCCGCTGAACTATTGCCCGCCTGGCATGACGCCTTTCCCCAAATCCATTTGCACCTCGCTCAACCAAGCGGTTTGCCACGGCATTCCCAATGACAAGCCTTTGAAAAACGGCGACATCATGAATGTGGATATCACCGTCATCAAAGACGGCTGGTATGGCGACACCAGCCGCATGTTTATGGTGGGCCAGGTCACGCCTTATGCCAAACGCTTGTGCGAGCTGACTTATCAGGCCATGTGGAAAGGCATAGAAAAGGTGCAAGCCGGCGCGCGCCTAGGCGATATCGGCGCGGCGATTCAGCGCTTTGCCGAAAGCCAGGGCCTGTCCATCGTGCGCGAATACTGCGGCCACGGCATCGGCGACACTTTTCACGATGAACCGCAAGTGCTGCATTACGGCACGCCCGGCACGGGGCCAGTGCTGCAAGCGGGCATGGTTTTTACCATTGAGCCGATGGTGAATCAGGGCAAGCGCGATATCAAAGCCATGGCTGATGGCTGGACAGTCGTTACCAAAGACCGCAGCCTATCCGCGCAGTGGGAGCACACGGTGTTGGTCACGGAAACGGGCTACGAAATTCTGACGCAGTCTGCTGGTACGCCAGCCAAGCCTTGAGCACTGCATCTGGCATCTAGGTTTCCTGAGGTATTCGTCATTCCCGCGCAGGCGGGAATCCATGCCTTTTGGATTTCGTCATACCAGTGCAAAGCCTGCCCTCGTGCAAACGGGGGGCTGGTATCTCGGCTTCCCCCTCTCCCCGAGGGAGAGGGCAGGGTGAGGGTTTGGGGAAGTGCAGATAAGAGGTTTTGTCATTGCGGGCGTGACCCGCAATCTCATTTTTCAGCGCCAAATCCTCGTTTTAGGCCGTCAAACCTGCCTGAGCAGCTCGTATTTTGATATGAGAAACGCGGCTATGACTTCGAATTGGTGCAAAATTGGTACATGCATCCAACATCCAGCACTACCGAACACGGCGAAGTCATCTTCGAGCTAGTCCCCCGCAACGACGACTACCCCACTGTGCGCAACGACACCTGTCACATTGCAATCACTGGCGTGATGGTGGAGCACCGCAAATACAGAAGGCGATAAATATGGGCAAAATAATAATTGCCATGTTATTGGTGGCTAGCTTATTGCAAGCAGTTTACGCAGAAGAGTCATCGCAATCACAAGAGCAATGTAATGACTGCGATGAATATAGCGCGGATTATAAAAAAGTTGATGATGGCAGATTTTTTAAAAAACCATATTATTCACACCCTGCTCAAGAGGCTGAGACAGAGGTAAAGGCAACCCCAGACCCAATCAATCTAGACAGCGGCTTTGACCCTGTACAAAACGCTAAAGATGAAATCGCTCGCAGTAATGCGCGGCTGGCGCAAACAAACTCTGCTCAAGCGCAAGACATAAACCCACAGACCTATGCCGAGATGAAGCAAATTGCAGCGGTCACTGGGCGACCAATTGACGCGGTTTTTGCCGACCCAAAATCAGCTCGAACCGAACAGGCCGTGATGCAATTAGATTGGGCGAGTTTAGCTAAAAGCGCTGAGCAAGAGGTAATGCGCAATGTCGAGATAGCTACACCTACACCAGAGCCTGAGCTTGGATCCAAAGAGTGGCTTAAAAATACAGCAGCAGAAGTAGTTGATGAAAGTAACAAAATTGCAAACATCATCATGCCAACCATAACGGCAGCCATAACTATTTCTTTATTCGGGCGGATTCAAACCTGAAGTGCAACGGTGGCAAGTTTAGTTGATGGTAGCCTGAGCTTTTTCAGCAATGGCCTGCATAAAGCCCGCAAAGGTCTGATACGGTGTTTTCCAGTCCAGCGTCATCCTCGGTCTGTTGTTCATCAAATCCGCAATCGAATCGAGCGCATCTTGGTCGTGTACGGATAAGTCTGTGCCTTTGGG
>JAMIFN010000002.1:0-28274 GCA_035906235.1 Allobrachymonas sp. | reverse complement strand
CCATGCGCCACTTCAGCGGCCATGCCTATGCTCTCGCCCAGCGTGGGGTGGGGGTGGATGGTTTTGCCAATGTCCACGCTGTCTGCGCCCATTTCTATGGCCAAGGCAATTTCACCAATCATGTCGCCCGCGTGCGTGCCGACGATGCCGCCGCCCAGGATGCGCCCCGTTTCTTTGCTAAATAGCAGTTTGGTAAAGCCTTCGTCACGGCCATTGGCAATGGCGCGGCCAGATGCTGCCCAAGGGAATAGGCCTTTCTCTACGGCTATGCCTTCGGCCTTGGCTTGATCTTCGGTCAAGCCCACCCAAGCGACTTCGGGGTCGGTATAGGCCACGGATGGAATGACGCGGGCATCAAAAGCGGCTTTGGCCAGCTTGGCATCGCCCAGCAGTTCGCCCGCGATGACTTCGGCCGCCACATGGGCTTCGTGTACGGCTTTGTGCGCCAGCATGGGCTGGCCGACGATGTCGCCGATGGCGAAGATGTGCGGCGCACTGGTGCGCATTTGTGCATCCACAGGGATAAAACCGCGCTCACCCACCGCCACGCCTGCGGCTCCGGCGCCGATTTTTTTGCCATTGGGGCTGCGGCCTACGGCTTGCAGCACCAAATCATAGGTTTGTGGTGCATAGGGCTGGCCTTGGGCATCTTTACCATCAAATTCGACAGTAATGCCCGCAGAACCTGCCTGGGCAGCTATGGTTTTAGTATTCAACATGATGCGGTCAAATCGCGGCGCATTCATTTTTTGCCAGACTTTGACGAGGTCGCGGTCTGCGCCTTGCATCAGGCCGCTTTGCATTTCCACCACATCCAGGCGTGCGCCTAGGCTGCTATAGACCGTGCCCATTTCTAGGCCGATGATGCCGCCGCCCAAAATCAACATGCGCCCCGGCACTTCTTTCAAGGCCAGCGCACCCGTGGAATCGACAACGCGGGGGTCTTGCGGCATAAAGGGCAGGTGCACAGCCTGGCTGCCTGCGGCAATGATGGCGGTTTTAAAACTTAGGGTTTGGCTGCTGCCCGTTTTGGCTTGACCAGAATCGGCGCCTGCTTGGGTGTGCTCCACCCGCAATTCATGGCTGCCGGTAAAAGTGCCTAAGCCTTGTACGACCTGCACTTTGCGCATTTTGGCCATTTGTGCCAAGCCGCCTGTGAGCTTGCCTATGACTTTTTCTTTGTGCCCGCGCAGGGTGTCGATATTCACCTGCGGCGCGCCAAAGCTGATGCCGGCTTTGGCCAGATGCGCCACTTCGTCCATCACGGCGGCCACATGCAGCAGGGCTTTAGACGGGATGCAGCCGACATTCAGGCAGACGCCGCCGAGGGTGGCGTAGCGCTCGACCAAAATGACTTTTAGCCCCAAATCGGCCGCGCGGAAGGCGGCGGAATAGCCACCGGGCCCGCCGCCCAGAACCAGCACATCGCAGTCGGTATCACTAGGGCTTTGGGCGCTGCTCCCTCTCCCCGAGGGAGAGGGTTGAGTGGTTTGAACTCCCGCCCCCGCTGGGGGAGGGTTGGGGTGGGGGCTGACAGGTTCAGGTGCAGGTGTAGCTGTCGCAGCTGCGCTGGCCTCAGCCGCCTCCAGCGTCAGCAAGGCGCTGCCTTGGCTGACTTTATCGCCCAGTTTGATAAGCAGGGATTTGACGATGCCGCTGTGGCTAGACGGGATTTCGAGGCTGGCTTTGTCGCTTTCCACGGTGGCTAGGGACTGCTCGGCCGTGATGCTATCGCCCACCGCGACCAAGATTTCAATCACCGCAACATCGTGAAAGTCGCCCAAATCGGGCACCACTACTTGAATTTCAGCCATGGGGCTTTCCTTTAAATACATTCGCCGTCTTCCACAGGGAAAGAATGGGTACCTGGATTCCCGCCTACGCGGGAATGACGAATACCTACAACATCACCCGCCGAAAATCGGCCAGCACTTGCCCCAAATAGGCATTGAATTTGGCCGCTGCTGCGCCATCAATGACGCGGTGATCCCAAGACAGGGACAGGGGCAAAATCAAACGCGGAGCAAAGGCAGCGCCATCCCACACGGGGCGCATGGCGCTCTTGCACACGCCCAAAATCGCCACTTCAGGCGCGTTGATGATGGGCGTGAAGTAAGTGCCGCCTATACCGCCAAGCGACGAAACAGTGAAGCACGCGCCCTGCATCTCGGCGGGGCTGAGTTTGCCTTCGCGCGCTTTGGCCGACAGTTCGGCCAGTTCGCGGCTGATTTGCAATATCCCTTTTTGGTCGGCGTCTTTGATGACGGGCACCATCAGGCCATTGGGCGTATCGGCGGCAAAGCCGATGTGGAAGTATTTTTTCAGCACCAGCTCTTCTCCGTCTTAGCTGGCGTTGTATTGCGGGAATTTTTGCAGCGCCGCCACGCAAGCCTTGATGATGAAGGCCAGCATGGTGACTTTGACCCCTGCCTTGGCGTTTTCAGCATTGAGCTGCACGCGCAGGGCTTCCAGCGCGGTGATGTCGGCATCGTCGTGGTTGGTGACATGGGGGATGCGCACCCAGTTGCGGTGCAAATTGGCACCGCTGATTTTTTGAATACGGCTCAGGGCTTTGCGCTCGGTGGCGCCAAACTTGCTGAAATCGACCTGCGGTGCAGGGGCAACTTGCAGCACATTTTCAGGCATGAAATTGGCATTTTGCGCCGTAAAACCTGCCTGAGCAGCTCCTATTTGTGTAGTGCCTTGCATGACGCTGCGGGTGAAGCTTTGCACATCGGCCTGGGTGATGCGGCCTTTTTCGCCGCTGCCTGCCACTTTGTCCAAAGGCACACCTAGCTCGCGCGCGAATTTGCGCACCGAGGGGCTGGCGTGGGCTAGGGCAGCGGAGCTGGTCACGGCAGGCGCAGGCGCGACTGGTGTAACTGCGGGTGCCGCCACTGCTGCTACTGCGGCAGCTTGGGGCTGAACCGTTGCCGGAGCAGGAGGGGCAGTAACTGGCGCAGCGCTAGGTGCAGCTGCGCCGCCCAATAACACGGTGCCGATCAAATCGCCCACATTGATGGTATCGCCCAGCTTGACGGCCAGGCTTTGCAGCACACCCGCGTGGCTGGCGGGAATTTCCATGCTGGCTTTGTCGCTCTCCACGGTGATGAGGGATTGCTCGGCCTCGATCTGCGCGCCTACTTGCGCCAAGATTTCGATCACGGCCACATCTTTAAAGTCGCCGATATTGGGCACGCGCAGTTCCACCACCTCGGCCACCACTGCAGCCACCACTGGGGCTGCTGCACTGGCCGCGACAGGAGTAGCTGGTGCAGGTGCGCTCTGGGGCGCAGCTACAGCCACGGCGGCAGCGCTGTTGGCAGCTTCAATTTCTAAAAGCACATCGCCTTGGTTGATTTTGTCGCCCAGTTTCACGGCGATGGATTTGACCTGGCCGCCGTGGCTGGCGGGGATCTCCATGCTGGCTTTGTCGCTTTCGACCGTGACGAGGGATTGTTCGGGGCGGATGGTATCGCCCACGGCAACCAAGATTTCAATGATGGCGACATCAGAAAAATCGCCGATATCGGGCACGCGAATTTGCATCGTACTCATATGCCTAGCCCTCCTTTACGCGTGCAGCGGATAGGTTTTATCCGCGTCGATGTTGTATTTTGCGATGGCTTCGACCACGGTGGCAGCTGGCAGTTTGCCATCTTCTTGCAGAGCTTTGAGGGCTGCTACGGCGATGTAGTAGCGGTCGATCTCAAAGTGGTGGCGCAGGCGGAAGCGGAAGTCTGAGCGCCCAAAACCATCGGTACCTAGGGTTTTGTAGCTGCGCCCTGCTGGCATAAAGGGGCGAATTTGCTCGGTATAGCTGCGGATGTAGTCGGTGGACGCAATCACCGGGCCTGCGGTTTTGGCCAACTGCTGGGCCACAAAGGGCGTGCGTGCTGCGGCTTGCGGGTGCAGCATATTCCAGCGTTCAACCTCTTGGCCTTCGCGTGCCAGTTCGTTAAAGCTGGGGCAGCTCCAGATATGGGCAGACACGCCCCAATCTGCGGCCAGCAATTGCTGCGCCGCCATGCTCTCGCGCAGGATGGTGCCCGAGCCGAGTAAATTCACCTCTAGGCCGCTGCCATTGACGCCCGCTGCTGGCGCTTTTTGCAGCAAATACATGCCTTTGATGATTTCCTCTTCTGTGCCCGCCACCAAGCCAGGCTGCGGGTAGTTTTCGTTCAGCAAGGTCAGGTAATAAAACACATTTTCTTGCTGCTCGACCATGCGCTTTAAACCGTGCTGCATGATGACTGCGACTTCGTGCCCAAAAGTCGGGTCGTAGCTGACGCAGTTGGGGATGGTGGCGGCCAAGATATGGCTGTGGCCGTCTTCGTGCTGCAAACCTTCGCCGTTGAGCGTGGTGCGCCCCGAAGTGCCGCCCAGCAAAAAGCCCCGTGCTTGCAAATCGCCCGCAGCCCACGCCAAATCGCCCACGCGCTGGAAGCCAAACATGGAGTAATACACATAGAAAGGCAGCATGATGCGGTTGCTGGTGCTGTAGCTGGTGGCCGCCGCTATCCAGCTGGCCATGCCGCCCAGTTCGTTAATGCCCTCTTGCAGCACTTGCCCTGTTTCGCTTTCTTTGTAATAGGCGACTTCGGCTTTATCGACAGGCGTGTAGAGCTGGCCTTTGTGGTTATAGATACCGATTTGGCGGAACAGCCCTTCCATACCAAAGGTGCGGGCTTCATCCACCACGATGGGTACGACGCGGGGGCCCAAGGCTTTGTCGCGCAGCAGCTGCGTTAAAAAGCGCACAAAAGCTTGGGTGGTGCTGATTTCACGCCCCTCTGCCGTGGGTTCGAGTACGGCTTTAAAGGTATCTAGCGCGGGGATGGTGAAGCTCTCATCCGATTTTTGTCGGCGTTGTGGCAGATAGCCACCCAGCGCCTTGCGGCGGCTGTGCAGATACTGCATCTCGGGCGTGTCGTCTGCGGGTTTGTAAAAGGGCAGATTAGCCAGCTCGCTATCGGGGATGGGGATATTGAAGCGGTCGCGGAAGGTTTTGATGTCTTCGTCGGTCAATTTTTTCAGCTGGTGCGCCGCCATCTTGGCTTGGCCCGCTTTGCCCATGCCATAGCCTTTGATGGTTTTGATCAAGAGTACGGTGGGCTGGCCTGTTTGGTGATGCGTTGCTTCGTGAAAGGCCGCATAGACTTTTTGCGCGTCATGGCCGCCACGGCGCAGCGCCCAGATGTCGTCGTCGCTGAATTTGCTGACCATCTCCAGCAGCTCGGGGTTGCGGGCGAAAAACTGTTCGCGCACAAAAGCGCCATCGTTGGCACGGAAAGACTGGTAATCGCCGTCCAGCGTGTCCATCATCACTTTTTTCAGGATGCCGGTTTTGTCGCGTGCCAAGAGCGGATCCCAATTGCTGCCCCACAGGCATTTAATCACCTGCCAGCCTGCACCGCGAAATTCGCCTTCCAGCTCTTGAATGATCTTGCCATTGCCACGCACGGGGCCGTCTAAGCGCTGCAAATTGCAGTTCACCACAAAAATCAGGTTGTCTAAGCCTTCGCGTGCGGCTACGCCGATCGCGCCCATGGATTCGGGCTCGTCCATCTCGCCATCGCCCAAAAACGCCCAAACCTTGCGGCCTGCGGTATCGGCAATGCCCCGGGCGTGCAGATATTTCAAAAAACGCGCTTGGTAGATGGCCATGAGTGGCCCCAAACCCATAGAAACGGTGGGGAACTGCCAGAAGTCGGGCATCAAATGCGGGTGTGGGTAGCTCGATAGGCCATTGCCGCCGACTTCTTGGCGGAAATTGAGCAATTGCTCTTCGCTCAAACGCCCTTCTAAAAAGGCGCGGGCGTACACGCCGGGCGAGCTGTGGCCTTGGATATAAACGCAATCGTTGCCACGGGCTTCGTTCTCGGCGTGCCAGAAATGGTTGTAGCCCGTCTCAAACATGTGCGCGACTGAGGCATAAGAGGCAATATGCCCGCCCAAATCGCCGCCATCGGCGGGGTGTTGGCGGTTGGCGCGCACCACCATGATCATGGCGTTCCAGCGCATATAGGCGCGAATACGGCCTTCGATTTGCAAATTGCCCGGCGTGAGCGCCTCGTCCTCAGGCTCGATGGTGTTGATATAGGCCGTGGTGGCTGAGAAAGGCAGATCGATGCCGTTTTGGCGGGCTTCTTCTAGGAGTTGTTCGATCAAAAAATGCCCGCGTTCTTTGCCGTGTACTTCGATCACGGCTTTGAGGGCATCTAGCCATTCGCGCGTTTCTGCGCGGTCAATATCGGGGGCGTTGGAGCCAAATAACTGCTGGCCTGTGGCGGACATGGGGTATCTCCTTGTGGTGTGCTTAGCCCTCCGCGTGCTTGTGGCGCGTGGGGGCAGGGTGTGCAAATGTGCTTGCAGTTGCGCGAACCTAATACGCCGTCAAACAGCTAGGCGATCGCACCGAGTGCAGCATCCTAGAATACCATGCAAAGCCCCCTCCTATCCTGAAAGAAAACTGCTGGGCGCGCTGTTTTGGCGACGCCCTTTTTGATCCATGTCTCAAGAAGCTATTGCGGTGTTTTCAAGCCGCCCCAACCCCCATGCCGGTGGCAACCGCTTGATGCGCTGGTGGGGCAGTTTGCCCGCTGCGCGCCAAGACCGGATTGCGGCTTTAAGCCCTGTTCTATCGATTTTGTTATTTTTGGTTGCTATTGCGACCACTTTTGCGTATTTGCGTACAGAAGAGCAGGGGCGCGAGCGCAACGCCATGCTGCAAGATATGGATTACGCCCAGCAGCGTTTGAAAATGCGTCTGCTGGAAGAGCAGGAACAATTGCTGGGCCTGACTATGAGCTACGGCGGCGGCGTGATGAGCGAAGAGGAGTTTTTGGCGCAGGCGCAGGCTTTGGTTAATCGCTACCCAGAGATCTACGCCATGACCTGGTTCAGCCCAAGCAAGCAGGTGCTTAGTGGTTACGCCACCCCTGCCTTGGTGAATTCTTTGTTGTACGCCAATGGCGCTGCGCTGCACATTAGCGCGGCAGATCCCCGAGCATTTACCCAAGCCAGGCAATCGCATCAGCCCGTGTATTCGGCTCCCATTATTCAGGCCAGCCAAGAGGTCGGCACCGGCGTACAAGAGAAAACCGCCAGTCTGCAACTGCTCATCCCTGCGGGTACGCCCGATGATTTTCGTGGCATGTTGGTCGTGGAATACTCAGTCGATGGCATCTTGCGTTATGGCTTGCCCAATGAAACCCGCACGAAGTATTTGGTCGCCCTATTCTCTGCACGAGGGGAATTTCTCACCGGTGCCTTACCCCCAAAAGTCGAGACTAAAACTATGCTCCCGTGGGTGCAACGCCGCACGCAACAGCAATCCGTAGCGCTGGAGCCTTTGGGCGATGGGATGCTGCTACGGGTTCAGTCTCTGGCCGTGCGCCAAGGCAGCGTTTCTAACATGTTGCTATGGCTGGTCGGCGGCTTAAGTCTGCTGACGGCCTATATGCTGTTTGTAAACTGGCGACACACACGCCTGCGTGCCAAGGCGCAGCAAGCGCTGCAACATGAAATCGCTTTTCGCCGTGCCATGGAAAACTCCATGCCCGTGGGCATGCGCGCTTTGGACTTGGAAGGCAAAGTGACCTATGTCAATCCGGCTTTTTGCAAAATCACGGGCTGGGGCGAAGACGAGCAAATTGGCCAACTGCCACCTTACCCCTATTGGCCCGATGGCGTAGAGGAATCGCCTCACGAGAACAGTCCCAGCGTTTTTGACGACTATGGCGCAGCCGATGTGCAGTACCGCCTACAGCGCAAATCGGGGGCATATTTTGACGCGCGCATTCATAGCTTGCCCTTGCTCAATGAGTGGGGGCAACAAACGGGCTGGATGAGTTCGATGACCGATGTCACGGAAGCCACCACCATCCGCCAACAGCTCAGTGAAGCCCATGACCGTTTTACTGCCGTGCTAGAAGCCTTTGTTGGCGCAGTTTCGGTTATCGCCTTGCCCGACCAGCGCCTGCTCTTTTTGAACAAAAACTACCGCGATTGGTTTGGACAGACCGCCGCAGGGCATTTACTCTTGGCCAGGCAACAAACCTTGTTGCGAAGCAGCAATCGTTTGATCCGCAGTGGAGACTCCATACCCCCAGAAAACGAAGTAACCGAATTTGAATACTTCGTGCAGCCACAGAATCGCTGGTTAGGGGTGCGCACACGCACCATGACCTGGACCGATGGCAAGCCTGCGCAGCTTTTGATAGCCAATGACATCACGGCGCGCAAGCAAGCTGAGGCGGTGGCTGCTGCGCATACCGAGCGCGCCATGGCGTCTAGCCACCTCATCACCATGGGCGAAATGGCTTCGAGCGTTGCGCACGAACTCAATCAACCGCTGACGGCGATTACCAATTACTGCAACGGCATGATTGCGCGCATCGAAAGCCAGCAAGTCAGCACAGAAGATTTGATCGAGCCCCTACGCAAAACCGCCAAGCAGGCGGCGCGTGCGGCGCAAATCATTTTGCGCATCCGCGCCTTTGTCAAACGCAGTGCGCCCAATCGTGCCCTGGCGCATCCGGCCGATTTGATTCATGAGGCTTATGAATTGTTTGAGCTGGAGCTGCGTAAACGCCAAGCCCAATTTGTGATGCAACTGGCCGATGGCCTGCCGCAGCTTTCGCTCGACCCTATTTTGATTGAACAGGTTTTGGTGAATTTAGTGAAAAACGCGGCCGAGGCTATGGACATGGCAGGTATTGCTGAAGATGCGCGCCGCATCCAGCTGCAAGTGGCCTTGTCCGAGGATGCCAGCATGGTGATTTTTAGCGTGCAAGACAGTGGTAAAGGCCTGAGCCCTGAGGTTGAAAAACATTTGTTTGATGCTTTTTATTCGACCAAGAAAGAAGGCATGGGCATAGGCCTCAACCTATGCCGATCCATCATCGAAGCACATGGCGGCAAGCTGACGGCGCAGAACCTATACAATGAAACTGACATAGTGACTATGGGTGAAGTTCTGGGTTGTCGATTCAGTTTTACTTTGCCTGTACAGACTAGCCTGCGACACGAGGAGTCCGCTCCTCAAGCCCTGTAAATCACCAGCCGTAACGAAACTATGATGAATGCCATGATGTACGACAGCCAAAATTGCCTCATTTATATCGTTGATGACGATGAGGGCGTGCGCGACTCATTGTCTTGGCTGCTCGAAGGAAAAGGCTACCGCACGCAGTGCTTCTCATCAGCTGAAGGTTTCCTAGAGGGTTTTGATCCCGCACGCCTGGCTTGTTTGATCACCGACATCCGCATGGCTGGCGCCAGTGGTTTGCAGTTGCAAGACAAATTGATGGAAATGGGTGCGCCTCTACCTATTGCCTTTATCACCGGGCATGGCGATGTGCCTTTGGCCGTATCCACCATGAAAAAAGGCGCGATGGATTTTGTGCAAAAACCTTTTGAGGAAAAGGCGCTGGTCGATCTGGTGAAAAAAATGCGCGCCCAAGCCGCGCACAGTTTTGCCGCCAAACAAAGCCAGAGCAGCCGCCAAGCACTGCTGTCTAAACTGACTTCGCGTGAGTCGCAAGTGGTTGAGCGCATTGTGGCTGGCCGCTTGAATAAACAAATTGCTGATGATTTAGACATCAGCATCAAAACCGTAGAAGCCCACCGCGCCAACATCATGGAAAAACTGGGCGCACACACCGTGGCCGATTTGCTCAAAGTTGTGTTGGGTAAAGCCCAATGAGCGCACAAATCATCGACGGCAATGCCCTAGCCAAAAAATTGCGGGCGCAATTTCGCGAGCAAGCCACACAGCTCACGGCGCAAGGCCAGCAGCCGGGTTTGGCCGTGATTTTGGTGGGCGAAGACCCCGCCAGCCAAGTCTATGTGCGCAATAAGGTCAAAGCTTGCGAAGAGGCAGGTTTCCTCTCGCGCTTAGAGCGCTTGCCTGCCAGCACGACGGAGGCCGAACTGCTGGCGCACATCGAGGCGCTCAACCAAGACGCTTTGATTCACGGCATTTTGGTGCAGCTGCCTGTGCCCAAACACATCAACGAGCAAAAAGTCATTGAAGCCATCAACCCTGCCAAAGATGTCGATGGTTTCCATGTCAGCAGCGCGGGCGCGCTGATGGTGGGCATGGAGGGTTTTAAACCCTGCACGCCCTACGGCAGCATGAAAATGATCGAAAGCATAGGCTACGACCTGCGCGGCAAACACGCCGTAGTGGTGGGGCGCAGCAATATCGTGGGCAAACCCATGGCCATGTTGTTGTTGGCGGCCGACGCCACCGTCACCATCTGCCACAGCAAAACGCCCAACCTGCAAGCCGTGCTGCAAAGCGCCGATGTGGTGATAGCGGCCGTTGGCCGCCCCAATATGATTACGGGCGATATGCTCAAACCCGGCGCGGTGGTGATTGATGTCGGCATCAACCGTTACCCAGAAGGCCATGCGCTGGCGGGCAAGCTCTGCGGCGATGTGGACTTTGCCAGTGCAGCCCAGGTCGCTGGCTATATCAGCCCCGTACCCGGCGGTGTGGGGCCTATGACCATCACCATGCTGCTGGCCAATACGCTCGAGGCCGCGCAGCGCCGTCTGCAGGCCTAAAGCCAAAGCGGCACAGCCCAGGCTATACCCGCGAGCCAAGTTTCAACAGGGAGCACAAGATGCGTGTACGCAGCGTGGTTTTGATCGTTTTATTGGTGCTGATTGCGTTGTTTGCCGCGCTCAATTGGGCGGTGATTAGCCAAAGCACGGCTTTGGATTTAGGTCTGATGCAGGTGCAAGGCCCCTTGGGGGTGGTGTTGCTGGGTTTTACGGCGCTGGTGGCCGTGGCCTTTGTGGTTTATGTGCTGTATATGCAAACGGGGATGTTGTTTGACGCGCGCCGCCAAAGCAAAGAAATCGAGCAGCAGCGCAGCCTAGCCGATCAGGCTGAGCTGTCGCGCTTTACCGAGCTGCGCGCTTATATGCAGGGTGAGTTGATCGCCGCCGATCAGGCCAGACAAGCGCAAGAGGCCAAGCTGCTGGCGCGCATCGATCGCTTAGAAGCCAATGTTGCGGCCGCGATTGAGCAGCTCAATCAAAAATAGACCGTATAAAAACAAGAGCAGTTCAGGCAGGTTTTGCAGCTTAAGGAAGCTCTGGCCCCCCCCAAAAAAATCCGTCTCATGCGAGCGTAGCGGAGCAATCCATACCGCCCAAGAAAATCAACAACTTATGGATTGCTGCGTCGCTTCAATCCTCGCATGAGACGAGGTTTTACAGATGCCCATTAAGTTAACGCCTCCGTCACTCCCGCGGAAGTGGTGTCAAGCGCAGTTTTCCACACAAAGCAGGAGTTTGGATAGAAAAAAGGAGCCCTATAAGGCTCCTTTCTTCACATGCGCGCTAGTGATTAAGCAGCTTTGGGCTTTTTCAGCGTCAGGGGCACACCGTCTTTGGCCTTGGGCAGGGGGAACCATTCGATGGTAGGGTTATAGCCCGCAGGGGTGGAAAATTCCCAGTTGCGCACGATTTCGCGCAGCACGGCTTTGGTCATCAGCTCGGCAAAGTGGTAGCCGATGCATTTGTGCAGGCCGCCGCCAAAAGGCGTGTAGCACATGGGGTGGCCACGGTGCTCGGAGCGCGCTTCGCTAAAGCGTTCTGGGTCGAATTTGCTTGGATTAGTCCAGTATTTCGGATCCAAATGGTTGATGAGTGTAGGCATGGACAACACGGTGTTGGCGGGGATGGTTTTGCCTTCCCACTCAAATTCGCGGATGGTGCGGCGCATATAAATGGGCACTGATGGGTAGAGGCGCAACGCCTCACTAAAGCACCAGCCAGTGTAGGTCATGGCGTCTAAGCCTTCGCGACTTGGCGATTCGGTACCTGATGCATTGGCCTCGTCGCGGCAGCGTTGTTGCGCAACAGGATCGTCGCCCAAAATGCGCGCCAAGCTGGTGAGTACGCTCGAAGTCGTGTCGTGCGCGGCAAAGAGCAAGAAGATGGCGTGCTTCATCACCTCTTGTTCCGACCAAGCGTTGCCGTTTTCGTCTTTCGCCATGGCGAATTGCGTCAGCATGTCGTCGCCGACGGCGCCTTGGGCGCGGCGGTCACGAATGAGTTGGAGGAAGTAATCCTCCAGCTCGACGCGGGCGCGTTTGGCTTTACCGTAAGAGGTAAAAGGCACATTCCATTTGACCATGCTTACCAGACCATCGTTGATGGTGAGGAAGAGGTCATTCACGCGCTTCATGTCTTCGCCGACATTGGACAGGCCTAAGAAACATGCGGCGCCAATTTCCAGCAACAAGGGTTTGATTTTGTCGTAGAAAACGATATTACCTTCGCTGCCCCAGCTTTGTACATGGCGGGTGATGAAGGGTTGCATCATTTCCAGATAGCGCGTCAATGCCTGCGTGCGAAAGGCCGATTGCATCATGCGGCGCTGGGCTTTGTGCTCGTCAAAGTCCATGATGAGCAGGCCGCCTAGATAGAACTCGCCCAGCTGTTTGATATAGCCCATCTCCGCCGAGAAATTGTTGTCGCGGTCTTGGAAAATGGTTTGGTACAGATCGGGGCCAGCCACCATCAGGCTGTGCTGGTCGAGCATCTTCATGTGGTTGAAGTTACCGTACTTGGCCATGCGTTCCTGAATCTCGTTCAGGTAGTCAGTCACTATAGGAATCGCATTGCCGAGGAACGGTATGCCTGTATTGCCCGGAAACTGATCGAGCTGATCGTTGTCGGGTTTGGTTTTGTAGGAAAGATCCACACTCATGCCTTTGACTCCTAAATAGTTTTGTCGAAGTTTTATCGAAACAGCAGCGCCCGTAGTGCATAGTGGATGCGAGCGCATGCTTGGGATTCTACTAGTGCTCGTGGCTCTTTTTTTGATAAAAGACAATTGACTGTGTCGGTTTTGTGTCCTAAGCCCTTGTCTTTCTTGTGGATTTAACCAAGCAAAAACAGACTGGCAAAAGCCTCATGGAATCTGTCTGACTGCCTAATTTTGGCTAAGATGGCGGGTTCACTTGACGCCACTGCCATGCCCAAAACGCCCGACCAAACCGCCGAAGACAAATACCTGGCCCACGCCTTGCAGCAGCGCTTTATCAGCGTGCGCGGCGCGCGCACGCACAACCTGAAAAATATTGATGTCGATATTCCGCGCAATCAGCTGGTGGTGATGACGGGGCTATCGGGCTCGGGCAAATCCTCTTTGGCTTTTGACACGCTGTACGCCGAAGGCCAGCGCCGCTATGTGGAAAGCCTCTCAGCCTATGCCCGGCAGTTTTTACAATTGATGGGCAAGCCCGATGTGGATGTGATTGAAGGCCTGTCGCCCGCCATCGCCATCGAGCAAAAAGCCACCAGCCACAACCCGCGCTCGACCGTGGGCACGGTGACAGAAATCCACGACTACCTGCGCCTGCTGTTTGCCCGCGCGGGCACGCCCTATTGCCCCACACATGGCCAGGCACTGGCGGCGCAAACGGTGAGCCAAATGGTCGATAGCGTGATGGCCCTGCCCGATGGCACCAAGTTGATGCTACTAGCGCCCATCGCACGCGAGAAAAAAGGCGAGTTCGCGACCGAGTTTGCGGCGCTGCAGGCACAAGGCTTTGTGCGCTTTCGCATTGCGGGCCAGGTGCTGGAATACGAAAACCTGCCCAAACTGAAGAAGACCGACAAGCACGATATTGATGTGGTGATAGACCGCGTCAAAATCAAAAATGCAGGGGGCGATGAAGAGCGCCGTCAGCAAGGCCAGCGCCTGGCCGAAAGCTTTGAAGCGGCGCTGCGCATAGGCGGTGCGCGTGCGATTGCGCTAGAGATGGACAGCGGCACCGAGCATTTGTTCAACGCCAAATTTGCCTGCCCCACCTGCAGCTACAGCCTGCCCGAACTGGAGCCACGGCTGTTTTCTTTTAACTCGCCCGTGGGAGCCTGCCCCAGCTGCGATGGTCTGGGCACGACCGATAGTTTTGATGAAAAGCGCGTGGTGACTTTCCCCGAGCTGTCGCTAGCCAGCGGTGCCATCAAGGGCTGGGACAGGCGCAACCATTACTACCACAGCATGTTGCAAGCGGTGGCAAGCCATTACGGCTTTGAGACCGAAACCGCGTTTGAAAAACTCAGCCCCGCGCAGCAGGCCGTGGTGCTGCAGGGCAGCGGGCAAGAGGACATCCGTTTTGCCTACACCCTGGAAAGCGGTAGCCGCGCCGGGCAAACCGTAGAAAAAAGCCATCCCTTTGAAGGCGTTATCCCCAATATGGAGCGGCGCTGGCGCGAAACCGACAGCAGCCTGGTGCGCGAGGAGCTGGGGCGCTTGCGCAGCCAGCAGCGCTGCGAGGCCTGCGGCGGTGCGCGTTTGCGCTCCGAAGCGCGCCATGTGCGCGTGGGCGAAGGCGCACAAACACAGGGTATAGATGCCATCAGCCAGATGACCCTGGGGCAATGCCACCACTATTTCAGCAGCTTGCAGCTGACGGGTGCTAAAGGCGAGATCGCGAGCAAAATCGTGCACGAAATCGCCAGCCGCCTGCGTTTTTTAAACGATGTGGGCTTAAATTATTTAAGCCTGGCACGCAGCGCCGAAACCCTGAGCGGCGGCGAAGCCCAGCGCATCCGCCTAGCCAGCCAAATTGGCAGCGGCTTAACGGGGGTGATGTATGTGCTCGATGAGCCATCAATAGGCCTGCACCAGCGCGATAACGACCGCCTGATTGCCACCTTGCAGCACCTGCGTGATTTGGGCAATAGCGTGCTGGTGGTCGAGCACGATGAGGACATGATCCGCGCCGCCGATTTTGTGTTGGATTTGGGCCCAGGCGCGGGCATACACGGCGGGCAAATTTTGGCGCAAGGCAGCCCTGAGGAAGTGGCAGCCAACCCCGCCAGCATCACGGGGCAATATTTAAATGGCACACGCAGCATTGCCCTGCCACAAGAGCGCCGCGCCCTGTTGCCCGCGCCCATCAAGCCCAGTTTGCAAGAGCTGCTAGAGCCCGCCCCCGTGGCCGACAATGTGTTTACGCAAGCGGCCAAAGACAAGGGTAAGACCAAATCCGCTATTAAAAAAGAAGCTGCTCAGGCAGACTCTGCGCCGAAAAACAGCTATAAGATGCTGAAAATCAGCGGTGCAACGGGCAATAACCTCAAGCGCGTCACCGCCAGTTTTCCCGTGGGGCTGATGACTTGCGTGACTGGCGTTTCTGGCTCAGGCAAATCCACCTTGGTCAACGACACCTTGCTGGCCGCCGCTGCGCGCACGCTCAACCGTGCGCAGAGCGAAGCCGCGCCTTATGAAGAAATAGACGGGCTGGAGCATTTCGACAAAGTCATCAGCGTCGATCAATCGCCCATAGGCCGCACGCCGCGCAGCAACCCCGCCACCTACACAGGGCTGTTTACGCCCATTCGCGAGCTGATGGCCGATGTGCCTACCGCGCGTGAACGCGGCTACGGCCCGGGGCGCTTTAGCTTTAATGTGGCGCAGGCCTCGGGCGGCGGGCGCTGCGAGGCCTGTCAGGGCGATGGCTTGGTCAAGGTGGAAATGCACTTTCTGCCCGATGTCTATGTGCCCTGCGATATTTGCCACGGCGCGCGCTACAACCGCGAAACGCTGGAAGTGCTCTACAAAGGCAAAAACATTGCGGATATTTTGCACATGACGGTGGAAGAAGCTTTTGCCTTTTTCAAAGCCGTGCCGCAGCTGGCGCGCAAACTGCACACCCTGATGGAAGTAGGCTTGGGCTATATCACCCTGGGGCAATCGGCCACCACCTTGTCTGGCGGCGAGGCACAGCGCGTCAAACTGGCCTTAGAACTGAGCAAACGCGACACCGGCCGCACCCTGTATGTATTAGATGAACCCACCACCGGCCTGCACTTTGCTGATATTGAACTGCTGCTGAGCGTGCTGACGCAATTGCGCGAAGCGGGCAACACCATCATCGTGATTGAGCACAACCTGGATGTCATCAAAACCGCCGACTGGATCATTGATATGGGACCCGAAGGCGGCGGCGGCGGCGGCATGGTGGTAGCCGCAGGCCGGCCCGAAGAAGTGGCGCAAGTAGCCGCCAGCTTTACGGGGCAGTATTTGCGCCGCTATTTGCCCCATGCAGGCCTGGGGGCAGGAGTAGCGGCATGAGCAATCTGGATTTGTTTAGCGCTATGCCTGAGCCGACACCTGCGGAAGACGCGACGCAGGCGCGCTATGCCCAGCTGCTGCAAACCTTGGCGCACCACGCCCACCTTTACTATGTGCAAGATGCGCCGCAGCTGCCCGATGCTGAGTACGACAAGCTCTACCGTGAATTGGAAGCCATAGAAGAGCAGCACCCCGATTGGGTGCGCCCCGACTCGCCCACGCAACGCGTGCTGGGCGCGGTGCTTAGCGGCTTTACGCCCGTGCGCCATGCCGTGCCCATGCTCAGCATCAAAACCGAAACGGATACCGAAGCCAGCGGCGCGCGCCATTTTGATGCCCGTATGCGGCGCGAACTGGAACTGGATTTGGCCGCGCCCCAGATTGAATACATGGCCGAACCCAAGTTTGATGGCCTGGCCATGAGCTTGCGCTATGAAGATGGTGTGCTGGTGCAAGCGGCCACGCGTGGCGATGGTGAAACGGGCGAGGATGTCAGCGCCAATATCCAAACCATCAGGCAAATTCCGCTGAAATTATTTTCCCCTCCCCCTTTGGGGGAGGGTCAGGGTGGGGGCTTAAACTCCGCTGCCCCCCTCCCCATCCCCAAAATCTTGGAAGTGCGCGGCGAGGTCTATATGGCGCGCGCCGACTTTGAAGCCCTGAACGAGCGCCAGCGGCAGCGCATCGCCGCAGGCGAGAAAAACGAAAAAACCTTCGTCAATCCGCGCAATGCCGCAGCAGGCGCGGTGCGCCAGCTCGACAGCCGCATTGCCGCCCAGCGCCCCTTGAGCTTTTACGCCTATGGCCTGGGTGAGTTTGTGGCTGCAGATGGCCGCAGCGAAGTGGAGACTTTCGCCACGCAATACGGCCTGTTGCAAGCCATCAAAGCCTGGGGCTTGCCCGTATCCAATATTGCCCAAGTGGTGCAGGGGGCAAACGGCTTGGTGGTTTTTCATGCGCAGGTGGCGCAGCAGCGCGACGGCCTGCCTTTTGATATTGATGGCGTGGTCTATAAGCTCAATAGCCTAGCCTTGCAACAACGCCTAGGCTTTGTCAGCCGCGAGCCGCGCTGGGCCGTGGCGCACAAATACCCCGCGCAAGAAATGCTGACCACCGTGCAGGCCATTGATGTGCAGGTGGGGCGCACAGGCAAGCTCACGCCCGTGGCCAAGCTCGCGCCCGTGTTTGTGGGCGGCGTCACCGTGACCAATGCCACCTTGCACAACGAAGACGAAGCCCGCCGCAAAGATGTGCGCGTGGGCGATACCGTCATCGTGCGCAGGGCGGGCGATGTCATCCCCGAAGTGGTGAGTGTGCTGCTGGAAAAACGCCCCGCAGAAACGCAAATTTTCACCATCCCCACGCATTGCCCCGTATGCGGCAGCGCAGCCGAACGCGAAGCGGATGAAGCCGACACCCGCTGCACTGGTGGTCTGAGCTGCGCGGCGCAATTGCAAGGCGCCATCAGCCACTTTGCCAGCCGCCGTGCCATGGATGTGGAAGGCTTGGGCGACAAGCTGGTGGAGCAATTGGTGAACTTAGGGCTGGTGCAAGCCCTGCCTGATATTTACCGCCTAGATTTTTCCACGCTGGCGGGCTTGGAACGCATGGCCGAGAAATCGGCGCAAAACCTGCTGGACGCGCTGGAAAAATCCAAAACCACCACGCTGGCACGATTCATTTACAGCTTGGGCATTCGTCATGTGGGCGAAACCACGGCCAAAGATTTGGCCAAACACTTTGGCAATTTAGACACGCTGCAAGCCGCCGACGAAACCGCACTTTTGCAAGTGCCCGATGTTGGCCCCGTGGTGGCCGCCAGCGTGCAGCATTTTTTTGCCGATGCTAAGCACCGCGCCGTGCTGCAAGATTTGCTGGCAGCGGGCATCACCTGGCCTGCCATCGAAGTAGCCAGCCAAGCGCCACAAACCCAAGTAGGTAAAACTTGGGTGATTACGGGTACGCTGCCGACTTTGAGCCGCGACGCGGCCAAGGCCATGATTGAGGCAGCGGGTGGCAAGGTGGCAGGCTCGGTCAGCAAAAAAACCGATTTTGTGCTGGCTGGCAGCGATGCCGGCAGCAAATTAGCCAAGGCGCAGGAGCTGGGCGTGACCGTGGTGGACGAAGCGCAGTGTTTGGCCATGCTGACCTCGGCAAGGGTCCCCGTGGCTGTATAAAATAACAGGCTCTTGTGGTCATCCCACTTTCATCCACTTTACGAATAATGGCCTTATGAGCATCTTGCGCATCAGCCTGAAAAACTTTGTCATCGTGCCCCAGCTCGAACTGGAGCTGCCGCGCCAGTTTTCTGCCCTAACGGGCGAAACGGGGGCGGGTAAATCGATTTTGATAGACGCGGTGCAACTGGCGCTAGGGCAACGCGCCGATGCCAGTGTGGTGTATGAAGGTGCGCAGCAAGCCGATATTGCCGTGGAGTTTGCCCCCAGTGCCGAAGCCTTGGCCTGGTTGCAAGACGCGGGTTTTGCGCTGGATGTGGGCGAGCCCCTGCTGCTGCGCCGCACCATAGACGCGGCGGGCAAAAGCCGCGCCTGGATCCATGGCAGCGCCGCCACCCTGACGCAGCTGCGCGAGCTGGGCGAGCATTTGGTCGATATCCACGGCCAACACGCTTGGGCATCTTTGGGCAAGCCCGGGCAGGCGGCACATTTGCTGGATGCCTTTGGCAAGATAGACAGCAGCGCCGTGCGTGCAGCTTGGCACAGCTGGCGCCAGGCACAGAGCGCCCTACAAGCCGCGCAAGCCGCGCAAAGCAATCTGGCCGATGAGCGCGAGCGCCTAGCCTGGCAAATTGCCGAAGGCGACAAACTGCAGCTCGCCGCCGACGAATGGGAAGGCCTGAACCAAGAACACCAAGCGCAAGCGCATATGCAAGATTTGCAAGAAGCCAGCACGGCGGCACTGCAAGCTTTGGATGGCGATGACGGCGATACGGCGGCCGGCGCGGCCACGGCGCTGCAAGCCGCCGTGCAGGCGCTGGCCCCCGTGCAGCATTTGCAGCTCAGCTTGGCCGCTTTGTCTGAACAGCTCCATAGCCTGCTGGCGCAAACCGAAGACGCGGCGCACGAGTTGCGCGCTGCCAGCCGCAGCTTTGCCCCCGATGCCCAGCGCCTCGCCGCGTTGGATGAACGCCTCTCGCTCTGGCTCAGCCTAGCGCGGCGCTATAAAACCCGGCCTGAAGATTTGCCCGCCCTGCTGCAAAGCTGGCGCGAAAAATTGGCTAATCTGAACGCCGCTGCCGATTTAGACGCGCTGGCCGCAGCTGTGGCCGCCGCCGAAAAAACCTATGCCAGGCACGCCGCCAGCGTCAGCCGCGCGCGCCAACTGGCCGCGCCCAAACTGCAAAAAGCCATTACGCAAACCATGGGGCAGCTGGGCATGACGGGCGGCAGCTTGCAGATCGAACTGGCGGCCTGCGCGCCGCATGCGGGCGGCCTAGAAAGCGTGGAATTTTTGATTGCTGGCCATGCCGGCGTTGCACCCAAGCCCATAGGCAAAGTGGCCTCGGGCGGCGAGCTCTCGCGCATTGCGCTGGCCTTTGCGGTGATTTCCTCGGCGCAAGACGGCGCGCCCACGCTGATTTTTGACGAGGTCGATAGCGGCATAGGCGGCGCGGTGGCGCAAACCGTGGGGCAGCTGATGCGGCAATTGGGCGCCAATAAACAGGTGCTGGCCGTCACGCATTTGGCGCAAGTTGCGGCCAGCGCGCACCAACAATTGCTGGTCAATAAAACGCAGACTGGCGGCAAAACCAGCAGCAGTGTGCAGCTGTTAGACACCAGCGCGCGCACCATCGAAATCGCCCGCATGCTGGCTGGCAGCACCAGCGCCACCAGCTTGGCGCACGCGCAAGAACTGTTGGAGCAAGCCCTATGAATAGCCACATGAATTTGGTTTTGGTCACCGGCATGGCGGGCGCGGGCAAATCCATCGCCCTGCGCGGCCTAGAAGACGCGGGCTATTTTTGTGTCGATAACCTGCCGCCCGAGCTACTGCAAGAACTGATCGCCCTGCAGCGCCAACGCGGCACCGAGCGCATGGCTGTCGCCATAGACGCGCGCAGTGTGCGTTCTCTGCCTGCTTTGGCCGGGGTGCTGGAGCAATTGCAGGCCAAAGGTGTGCAGGTGCAGCAGCTGTTTTTAGACGCCAGCGACGAAGTGCTGGTGCGCCGTTTTTCCGAAACGCGCCGCCGCCACCCGCTCTCGGGCAGCCATTTGGATGCGGGCGATATGAGCGTGTTGCAGGCTATCGCAGCCGAACGCCAATTGCTGCAAAGCATCCGCGAGGCCGAAAAAGTCCATGTGCTCGACACCAGCCATTTGCGTTCCGCGCAGCTGCTAGACCACATCAAGCAGTTTTTAAGCCGAGGCAGCGATAGCCTGACCGTGGTGCTGCAGTCTTTTGGCTTTAAACACGGCCTGCCGCTGGACGCCAATTTTGTGTTTGATGTGCGCATGCTGCCCAACCCTTTTTACGAAACGGCGCTGCGCCCGCTAACAGGGCGCGACGCCGCCGTGGCGCAGTATTTGGCCGAGCACGAGAGCGTGCAGCAAATGCAGGCACACATCTTGGCTTTTTTGCAACCCTGGCTGCCCGCTATGGCGGCCGAACACCGCAGCTATGTCAATGTAGCCATAGGCTGCACCGGCGGGCAACACCGATCGGTGTATTTGGTCGAACAACTGCACACCGCGCTCAGCGCGGATTGGCCCAGCATCAAACGCCACCGCGAATTGAGTGTGTAAACGCGCTCATTTAACTATAAAAATAATAGCTATCCGGGCAGGTTTTACGGCCTAAAACACCAAAAAGGCATAAAAATCAATGCCGCCTTGCTGGGGTTTGATGGCACACGCAGCTAGCGGCTGCGCATGAGCAATACCAGCCATCTGGACGCCCTCCGCGCAGGTAAAGCATCCAGGCTTTCGCCCTCCCCCCCCCACGAGGGCGCGGGCAGGGGTGAGGGGCAGGTCAATAGCGCCTTTAGGTCAATAGCGCCTTTAGACCAACAGCGCATTCACGCGGCGCACATAGGCCGCAGGGTCAGCGGGCAAGCCGCCTTCGGCCAGCAGGGCTTGGTCAAACAAGATATGCGCCAAGTCCGCAAAATGCGCCGCGCCATCGAGGCCTTGTTCGAGTTTTTTCACCAAGGGGTGCTCGGGGTTGATTTCGAGCACGGGCTTCATCTCGGGCGCAGCTTGCCCTGCTTGTTTCAATAGGCGTTGCAATTGCAGGCTCATGCCCTGCTCTTCGGTTACCAAGCAGGCGGGCGAATCCACCAGGCGCGTGGTGGTACGCACATCAGCGGCGGCGTCCTTGAGCGTGTCTTTGAGCTTATCGAGCAGCGGCTTCATGCTGACGGCGCTTGCTTCGGCCTGTTTTTTCTCGGCCTCGTCTTGCAACTTGCCCAAATCGACTTGGCCTTTGGCGATGGCTTGCAGGGGCGTGCCATCAAACTCGGGCAGGTGCGACATGGCCCATTCGTCCACGCGCTCGCTCAGCAGCAGCACTTCTATGCCTTTTTTCTTGAACACTTCCAACTGCGGGCTGCTTTTGGCGGCAGCCAGGGTATCGGCAGTCAGGTAGTAAATGGCCTCTTGCCCGTCTTTCATGCGGGCTTTGTAGTCTTCCAAGCTGCTTAGCGCCTCTTGTGTGCTGCTGGTAAAACGCAGCAGCTTGGAAATGCGTTCTTTGTTGGCAAAGTCTTCGCCCAAGCCTTCTTTCAGCACCGCGCCAAATTCGCGCTGTAGGGTGGCAAATTTTTCGGCATCGTTCTTCGCCAAATCTTCGATCATGGCCAGCACGCGGCGGGTATTGCCTTCGCGGATGGCTTTGACATCGCGGCTTTCTTGCAGCAACTCGCGGCTGACATTGAGCGGCAGATCGGCCGCATCAACCACGCCTTTGACAAAGCGCAGATAGCCCGGCAGCAGGCTCTCGGCATCCTCCATGATGAAAACGCGTTTCACATAGAGCTTGACCCCGCCTTTGCGTTCGCGGTTGTACAGATCAAAAGGCGCAGCCGCAGGCAGATAGAGCAGCTGCGTGTATTCGGTTTTGCCCTCAACGCGGTTATGGCTCCAGGCCAGGGGTGCGGCAAAGTCGTGGCTGATTTGCTGGTAAAAATCTTGGTACTGCTCGTCTGTGATGTCTTTTTTGGCGCGCGTCCACAGCGCCGTGGCTTGGTTCACGGTTTCCCATTCGCCCGTTTTCACCATCTGCCCGGGCTCACCTTCGTTCGCACCTTCTTGCCATTCTTGCTTTTCCAGTTGAATCGGCAGGCTGATGTGCTCGGCATAGCGTTTGATGATTTCGCGCAGCTTCCACGCGCCGGCAAAATCGCTGGCATCTTCGCGCAGGTGCAAGGTGATGCGCGTGCCGCGTTCGGCTTTGTTGATGGCCTCGGTCGAGAAATCGCCCGTGCCGCTACTGACCCAGCGCACGCCTTCGCCAGCCGGCAGACCTGCGCGGCGGCTTTCTACGGTGATGCGCTCAGCCACGATAAAGCCCGAATAAAAGCCCACACCAAACTGGCCGATAAGCTGGCCCTGGGCTTGCGCGCCGCCCTGCTGCGCTGTGCCTAGACGGCTCATAAAGTCTTTGGTGCCGCTTTTGGCGATGGTGCCTAGGTTGGCAATGGCTTCTTCGGCGCTCATGCCGATACCGTTGTCCTCCAGCGTGAGCGTGCATGCAGCTTCGTCGGCGCTGATGCGCACGCGCAGCTCGCTCTGGCCTTCGTACAGGGCTTCATTGTTCAGGGCCTCAAAGCGCAGTTTGTCGCAGGCGTCTGAGGCATTGGCGATCAGCTCGCGCAGGAAAATCTCTTTATTCGAATACAGGGCATGGGTGACCAGATGCAAAAGCTGGGCGACTTCGGCCTGAAAAGCGTGTTGTTGGCTCATGGTAATTAGTGGCAGTAGAAAAAAAACAAAAGCAGCAGTCCACATAAGGCGCGGGCTGCAGATTTCAAGAGGTTGAATGGCTTTGTCGTCATCCTCTTTTTGGGAAATTTTTTTTGCAGGGTCGCCTTTATGTCCCAAACGCAAACAGGCAAGGCGCTTGTAATGCGGCTTGCAGGACGGCATTCTCTGCGCGTTGGCGCCAATCGGCGACGCTGGCGCTGCGACTGTAGGCATCGGGCAGGGTCAGACCGCTGTGTACGCTGAGCAGGGTTTGCGGGCGTAAAGTACTCAGCAAGGTTTGCCACAGGGCAGCGTTGCGGTAGGGCGTTTCGATAAATAGCTGGGCTTGGCCGCTTTTAAGCGCCAGGTTTTCTAATTGCGTGATGCGCTGGCTGCGCTCTGCCGCCTGCTGCGGCAAATAGCCGACGAAGGCAAATTGTTGCCCGTTCAAACCACTGGCAGCTAGCGCCAGCAATAGCGAGGAAGGCCCGACCATGGCCTGCACGCGCGCGCCCATGGCGTGCGCCGCCCGCACGATGGATGAGCCAGGGTCGGCCACTGCCGGCATACCCGCCTCGCTGAGTAAACCCATGTTTTGCCCAGCGGCCAAGGGTGCTAGCAAAGCCTTGGCTGCAGCGGTATCGCCAGCCTGCCCGTGATCGCCTTTTTTGTGCGCAGCGCGGGGCAGCTCGGCGATGTGCATGTCTTGCAAACTGCAGGTCAAGGGCTGCAGGGCATGCACCCGTTTTAAAAAGGCGCGGGCGGATTTGGCGTTTTCCACCACCCAGTACTGCAAGTTGGCAGCTTGCGCTATCGTGCTTTGCGGCAACACGCTGCGGATATCTGCGCTGGTGTCGGCGCAGCCAAAATCCAAGGGCGTGGGAATGAGGTAAAGACTACCCAGGTTCGCTTGCGTCATAACTTTATTTTTAATAGCTGCTCAGGCAGGTTTTTCGGCCTAAAACACCAAAAACACCCTTAAAAAAGAGCAATGCCAGCTGCGCGCAACATGCGGGCAGTGTGAATCAGGGGCAAACCAATCAACGCGGTGGGATCGTCGCTTTCAATGGCATCGAGCAAGGCGATTCCCAAGCCTTCGCTTTTGGCGCTGCCGGCGCAGTCATAGGGCTGCTCAGCACGCAGGTATTTTTCTATCGCCGCATCACTCACATCACGAAAACGCACGCGCACACTGGCTGTGTGTTGCTGACAAAAACCATCGGCAGGGCAGACCACGGCCACACTGGTGTGGAAAATCAGGGTTTGACCGCGCATTTTTTGCAGCTGCAGCACGGCTTTCTCATGCGTGCCGGGCTTGCCCAGGGGCTGGCCATTTAAATCGGCAACCTGGTCTGAGCCTATGACTACAGCCGTCTGTAATTGCTGCGCTACCGCTTGCGCCTTGGCCAGAGCCAAACGCTGCGCCAGCGCTAGCGGTGCTTCGCCAGCCAATGGGGTTTCATCCACCTCGGGAGCTATGGCCATAAAAGGCAGGCGCAGGCGCTCTAACAGCTCTTTGCGATAGCGCGAGGTCGAAGCCAACACCAGCGGCCTTTGCTGCTGCGTCAGGGCAAATAAATCGTGTAATTCGTGGTTGATATCGGTCATAAGGCGGCTAGTGTAATGGGCAGCAAGGGACAGGCTCCCTACAATGGCGGCCTATGACTGCTGCCTTCAACCTCTACGACCTCGATATCAAAAAATTCGCCCAAGATGGTGCCCGTGCCAGCGGCGAGTTAAATCTAGCCGACTTTGCCCGCGTGTGTCATGACTTACCGTCAGATACAGTGCGGCCTTTGCCAGCCGTCCAATGGGCGGCGCAGGGCCTGTGGCGCAATGTACTGGGGCAAACCGTGCCCTACACGCAAAGTGAAGTCATGGGGCAGCCTTGGCTGCACCTGGCGATACACACCACGGTAGAACGCCATTGCCAGCGTTGCCTGCAGACTTTGGTGCTGCCCGTGGTCGTCGATCGCGCTTACCGCTTTGTCGCCGATGAGGAGACCGCCAGCGCGCAAGACGAAGACAGCCTAGAAGATGTCTTGGTATGGGATAGGCACTTTGATCTGCACGCCCTGCTGGAAGACGAAATTTTGCTGGACCTGCCTCTGATTCCCATGCACGAGGTGTGTCCCAGCTTGGGCAGCGCGGCTCCAGCCATCAAGTCAGAGAGCGCTGCGCCACCAAGTGGCGATACCCGCCAGCCCTTTGCAGCTTTAGGTGATTTGCTGAAAAACGGGCGAGCGTAAGGTTTTGCAGAGGTTTTGCAGAGGTTTTGCAAGGATAACTCTGTCCAAAATCTGCGCATTGGGTAGAATTGCTGCATTGCACCATTTTTTGCATATCAAAGGACAGAGCCATGATTTACCAGTTATATGAAACCCAACGCGCCCTGCTAGAACCCTATGCCGAATATGCGCGTGCAGCTTCTAAGCTCTATCGCAACCCGCTCAATCCGCTCAAGCTGTTCTCCGGCGCGTTTACGCCGCGCATCGCCTCGGCTTACGATTTGATGTACCGCCTGGGCAAAGACTATGTCAAGCCCGAGTTTGACATCAAAGAAGTCATGGTCGATGGCGAAGCCGTGGGCATCCACGAGCGCATCGCCATGAGCAAGCCCTTTGCCGATTTGCTGCGCTTTAAACGCTATACCGACAACAAAAAGGTGCTGGACAAAATCAAGGCCGAGCCTGTGGTGCTGATCATCGCGCCCCTGTCTGGTCACTACGCCACGCTGCTGCGCGAAACCGTGCGCGCTACCTTGCAAAACCACAAGGTCTATATCACCGACTGGAAAAACGCCCGCCTGGTGCCCACCGAAGAAGGCGAATTTCACCTAGACGACTATGTGAACTATGTGCAAGAGTTCATCCGCTTTGTGCAAAAAGAGCATGGCAACTGCCACACCATCAGCGTCTGCCAGCCCACCGTACCCGTATTGGCAGCCGTATCCCTGATGGCTAGCCGAGGCGAGCAAACGCCTGTGAGCATGACCATGATGGGCGGCCCCATTGATGCACGCCGTTCGCCCACAGCGGTGAATAACCTGGCCACTAACCACCCCATTTCGTGGTTTGAGAACAATTTAATCGACCGCGTGCCGATTAACTTCCCCGGCGCAGGCCGCCGCGTCTACCCTGGCTTTATGCAGCACACGGGTTTTGTCGCCATGAACCCGCGCCGCCACGCCAACAGCCATTACGACTATTTCAAAGACTTGATGAAAGGCAATGCTGAAAGCGCCGACGCCCATCGCAAGTTCTACGACGAGTACAACGCCGTGCTCGACATGGATGCCGATTACTACCTAGAAACGCTGGAAACCGTGTTTCAGCAATTCAAACTTCCTCGGGGCACTTGGAAGGTCAAAAACCCGCAAGGCAAGCTCGAACTGGTGCGCCCGCAAGACATCAAAACCACCGCCCTGCTAACCGTCGAAGGCGAGCTAGACGACATCTCTGGCCACGGCCAAACCGAGGCCGCGCATGACCTATGCAAAAGCATTGCTAAAAACCAGCGCTTGCACCTCGAAATAGCGGGTGCTGGGCATTACGGCATTTTCTCGGGCAGCAAATGGCGCGAAAAAATTTACCCGCAAGTGCGCGATTTCATCTTGGCGGCCGAGCAGAAAAAACTCGACACAAAAGGCTCAGTTCACCGCGCCTACCAAACCTATATTGAATGCACCCCCTTCCTCACGGACGAGGAGCAATACACCTGCGAACTAGAGGCCAACGACAGCCCCATCGAGCCGCAAATCGCAGTCAGCAATACCGTGAGCAGCGTCGTCAGCAGCGCAGACCGCAATACAGCGCCCACAGTGGCAGCAAAACCTGCTACAAAAACAAAAGCTGCTCAGGCAGGTTCTGCGGCTCAAACTGCCAAAAAGGCGCTTAAAACTGCCACAGTCGCCGCACCTAAAGCAGCAACTCCTAAAGCAGCAACTCCTAAAGCAGCAACTCCTAAAGCAGCAGCTCCTAAAGCAGCAGCTCCTAAAGCAGCAGCTCCTAAAACCGCCAAAAAACCTGCTACCAGCGCTGGCAAAAACAAGGCAGCCAAGCCCGCTTTCCCTAGCCTGCCGCCACGGGCAGCCTAAATGACGGGCTTAGTGGCGGCCGGGGCTGACAGCGCCGCCATTTTGGCCGCTTTGCCGCAAACCCAATGCCAACGCTGCGGCTGGCCCGATTGCGCCAGCTACGCCCAGGCCATCGTGCAAGGGCAAGCCGGCATTAACCAATGCCCGCCTGGTGGACAAGAAGGCGTAGCGCGTTTGGCCGCCATCACAGGCTTGCCCGAGCTGCCCCTAGACCCCGCTTTTGGCCAAGAGCAAGAACGCACCGTCGCCTTTATTGACGAAGACTGGTGCATAGGCTGCACCCTGTGCGTGCAAGTCTGCCCAGTGGACGCCATCGTCGGCGGCAACAAAGCCATGCACAGCATCATCGAAACCGACTGCACAGGCTGCGAGCTCTGCGTGCCCGCCTGCCCCGTCGATTGCATCGAAATCGAAATTGTCACCCCAGGGCAAACAGGCTGGCAGGCTTGGGCGCCCACACACGCCACGCAAGCTGCCAAGCGCTACGCTGCGCACCAAGCGCGCAACGATTTAGGTACGCGCAGCTCGCTTTTAAAACAAGCCAGTGCCGAAGCCAGCCCCGACACCCAGGGCGAGAGCCCGACCAGTAATAAACAAGCCGCCATTGCCGCAGCCCTAGCCCGCGCCAGGGCGCAGCGCGCTTAGAAAACCTCCTTAGAGAAACGCTGTAAAGCACAAAAGCCGCTGGCGAAGGCGGCTTTTGGTTTTTAGGGTGAATATCACGCCCTTACTGCACATGCACCTCTACGCGGCGCAGCTCGGCATTATTGGCACCCGCTGCGGCAGCCACAGCCGCATCTACGGGTTTAGCCAGCACCATGCGGTCAGCTGCCAGGCCTTGGGCTTGTAACGCAGCACGCACCGCTTCGGCGCGTTGCTTGGCCAATTTGGCGTTTTGCACGGCGTTGCCCGTAGGGTCGTTAAAGCCAGAAATCTGCAATTTCGCATTAGGGTGATCTTTGGCATAGGCCAGCACATCCACCGCAACTTTGGCAAACTCAGGCGCGACTTGGGCGCGGCTGACATCAAAATACACCTTCAGCATGGGCTTGTCGTTTTGCATCTCGGCCAACACCCCTGCGCCCAAGGGCGCCGTGGTAGCCGTGGCCGTGGCTGGTTCGGCACTGCTGGCTGCGCTAGACGCGCT
>JAMIFN010000001.1:0-9243 GCA_035906235.1 Allobrachymonas sp. | reverse complement strand
AGGATTTTGCACTTGCAACTCATTGATTTTATTGGGGCTGTTTTTTGGAAATTGATGTTTTTAGAGGTTCCCGACTGTTTAGTCGGAGGCCATCGGTTCACACGAAAACTTCTATCGCGATCTCAAACGCTGACAGATCGGCGGCCTCAGTAGTGATAGCGCAGCTGCACCACCCAAATTTCGTTTTCTAGCGCCTTGTATACCAAGCGGTGCTCTGCATTGATACGGCGCGACCAATAGCCCGCCAAGGCGTGTTTCAGGGCCTCAGGTTTGCCCGTGCCCGCATAGGGGCTGCGCATGATTTCCTTCAGCAGGGCATTGATGCGTTGCAGGATTTTTTTATCGTGCGTCTGCCAGTACAAATAGTCTTCCCAAGCCTGCTCGGAGAAGACTAACTTCATAACTCCAGCTCGCGCTCCACGCCCTGCCCAGCTTCTAGTGTAGCAATGCTACCCATTAAGCGCCTGGCATTTTTGGGGCTACGCAGCAGGTAGGCGCTTTCTTCCAGCGCTTGGTAATCACTGAGCGAGAGCATAACCACGGAGGATTGGCCGCTGCTGCGCGTGATGATGATGGGCTGGTGATCGGCGCAAACGCGATCCATGGTGTTGGCCAATGCCGCGCGCGCGCTGCTATAACTGAGGGTGTTCATGGGCTACTCCTTGTACTATTTATTGTACTTAAATTAGCGCCATGGCACAAGCTGAGGTTAACAGGCTTTACAAGCGCCCCACCCACTTGGCCGCAAAGTCCAACAAGGTCAAGGTGATCATGCCCGCGCTCAGCGCTCCCGCAGCGGCTTGTGCCAAGCTCCACGGTTTCTCGGGTTTTTCATCCATCAGGCTGTAGATGGGGAAACTGGCAATAAAGTAGAGCGCATAGATGGCCGAGCCGTAGCGCAGCATCAGTTCCATTTTTTCGTAATAAAACAAATCGGCCATCATGGGGTTGGCCATGGCTTTGGTTTCTGCCCAGGCCCAAAGATAGCCCACCACAAATACGGCCAAGCCAAAACATAGCGCAGGCGCGGGCAGCCGTAGGCGCTGCACCTGGCGCAAGGCGATATTGGCCGTGGCGTGGTAGGTCATGAAATAGGCTTGGGTGTAGAAATACATGATCAGCGGCACGGGCTGCTTGCCGCTGCCCAGCAGCGCCGAATCCCAAGTGGTGCTGGCGTGGGTAAAGCGGTAAACCATGCCCAGCACATCAAAAAAATACTCGCTGCCAAAGTAGTTGCCCACCAAGTTAAACAGTGCCAAATAAACATTGACCTTGAACCAATAGCGCTGATACCAGGGCTGAGTGCTGGGGTGGCGCCGCGCCAGCCACAGGGGCACCAGCAAAATGGGTAGCGCCACCAGCAAGCTGTGCGCCAGCAGTGCAACATTGCCCCAAGTGCCAGCCCAGCCTGTGAACATCATCATGGCCATCAGCGCGACCCAAATGGGGGTGTAGGCCAAAAAGAATTTCTCGACCCAAGCTTTTTCGGGGTTGGGTGAGAGTAAAGACGCGAAGTGCATGATGGAGCTGACTCGTTAGGCTGGGGCAAAGATATTAGCTTGGAATTGTCAGCCTACTGATAATAAAGTCCAGAAAATTTCAACAGAGTTTGGGTTTTTGCCGTTGTCGGCGGACGCTGTTTTGCTGGGGATTTGATGAAGCTGCAGAACAAGGCTACAATACTGGGCTTTCTTGGCTAGGCTGCGCTTTATCGCACAGTCAGCGCTTATTTGACGAGTAGGCGAGGCAAAGGAAAGAAAAAAAAGCAGCACTGGGCTCTTTGCGGGGCTGGGCGCTGCTGTTTGTGTTTTTATTTCTCGTTTAGGACATTCATGCCAACTATCAATCAATTGATTCGCCAGGGGCGGACGGTCGAGCAGATCAAGTCCAAGTCTCCAGCGATGGAAAACTGCCCCCAGCGTCGTGGCGTATGCACTCGTGTGTACACCACTACGCCTAAAAAACCTAACTCAGCCTTGCGTAAAGTCGCCAAAGTGCGCCTGACCAATGGCTTCGAGGTGATCTCTTACATCGGTGGTGAAGGCCACAACCTGCAAGAGCACAGCGTTGTGCTGGTGCGCGGCGGTCGTGTAAAAGATTTGCCAGGTGTTCGCTACCACATCGTGCGTGGTTCGCTTGATTTGCAAGGTGTTAAAGACCGTAAGCAATCGCGTTCTAAGTACGGTACTAAGCGTCCGAAGAAAGCTTAAGCGCTTTTTCAGCCGCTTAAAACAAATGGTGCTTGTCTCCTCGCGTGGCGCGAGAGGTAAGCGTAGTGACTGTCAACATGCAATCGTGCATGCCGGTCGAGTAAGTGAAAACAAGCTGACATGTGTTTTCGCGGTAGCGCAAAGTGCAGCTACCAACTGAAGCAAGAGGTGAAATATGCCACGTCGTCGCGAAGTACCCAAACGAGAAATACTGCCTGATCCTAAATTCGGCAGCGTAGAACTGACCAAATTCATGAATGTTGTCATGGAAAGCGGTAAAAAAGCAGTTGCTGAACGCATCATTTACGGTGCGCTCGAGCAAATTGCTACCAAAACCCAGAAAGATCCTCTGGAGCTGTTCACCACAGCGATCAACAACGCCAAGCCCATGGTCGAGGTTAAATCTCGCCGTGTGGGTGGTGCCAACTACCAAGTGCCGGTTGAAGTGCGCCCTGTGCGTCGCTTGGCCTTGTCTATGCGTTGGCTCAAAGACGCTGCGCGCAAACGCAACGAAAAGTCTATGGCACAACGCCTGGCCAATGAGCTGATCGAAGCCTCAGAAGGTCGTGGCGGCGCGATGAAAAAACGCGATGAAGTCCACCGCATGGCCGAAGCCAACAAGGCATTCAGCCACTTCCGTTTCTAAAACACCTTGTGATCGTGCAGCTGGCTTGCCCTTGTTGATGGTGCTGCTTGCCGCGCTTAGGCGCAGCAAGTCGCTGTTTTGCAAAATATCCGCTGCATGATGACAACGCCCAAAGTCCATTTGGGCGTTTTTCGTTCAATCAAAGAGAATTTTCATGGCACGCAAAACCCCTATTGAGCGCTACCGCAATATCGGTATCTCTGCGCACATTGACGCTGGTAAAACTACCACGACCGAACGCATTTTGTTCTACACCGGTGTGAACCACAAAATTGGTGAGGTGCATGATGGCGCCGCCACCATGGACTGGATGGAACAAGAGCAAGAGCGCGGCATCACCATTACTTCGGCTGCCACCACTTGCTTTTGGAAGGGCATGAGCGGCCAGTACGAACAGCACCGCTTCAACATCATCGACACCCCAGGGCACGTGGATTTCACCATTGAGGTGGAGCGTTCTATGCGCGTCTTGGACGGCGCTTGCATGGTGTATTGCGCCGTAGGTGGCGTGCAGCCCCAGTCTGAAACCGTTTGGCGCCAAGCCAATAAATACAAAGTGCCGCGCTTGGCCTTTGTGAACAAAATGGACCGCACAGGCGCCAACTTCTTCAAAGTCGTTGAGCAACTGAAAACACGCCTGAAAGCCAACCCCGTGCCTGTGGTCATCCCTATCGGCGCAGAAGACAACTTCCGCGGCGTCGTGGATCTGCTGAAGATGAAAGCCATCATCTGGGACGAAGCGTCTCAGGGCATGAAATTCGACTACCAAGACATCCCCGCTGAGTTGCTGGAGACGGCGCAAGAGTGGCGCGAAAAAATGGTCGAATCTGCAGCCGAAGCTTCAGAAGACTTGATGAATAAGTACCTGGAAAACGGCGAGCTGAGCGAAGCGGAAATCGTCCAAGGTCTGCGTGCGCGCACTTTGGCCGTTGAAATTCAGCCTATGTTCTGCGGCACGGCCTTTAAAAACAAAGGCGTGCAACGCATGTTGGACGCGGTGATCGACTTCTTGCCTTCACCCGTAGATATTCCTGATGTTGGCGGCACGAACGAAGACGAAGAACCCATCACCCGCAAAGCCGATGACAAAGAGAAATTCTCTGCGCTGGCTTTCAAACTGATGACCGACCCCTTTGTTGGTCAGTTGACTTTCGTGCGCGTGTATTCGGGCATTCTGTCTAAGGGCGATACGGTTTACAACTCGGTCAAAGAGAAAAAAGAGCGTATCGGCCGTATCGTGCAAATGCACGCCAACGAGCGCGAAGAGATCGAAGAGATCGTGGCGGGTGATATCGCCGCTTGCGTAGGCTTGAAAGATGTGACCACGGGCGAAACCCTGTGCGACCCCGCCGCACCTATCGTGCTCGAACGCATGGTCTTCCCTGAGCCAGTTATCGCCCAAGCGGTTGAGCCCAAATCTAAAGCCGACCAAGAGAAAATGGGCTTGGCTCTGTCTCGTCTGGCTGCAGAAGATCCTTCTTTCCGCGTGCGCACTGACGAAGAAACAGGCCAAACCATCATCGCCGGTATGGGCGAGCTGCACTTGGAAATTATTGTTGACCGCATGAAACGCGAGTTCAATGTGGAAGCCAATGTGGGCAAGCCCCAGGTTTCTTACCGCGAAACCGTGCGCAAAACCGTTACCGATGTGGATGGCAAGTTTGTCCGTCAGTCTGGTGGTAAAGGTCAGTACGGCCATGTGGTCTTCACGCTCGAACCTCAAGAAGCGGGCAAAGGCTTCCAATTCGTCGATGAGATCAAAGGCGGTGTGGTTCCTCGCGAATACATCCCTGCGGTACAAAAAGGCGTAGAAGAAGCCCTGACTGCTGGCGTATTGGCTGGCTACCCCGTGGTCGATGTCAAGGTGCGTTTGACCTTTGGTTCTTACCACGATGTTGACTCGTCTGAGCAAGCGTTCAAGATGGCAGCCATCTTCGGTTTCAAAGAAGCAGCGCGCAAAGCCTCGCCAGTCATCTTGGAACCTATGATGGCCGTTGAGGTGGAAACCCCTGAAGACTACGCCGGTAATGTGATGGGCGATTTGTCGTCTAAACGCGGCATGGTGCAAGGCATGGACGATATGGTGGGCGGCGGCAAAGTGATTAAGGCCGAAGTTCCTATGTCTGAAATGTTTGGTTACGCGACTTCATTGCGCTCTATGACGCAAGGCCGTGCAACTTACACCATGGAGTTCAAACATTACTCTGAAGCGCCGAAGAATGTGGCCGAGGCAATTATCAGCGCCCGCGCGAAGTAATTCCTGCCCACACTATGCCGCCCTCGGGCTGCATAGCTTCAGGCACACACAAAAGCGACTCGCAAGAGTCGCTTTTTTTGCGCCTATGCGCATCCATGTATGTGTTGGAGTGATTCAGCGCACTTCAAAAAAGTGAGCTGCTCAGGCAGGTTTTGCGGCCTAGAACCTCGAAAATACCCAAAAAACACGCCGAAAACATGCTGAAAATAGCCTCAGGTCACGGCATACGCATCATTCTTCGCCTTGGCAATGCGGCTTTGCTGCGTTGCCTTCCACTGGTAGTAGGCCTGGCGGCTGTGGCTAAAGTGCTGGCAAGCCCGCTCAACGCTCAAGCCTTGGGGCTTGGCGTTTTGCAAGACTTGCCCGAAGGCTTTTTTAGGGCACGCTCCTCTTCATGGCCCCACTTCTACCCGCACCAGCGTCTTGGGTTGCATGCGCGCAAAAGCGCGGCGTACATCTGCTGTTTGCACGGCGGCGATTTTGGCCGTCCAGGTGTCTAAATAATCTAGGGGCAAGTCGTTCCAGGCGATATTGGCCAGCATGCCCAGTAGCTTGGCGTTGCTGTCCAAGCGCCCGGAAAAGCCGCCTATCAAGTTGTCTTTGGCGGCTTGGAGTGCGGTGTCGACAGGGCCGTGTTGCACAAAATCATCCAGCACCTGCAGGCTGAGCTGCGTGGCGCGTTCGGCTTCGGCAGGTCGGGTTTGGAAGGAAATGCTAAACGCCCCCCGATCGCGTTGCGGCGCAAAATCGCTGTAGATGCCATAAACCAGCCCCTGGTCTTCACGCACTTTTTGCATCAAGAGCGAGGCAAATCCACCCCCGCCCAAGATGTGATTGCCGACCAAAAAGGGGAAAAAATCAGGGTCATCGCGGGCTATGGCAATCTGCCCCAGCAGCACTTGGCTTTGTGCCGCGGGCAGGGTGATGCGTTGCAGCTTGGCGGGGGCATCGGCGACTTTGGGTAGGGCTGGCCATGGAGGACAAGCACGGGGCAAGCCTGCCAAAAGCTGGTGGCTGATTTGCTCGGCCTGCGCCCTATCGAGGGATCCGACGATGCTGATGCGTGCGCCACAGGCGCGCAGATACTGGCCATGAAATTGCCGCAAATCGGCTACACGGATGCTTTTGAGGCTGGTGGCGCTGGGCACAGATCCGTAGGGATGCTGGCCGTACACGGCCTGGGTATAGGCGGTTTGCGCGACATAGGGTGGGCGGGTTTGCGCCTCGGCCAGTGCTGCCAGTGTTTTGCTTTGCTCACGCAGCCACACTGCCGGTGGCAGGCTGGGGCTGGCGATTTGCCGCGCCAGCAAGGCCACGGCGGGTTGCAAAATCTCGGGCTTGCTCAAACTGCGCAGGCTGATGCTTAGGCGGTCATCGTCCACATTGGCTGCAATTTGCACGGCCAGATCCGCACCAATATCTGCTATGGCGTTTTCGTCCAGCGCGAGCAGGCTGCCTTGCGCGGTCACCCCTTTGTCCAACATAGAGGCTAGCGCAGCGGCTGTGCCGCTTTTGCCATGCGGGTCGCGGCGACTGCCTGCGTCCCAGTCGATGCGCACATCCACCATGGGCAGCTGCGCTGTGGATATGAGATAAATTTGCGCACCCTGTGGGCTTTGCCAATGCGCAATGGGCAAGGCAGCCACTGCCCACTGCGTCAGCAGCAAGCTGAGGCCAAAAAAGAGAGGTTTTTTCATGTGTTTTAGGCTTTTTAAGCGGAAAAAGCTGCCTTGGCAGCTCTCTTTTTGATAGCAATGCGCGTGGGCTTAGTTGTGCGTCAGCACCTCGCGGTAGCTGGTGTAGTAACTGATATACATGATAGGCAGCAGCACCAGCAAACCCAGGCCACAGGGAATAATGGCTACGACCGTCAACACCATCAGCACCAAGCCATAAAGCAAAAACGGGACAAGGTTAGCCATGCAAGCTTTGAAGCTGAGTTTCATAGCATCGATAGCGGGCATATCGTTGAGCGCCACCAGCGCAGGCGCAAACCAAATCGCCATGACTAAGGGTACGATGAGTGCCAAAAACACCAAGAAGGCCAGCAACGCGACCACAATCATGGGACTGCTCCAAACATCACCATGTGCCGACACGCTCCAGATATCAATTGGACTTAGGCTGCCAAAAACCGTTGCCATAACCGCACCGAAAAGGAAGACAACTGCAAAGACAAGGCCAATAACGGCGAGCAGATAGAACAAACCAAGTAGAAGCAACTGCCCCACATTGCGCTGAAAACCTGCAAACAAATGCGTAAATTCCAAGTTTTGGTTTTCATCCAGCTCGTACGCACCAATAACCCAGCCTGCCACAACCACGGCGAAGCCCAAACTCAGCAAAAAATTCAAGCCTGGGATTAGAGACAAAATGATCATCAGCCCAAAAAGCACTACGCCCATGCCCACCCACAGACCGGGGCGAGCTTTAAATAGCGTCCAGGCTTGGCTCACCCAACGCATACCTGCTCCCGCGTCCAAATGGCGCGGCTTATCCAATAAAACGGGGGCATCAGCGCCCGTGTTACCACTGGTTTGAGCCAGGCTATCAAAGTCATTATTCATCGATATTCACCCTTTAAAAATGTGATGGGCTGATGCTAAACCACAAGCGCAGTGGCTTGGCTAAAATGCAAGCTGTTTTCTTCTCTGCTTATCTCAAAAAAAGGACAACCACATGGCTCTCGTCTCCATGCGCCAATTGCTCGACCATGCTGCCGAAAACGGCTATGGCATTCCCGCCTTCAATGTGAATAACCTGGAACAGGTGCAGGCCGTCATGGCCGCTGCCGATGAAGTGGGTGCGCCCGTGATTCTGCAAGCCAGCGCAGGTGCGCGCAAATATGCGGGCGAGCATTTCATCAAGTATTTGATTCAAGCCGCATCTGAGGCTTATCCACACATCCCTATGGTCATGCACCAAGACCACGGCACCAGCCCCGCTATCTGCCAGGGCGCGCTGGATTTGGGTTTTGGCTCGGTCATGATGGACGGTTCGCTGCGCGAAGACGGCAAGACACCGGCAGATTTTGATTACAACGTGGCCGTGACCAAAAAAGTGGTGGAAATGGCGCACAAATTGGGCGCTACGGTCGAAGGTGAATTAGGTTGCCTAGGCAGCTTGGAAACAGGTGAGGCTGGCGAAGAAGACGGCGTAGGTGCTGTTGGCAAGCTCGACCACAGCCAAATGCTGACCGACCCCGAAGAAGCCGCGCAATTTGTGCAAGCCACGCAGCTCGACGCGCTGGCCATTGCCATCGGCACCAGCCACGGCGCGTATAAATTCACACGCCCACCCACGGGCGATGTCTTGGCCATCAGCCGCGTGAAAGAAATCCACGCCCGCATTCCCAATACGCATTTGGTCATGCACGGCAGCTCGTCTGTACCGCAAGATTTGCTCGACATCATCAACCAATACGGCGGCCAGATGAAGCAAACCTATGGCGTGCCGGTGAAAGAGATTCAAGAAGCCATCAAACACGGCGTGCGCAAAATCAATATCGACACCGATATCCGCATGGCCATGACGGGCGCAGTGCGCAAATTCATGGCCGAAAACCCCAGCAAATTCGATATGCGCGAGTGGATGAAACCCGCGCGCGAAGCAGCCAAAGCCGTGTGTAAACAACGCTACCTGGAATTTGGCTGCGAAGGCCAAGGCGCAAAAATCAAGCCCATCAGTATGAGCGACATGGCTGCGGCCTACGCCGCAGGCAAACTGGCGCAGGTGGTTAAAGCCTAATCAGGTTGAGCCCCTTTGCGAAAACCGCTCTTTGAATAGAGCGGTTTTTTTATGTCTCAGCTGCGAATGTAGTGCAGCATAGCCAAAGCAAAAAAACCCCAACCCAACCAACGCAAGACCTGCGCGGTGCGTTGGTAATAGACTTCGTTATCGCGCTCGTCGTAGTGGTCTAAAACGACCGAGAGCAATACCGCGCAGCCGCAAACGATAGCCGCCATCATCAGCATGGCCGCGCTGTCGTGCAGGTGCACGCCTGGCCCATGCTTACCAGGAATATAGAGATCATTGCGATGTAGGCCATAAGCGCCGTAAAGAATGCCACCTAGACCAAAGGCAAAGTTGGACAAGCGAACTTTCCCTGGAATGCTGTTGGGGATATAGGG